>DRKP01000015.1 GCA_011051715.1 Sedimenticola thiotaurini | reverse complement strand
CTTCCACGCGCTGTTCCAGGGCGCGTACGAGCTGCCTCTCCAGCCTGTCGTCCGATTCACTCGTCATGGCTGCACTCCTGCAGCTGTTTACGCAGGGCATGCATGGCACGGGACAGGTGGGTCTTCACACTGCCGCCGGAACAGCCCATGGCCCGGGCGGTGTCGGTCACGTCCAGCCCCTCCCAGGTGCGCAGCAGGAACGCCTGCTGCTGGCGCAGCGGCAGGCGCTCCAGCGCCGCCAGGATCTGTTCCAGTGACTGCTGCTCCAGCAGCAGTTCGTCCGGCTGCCTGGCGCGCGGGTCGCGGGTCTGCTGAATCGGGTCCGGATCATCGCTCTCCTCCTCCTCCCGCTGGTGCCGCAACCGGCCCCACCAGCGTCCGCGACGCTGGCGCCTGCGGTGCCAGTCGCGGATCCGGTTCTGCAGGATGCGGTGGAACAGGGGCGGCCACTCCGTCTGCGGGCGCTCCCGGTACCTCTTCACGAACGCCAGCATGGTGTCCTGCACCAGATCCAGCGCCTCCTCCCGGTCGTGGGTGGCCAGTTCCGCCATCACCAGGGCACGGCGTTCGATGCCCGCGAGAAAGTGCTCCATCCCGGTCCCCGTCCCCCCGGTCTTCGTCCGGCCCGCGACACCGTCTCAATGAAGGCCTGGTGTCCAGTGTACCCCCGATGCCGCCGCCACGGGTAACCGGCGGGGCGGCATCGGGGGGCGCATGGAGATCCCCTGACACCCGCTTCAGCGACGGTGTGCCCGGCCGTGGCCGATGGCACGTCCGCGGCCCAGGGCGCGACCACTGCCGGCGACGCTGCCGCGACCGATGGCGATACCCCGCCCGGAGACGGTACCACTGCCCTGCCGGTGCCGGATGTGGCCGCTGCCATCGCGATAGAAGACGATGCCGGTGCCGCTTGCAACGCCGGAGCCGCGGACGATGCCGTGACCGCGCGCCGCGCCGCTCCCCTGGACCCAGCCGCGTCCGTCGACCATGGCGGCGGAAACGATGGTGGGGGCCAGCAGAAGGGCGGAAAGAAGAATGATGGTGGGCTTTTTCATGACTGTACTCCTGTCGGTTGTTGGTCGGTTTCGGTGTCGGGGAATTCGTTCCCCTTCACTGACAGACAACGCACGGTATCCGGATCGGTTGACAGGAATTTGAAAAAAGATCCGATGGGCACGGACTTTTCCAGCCGGGAGCGGTTTGCCGCGAAAATGATTCGCCTGGATTCCGGCCTTCGCCGGAATGACGGATTGTCCGGGGACTCTCCGCGTTCCCTGCTCCTTTGCGAGTGGAGGATTGTTACTCTCGCCAAGGCGCCAAGACCGCAAAGAACGCCAAGGGGTTTGTTTGCCCCTAGAACGTATTGGCCACTGCGAATCGTGATCCTTCGCGATCTTCGCGTCCTCTGCGCCTTTGCGAGTGGGAAAATAGTACTCTTGCCAAGACGCCAAGGACGCAAAGCCGCAGAGGAGCGGATGTGACCGCCACGATCCGGTTTCGGCGCACCGGAGAGAACAGACGGGAGGCCCGGCAGCTGGTTCCTGCCCGGGCGAAACGCCGGGCCTCCCGCTCCTCAGCCTGCCGGAGACGGCCGCGCCGGTGACCGCCGGCGCAGCAGCGGCAGTCCCGCCAGCAGGAGCAGCAGCGGGGAGGGTTCGGGGACCGGGGACGGGTCGTCGCGGCGGCCGAACGTCTGGCCTGTGTTGATCCGGCCGAAGCTGGACTCGGCAAGGGTCCACTGGAATCCCCCCGGCTGATCCATGGCGCCGGTGAGCTGCAGTGACCAGCCCGCCGGCGTATCCGCACCCTCGGACACGCCGATGTCCTGGCTGGTCACGCCGGCGGCGCTGCCGTTCAGGGCCTGGAACGTCCCCTCATAGCTGAGCAGCTGCACCAGGTTCCCCAGTGCGTCCACCAGCGCCAGGCCGTCGGGTGCGCCGTTCTGGATCCCGCTCCTGCCGACGTGGTGGAAACCGTAGCCCTGTCCGGCGTCGGCCACGGTGCCGTCGAGATCGATGGTGGCGTAGCTCTTCCCGGAGCGTCCGTCGTAGAACGCCAGCTGCCAGCCGTCGAGAAGGGTGCCTGCGGGGGCGGCGATCTCGACACCCTCGTCCAGGTCCCGGCCGGCGTTGTCGTAGTGGATCTCGTTGATGAAGACCGGCAGCGGCTGGGCCGGCGCGGGTCCGGCCAGGCCGAGCAGCAGGGTCACAGAGAGCATGGCGCCCATACGCGGGGCGCCCGGTTTGGTGATTTCCATATCGTTCCTCCGAGGAATCCGTTCTTCGGGAGGCAGTATCCTAACCTGGGAATTTCGTTCCCTGCAAGTCCCGATGCCCGGCGGCGGTGCCCGTGCCGGGATCAGTCGCTGGAGGCGTCGCGGAACAGGCGGAAGAAGTTCTCCCCCGTCTGTTCCACCAGCCGCTCCGGCGATACGCCGCGCAGTTCGGCGATGAAGGCGGCGACCAGTGCCACGTAGGCAGGCAGGTTGGATTTGCCGCGGTGGGGAACCGGCGCCAGGTAGGGGGCGTCGGTCTCCACCAGGATGCGGTCCGCGGGCACCCTCTTCGCCACCTCGCGCAGATCGGCGGCGCTGTTGAAGGTGACGATGCCGGAGAAGGAGATGTAGAAGCCGAGGTCGAGGGCCTGCTTCGCCATCTCCCAGTCCTCGGTGAAGCAGTGCATCACCCCGCCGGTGTCCCGCGCTCCCTCCTCCGTCATCACCCGGATGGTGTCCTCCCTGGCCGCGCGGGTGTGGACGATCAGGGGCTTGCCCGCCGCCCTGGCCGCCGCGATGTGGTTGCGGAAGCGCTGTCGCTGCCACTCCAGGTCCCCCTCGCTGCGGAAGTAGTCCAGGCCGGTCTCGCCAATGGCCACGTTGCGCGGATCCGCGGCCAGGCTCACCAGCTCCTCCGGGGTCGGGTCGCGCCGGTCACGGTCGTTGGGGTGGACCCCGACCGAGACCGAGACCCAGGGCCACGGCTCCACCAGCCGGTACATGGCGGGATAGGACTCCAGGTCGATGCAGACGCACAGGAGATGGCCGACGCCGGCCTCCCGCGTCGCCTGCATCAGGCGGCCGAAGTCGTCGTCGAAGGGGGCCAGGTCGAGGCGGTCCAGGTGGCAGTGGGAATCGACCAGCATGTGGGGGGCTCGCTGTTGGTTCGGGGATGGCCGGGGACAGGCCGGTGCCCGGTGCCGCCCTCCGGCGCGGCGGAGCCGCGGGGAAGCGCACCGGGGCCGGTCCGGCGCCGTTCTACATGGTGTGGGTGGGCCGGTCCGACTTCAGCGCACCGGCCAGGTAGGTCTCGATCTTGTTGCGCGCCATCCCCTCGTCCTGATCGCTGAACTGGACGCCGATGCCGGCGGCGCGGGCACCCTCGGCACCGCTGGGGGTGATCCAGATGATCTTGCCGGCCACCGGGATGCGCTCGGTCTCCTCCATCAGCGTCAGCAGCATGAACACCTCGTCACCGAGCTGGTACTTCTTGTTGGTGGGGATGAACAGGCCGCCGTTCTTGACGAACTGCATGTAGGCGGCGTAGAGCGCATTCTTGTCCTTGATGGTGAGGGAGAGGATGCCCTGTCGTGCCGGTGGAATCTTTGCCGTCGTCATTGCCGTGTCCGTTGCCTGTCGATGCTGGCGGCCAGCGTCAGCAGCAGGTCTTCCAGTGTCAGTTGCGGGTTGAGAGGGGTCCCGAGGCTGCGAATCACCCGGTACGCCTCGTCCAGCAGGCGGTACAGCTGGTCGGATTCTACCCGCTCGCCAATGGCCTGCAACCGTTTTCTCTGATCCGGGTTGATCAGATCGCGGACCGCCGGATCGGCCTTCAGCCGCAGGCTGTCGATCAGCCAGCCGCTGTACCACTCCAGCAGCCGTTCCAGCGGCAGCCGGCTCCAGCGCGCCGCCAGCGCCACCGGATCCTCCCTCTGGGCAAGGATAGCGGCAAACTCGTCCAATAGTTTACTTCGCTCGGCCAGGATCTCCGGATCGGCCAGCTCCCGCGCCTTCAGCGGGGCGCCGGCGGCCAGTGCCAGGAGCAGGTCGGGATCCCCGTTGACACCCTGCCGGCGCAGCCAGTCCCGCGCCAGATCGGGGGCGGGAACGTCGAAATGGAGCCGCTGGCAGCGGCTGCGGATGGTGGCGGGCAGGCGCCCCGGATCGCTGCTGATCAGCAGCATCAGGGTCCAGGGCACCGGCTCCTCCAGGGTCTTCAGCAGGCTGTTGGCGGCGGCCTGGTTCATCGCCTCCGCCGGCTCGATCACCAGCAGCTTGTAGCCGCCGGCCTGGGAGGTGAGGCCCTCGCCGTCGACGAAGGCCCGCACCGCGTCCACCCGGATCGCCTTGCCCGGCTCCTCCGGCTCCAGCCGGCCGTAGTCGGGATGGCTGCCGGCCCGGAACCAGTGACAGCCCTGGCAGGCACCGCAGGGGGTGCCGTCCTCCTGCGGCCGGCTGCACAGCAGGGAGGCGGCCAGGGCGTGGGCGAAGCGCCCCTTGCCGATGCCGGCGGCACCGGTGATCAGCAGGGCGTGGGGCAGGCGGTCGTCCCGGCGCTGGGCCTGCAGCCGTTGCCACGCCTCCGCCTGCCAGGGCAGGAATCCGTGCTCCTCCATCACCCCTCCTCCGCCAGGAACGCCCCGATCACCCGGGCGATGTCGGCCTGGACCTGCGGCAGCGGGCGGGAGGCGTCGATCACCCTGACCCGCTCCGGTTCCCGCGCCGCGATCGCCAGGTAGGCGGCGCGCACGCGCTCGAAGAAGTCCCGCTGCTCACTCTCGAACCGGTCCGGTGCCGAACGGGCGCCGGCCCGCTCCAGGCCCTGCTCCACCGGCAGATCCAGCAGCAGGGTCAGGTCGGGGCGCAGCCCCCCCTGCACCAGCCGTTCCAGCGTCCGGATGCGTTCCGGACCGATCCCCCGCCCCCCGCCCTGGTAGGCATAGGAGGCGTCGGTGAAGCGATCGCACAATACCCAGGTCCCGGCCGCCAGTGCCGGGGCGATGCGGCGCGCGATGTGCTCGGCGCGGGCGGCGAACATCAACAGCAGCTCGGCATCCGCCGACATGCCGTCGTCGCGGTGGCCGAGCAGCAGGCCGCGGATCTCCTCGCCCAGCGGGGTGCCGCCCGGTTCGCGGGTGAACAGCACCTCCCTGCCGGCCCGCTCCAGCAGCTCGCGGATGAAGGCCAGGTTGCTGCTCTTGCCGGCGCCCTCGCCCCCCTCCACGGTGATGAAGCGGCCTGCCATGCGTTCCCGGTTCATGGCTGTGACCACCGCCGCCCGCCCTGCCTGGGGCCGGATTGGCCCTGGTATGCCGCGCCGCGCCGCGGACCGCCGGACGACCCGCCGACCCGGCGCGGGCCGGGGTTCCCGGGTCCGGGCTGGGGATGGAATGGGGACAGAAGAGCTGCCTCAGTCATGCTCTACCGTTTCAACTGGTATTTGCGCACCGCCCGGTTGTGGGCCTTCAGGGTGCTGGAGAATTCATGGCTGCCGTCGCCCCGGGCGACGAAATAGAGCGCATCGCCGCCATTGGGGTGGAGCGTGGCGCGGATGGCATCCGCCCCCGGCATGCAGATCGGGGTCGGCGGCAGGCCGCGGTGGACATAGGTGTTGTAGGGGGTGTCCTGCTGCAGGTCGCGGCGCCGGATGTTGCCCTTGTAGGCATCGCCCATGCCGTAGATCACGGTGGGATCGGTCTGCAGCTTCATGCCCTTGCGCAGACGGCGGATGAAGACACCGGCGATCTCCGGCCGTTCGTCGGCCCGGCCGGTCTCCTTTTCCACGATGGATGCCAGGATCAGCGCCTGGTACGGCGTCTTCAGCGGCAGATCGGGGGCACGCCGCTGCCACTCCCTGGCCAGCAGGCGCTCCATCGCCCCATAGGCACGGGCCAGGAAGGCGAGATCGGTGGTGCCGCGGGGGAAGCGGTAGGTATCGGGCAGGAAGCGGCCCTCCGGGTGCTCTCCCGGATGGCCCAGCCGTTCCATGATCTGCTCCGGCGTCAGACCGGCCAGGGTGTGGTTCAGGGCGTCGCTGCCGTTCACCGCCTCCATCACCTGGCGGAAGGTCCAGCCCTCCACCAGGGTGAGGCTGTAACTGGTCACCCGGCCGGCGACCAGCAGCGCCAGCAGCTCCCGCGGCCGGGTCCCGGCGGGGATCCGGTATTCGCCGGCCTGGATGCGGGATGCGGTGCCGTCCCAGCGGGCCAGCAGGCGCAGGTAGAGCGGGTCCTGCAGGTATCCCTGCTGCGCCAGCTGGCGCGACAGCCCGGCCAGGCTGCTGCCCTGGGCCACCGTCACCAGGGCCCCTTCCGGTGGCAGCCTGAGGGGGGTGTCGATGAAACGCCGGTACTCCATCATCGCCCAGGCGGCGGCGAGACTGGTCAGGATGAGCAGGATTCCGAGGATGCGGTTCAGCACCGCTCCCCCCGCCGTTGCCGGCCGGCCGGATCCGTGCCGATCATCGGGTATCGGTCTCCCTGTCGATTGGAATCGGGTGCCGCAATGGGTTCAATGTTATTCGGTTCCGACGCTCCCGGGTGGACCGGCGGGGCCGCCCGGGTAAAGGAAAAAGGCGGGTGGAGCGCCACCCGCCTTCCTCGCCCGTTCCGGAGTCGCGGTCTCAGTCCTGCAGTCGCCGCAGTGCCAGGGTGCCGTTGGTGCCGCCGAATCCGAACGAGTTGGAGATGGCGATGTCGATCTTCATCTCGCGGGCGGTGTTGGGCACGTAGTCCAGATCGCACTCCGGGTCCGGATTCTCCAGGTTGATGGTGGGTGGAGCCACCTGATCACGGATCGCCAGCGCCGTGAACACGGCCTCGGCACCACCGGCGGCGCCCAGCATGTGGCCGGTCATGGACTTGGTCGAACTCACCGCCAGGCGGTAGGCGTGGTCGCCGAAGGCGGCCTTGATCCCCTTGGTCTCGGCCACGTCACCCGCCGGCGTCGAGGTGCCATGGGCATTGATATAGTCGACCTGGTCCGGATTGATGCCGCCGTCGGCCAGGGCGAGGCGCATGCAGTCACGCGCGCCGAGCCCGTCCTCGGAGGGGGCGGTCATGTGATAGGCGTCGGAGTTCATGCCCACGCCCACGACCTCGGCGTAGATCTGCGCCCCGCGGGCCCGTGCCATCTCGTACTCCTCCAGTACCATCACACCGGCGCCGTCGCTGAGCACGAAGCCGTCCCGGTCCCGGTCCCAGGGGCGGCTGGCCCGCTGCGGATCGTCGTTGCGGGTGGAGAGGGCGCGGGCGGCGGCGAAACCGCCGAGGCCGACCGGCGAAGTGGCCATCTCCGCACCGCCGGCGACCATGATGTCCACGTAGCCGTGGCGGATCAGGCGCGCCGCCTCGCCGATGTTGTGGGTACCGGTGCTGCAGGCGGAGACGATGGAGTAGTTGGGTCCCTTCAGGCCGTATTTGATCGACAGGTTGCCCGCCACCATGTTGATGATGTTGGCGGGAACGAAGAACGGCGAGATCTTGCGTGGCCCCTTCTCCAGGTAGATATGGTAGTTGTTCTCGATGCCGGTGATGCCGCCGATGCCGGCGCCGATGGCGACGCCGATCCGGCCGGCGTTCTCGTCGCTGATCTCGAAGCCGCTGTCCTCGATCGCCTGGCACCCGGCCGCCAGGCCGTAGTGGATGAAGGCATCCATCTTGCGGGCTTCTTTCCTGGAGATGTACTGGGTGATGTCGAAGCCGTAGATCGGACCGCCGAAGTGGACGCTGAACGGCTCGACGTCGAAATGGGTGATCGGCTGGATACCGCTGTTACCGGCCAGGATGTTGTCCCAGGCCTCCTTCACCGTATGACCAACGGGCGCGACCATGCCGAGCCCCGTTATCACAACCCTTCTTCCTGACATAGATGGAGTATCCTCGTGTCACGCTAGGACGGCGAGAGGCCGCAATACCGCTCTGATCGCACAGATGGGATTGCGGCCTCATCGAGATCGGGTCGACCCTGGAACGGTGCTCCGGATCGACTAGCTGCTGTGGGCGTTGACGTAGTCGATTGCCTGCTGCACGGTGGTGATCTTCTCGGCATCCTCGTCGGGGATCTCCGTCTCGAACTCCTCTTCCAACGCCATGACCAGTTCCACGGTGTCGAGAGAATCGGCACCCAGGTCATCGACGAAGGATGCCTCGTTGGTCACCTCCTCTTCGGTGACACCCAGTTGTTCCACAACAATCTTCTTCACTCGTTCTTCGACAGAGCTCATGGTCTTGCTTTCCTCCGGATCGTGATCTTGGCACCCAACGGTTGCCGCCGCGTTATTGTATGCATAAACCCGAAAAGTTGGAAGTAAATCATGCGCCCTCCCCGCTTTTCGGTTCCCGTATAAATTTATCGTCGTTTCAACGAGTTGAGCGACATTATTCGACGTCGTTTCAGCACCTTGGTCAGGCCATGAACATGCCGCCGTTGACGTGCAGAGTCTCGCCGGTGATATAGCCCGCCTGGGGGGAGACCAGGAACAGGACTGCGGCGGCGATCTCCTGCGGATCGCCCAGCCGTCCGAGCGGGATACCGGTCAGCAGCGCCTTGCGCTGGGCCTCGGGCAGTTCCCGGGTCATGTCGGTGTCGATGAACCCGGGGGCGACGGCGTTGACCGTGATTCCCCGTGATCCCACCTCCCGGGCCAGGGATTTGGTGAAGCCGATCATCCCCGCCTTGGCCGCGGCATAGTTGGTCTGCCCCGCATTTCCGGTCGCTCCAACCACCGAGGCGATATTGACGATCCGCCCCCGGCGCGCCTTCATCATTGGCCGCAGGCAGGCCTTCGAGACCCGGAACAGGGAGGTGAGGTTGGTGTCGATGATGGCGTTCCACTCCTCCTCCTTCATCCGCATCAACAGGTTGTCGCGGGTGATTCCGGCGTTGTTGACCAGGATCGAAGGTGCGCCGAAGCGTTCGGCGATGGCCCCCATCACCGCATCCACCGAGGTCTGGCTGGTGACGTCCAGGCACATGCCGGTACCGCTGATGCCGGCGGCCTGGAAGCGCTCGCCGATCGCCGCGGCACCGCCTTCGGAGGTGGCGGTGCCGACGACGGTGGCGCCGTTGTGGCCCAGGATGTCGGCGATGGCGGCGCCGATTCCGCGGCTGGCGCCGGTGACCAGGGCGATCTCGTTCTCCAGCATGGCTTCTGTTCTCCTGTCGGTTGGTCGGTGATCGACCGGATTGGCACCTATGTTCAGCCCCGATCCACTCTGCCGCGAATGGACGCAGCTGGCTGGACATGATGGAAAATCGGTCTGACCGGCCGGATCATTCTCTTTGTTTCAAGAAGTGGGACTGGCTGCATCCATTCGCGGTAACGGGATCCCGGGCCGGCCTGCAGTGCCTGTCGGGATGTTCGATACCGGGATCTGGTCCCGCAGGGGCACGCGGCAGGCGGTGGTGGACAACACGGTGATGGTCTCCCTCGACTCCTCTGCGTCTCTGCGGGGGATGATCCCCGTTCAATACCGGGCCAGCACCGATCCCCAGGTGAAGCCGCCGCCGAAGGCCTCCATCAGCAGCGTCTCGCCGCGCTGGATGCGGCCGTCCCGGACGGCGGTATCGAATGCCAGTGGCACCGAGGCGGCCGAGGTGTTGCCGTGTTCCGCCACCGTCACCACCACCCGCTCCATCGGCATGTGCAGTTTGCGCGCGGTGGCGTGGATGATGCGGATATTGGCCTGATGCGGAATCAGCCAGTCCACGTCGGACTTCTGCAGCCGGTTCTTCTCCAGGGTCTCGTCGACGATCCGGCCGAGGGTGTTGACCGCCATCTTGAACACCTCGGCGCCGCGCATCTCGACGAAGGCGGCATTGGCGCGCATCCTGTCATAGCCCTTGGAGACACCGTCCGGCACCTCCAGCATGTTGGCATAGTCGCCGTCCGCATGCAGGTGGGTGGAGAGGATGCCGGGCTCGTCGGATGCCTCCAGCACCACCGCGCCGGCGCCGTCGCCGAACAGGACGCAGGTGGTGCGGTCCTCCCAGTTGAGAATCCGGGAAAAGGTCTCGGCCCCGATCACCAGTGCGCAGCGGGCGCTGCCGCTGCGGATGAAGTTGTCGGCCACGCCCAAGGCGTAGATGAAACCGGTGCACACCGCCTGGACGTCGAAGGCGGCGCAGCCGTGGATGTCGAGCCGGCTCTGCAGCAGGCAGGCGGTGCTGGGAAACACCTGGTCCGGCGTGGTGGTGGCCAGCACGATGAGATCGATGTCCTTTGGCCCCTTTCCCGCCGCCTCCATGGCGTTGCGGGCCGCCCGCTCCGCCAGGTCGCAGGTGGTCTCGCCGTCACTGGCGATGTGGCGCTGCTTGATCCCGGTGCGCTCCTGGATCCACTGGTCCGAGGTGTCTACGAACTTCTCGAGATCCTGGTTGGAGACTACGTTGTCGGGCAGGTAACTGCCGGTCCCGATGATGCGTGAATAGGTCAAGCGCTGGTCCTTTTGTTCAGGTGCAACTCCACTCCCTGGGCGATCCGGTCGGAAACCCGGTTCTCCGCAGCTCTTCTGGCAATCCGGATCGCATTCTCGAACGCCAGCACGTCTGCCCCGCCGTGGCTCTTGATCACCACCCCCCGGAGGCCGAGCAGGCTGGCGCCGTTGTAGCGTCGCGGGTCGATCTTGCGGCGGAAGCCCCACAGCACCGGCATCGCCACCAGGCCGGCCAGGCGCGTCAGCAGGTTTCTCTTGAACCCCTCCTTCAGGTAGTGGCCGATCATCTTGGCCACCCCTTCCGAACTCTTCAGCGCCACGTTGCCGACGAACCCGTCGGTCACCACCACATCGACACCGCCGAGGTAGATGCCGTCACCCTCCACGTAGCCGATATAGTTGAGATCACTGGCCGAGAGCAGCTCGTGGGCCTGCTTGACCTGCTCGTTGCCCTTGATCTCCTCCTGGCCGATGTTGAGCAGCCCGATCCGTGGCGGCGCCGCGATCTCGTCGTCCACCGCCGCCACCAGTTCGCTGCCCATGACGGCGAACTGGAACAGGTGTTCGGCCGTGCAGTCCACGTTGGCACCCAGGTCCAGCACCCAGGTGTGGCCGTCGATGGAGGGGATCGCGGTGATGATCGCCGGCCGGTCCACCTGCGGCAGCATCTTCAGTACGAAGCGGGCGGTGGCCATCAGCGCACCGGTGTTGCCGGCGCTGACGCAGGCGTCGGCTTCGCCCTGCTTGACCAGATCGATGGCCACGCGCATGGACGAGTCCTTCTTGCCGCGCAGGGCCTTGGAGGGCAGCTCGTCCATGGCCACCTCCTGGGTGGCATGGTGAATGCGCAGCCGCGGATCGCCGGACGCCTGTCCCAGGTGGCCGCGGATCACCTCCTCCCGGCCCACCAGGATCAGTTCCACCCCGGGATACCGTTTCAGGTAGTCGATGGCTGCCGGCACGACCACCTCTGCTCCGTGGTCGCCCCCCATGGCGTCCAGGGCAATGGTGATTGTGTCGCTCGCTGCCATCGATGGTTCAGGTGTTCCTGTGTTTCCGGGTGATGTGCGGGAGGAGGGTCCCGGCGGGACGGCCGCCGGTCCGCGGATACGGGGCGGAACCCCTCTGGCAAAGGGGACGTCTGCCGTTTCCGTCGGCTGTCACAGGATCCGGATGTTACCCCACTCCGGGGCCGCAAACCGTTCACCAGTGGGCACAACGGCACCTCGGTGCCTGTGCCGGTGATGCGCCAGCCGCTCTTCCGCTGCGGGCCGGGTGGGGACCTACTCGCCCTTGCCGGTCACCACCTTGCGGCCCCGGTAGAAGCCATCCGGGGTGACGTGGTGGCGCAGATGGGTCTCGCCGGAGGTGGGGTCGATGGAGAGGGTCTCCGCCGTCAGGCTGTCGTGCGAGCGGCGCATGCCGCGGCGCGAAGGGGTCTTTCTGTTCTGCTGGACCGCCATTGGTTCAAGCTCCTGTAGTTGGATGTGTTCAGTGTTCGGTGTCTGTTCGATAGCCGGCCAGCACCGCAAAGGGGTGAGGCCGCTGCCGGTTCCCCTCCTGCGGGGACGGGAGCCCGTTGTCCGTGTCCGCCTGGTGCTCGATCATCCGGCACCTGTCCGATTCGTGCATCGGAACCTGGGGAATGGCGAGCAACAGTTCGTCCTGCAGCAGATCGAGCAGCCGCACACGGCCGTCGTCCGCCAGGATCGGGTCGCACTCCTCCGGCAACCGGTTCGCCTCGGCGCTCACCTCGATCACCGCCAGCTCGACCTGCGCGTCCACCGGCAGCTCCAGGGATCCGAGGCAGCGCTGGCAGGTCAGTGCCAGGCCGGCCTGGACCCGGCCATGGATCCGGGGACGCCGCTTGTCGTCGCGGCTGAAGCCCAGGGAAAAGACCACGTTGCCCCGCCGGTTCTCCAGCAGGCCGTCCATCCGGGACATCCGCGCCAACGGGATCTCACCCTCGATCGTCCCGCCCTGTTCGGCCAGGCGCCAGGGATCGATGAATTCGGGCATACGCGACGACATAAGCGCGGAATGATATTACGGATAGGGAGGGACGTCAAAGCCGGGCCGCTACCCATTCACCCACCGGGCCGGGCCGGACAGCATCCAGTTCGGCAGGCTCCTAGCCTCCCACCACGGCCAGCAGCACACCGGCGGCCACGGCGGAGCCGATCACGCCGGCCACGTTCGGCCCCATGGCGTGCATCAGCAGGAAGTTGTGGTGATCGGCCTCCAGACCGACCTTGTTCACCACCCGTGCCGCCATCGGTACGGCGGAGACGCCGGCCGCCCCGATCAGGGGATTGACCTTGCCGCCACTGAGACGGTGCATCATCTTCCCCATCAGTACGCCGGCCGCGGTACCGATACAGAAGGCCAGGGCACCCAGGGCGAGGATGCCCAGGGTCTCCAGGGTGAGGAACTTCTCCGCCGAGAGCTTGGAGCCCACCGACAGGCCGAGGAAGATGGTGACGATATTGATGATCTCGTTCTGGGCGGCACGGCTCAGCCGCTCCACCACCCCCGCCTCGCGCAGCAGGTTGCCGAACATCAGCATGCCGATCAGCGGTGCCGCAGAGGGCAGGAACAGGATGCAGAGGATCAGCACCGTGAACGGAAACAGGATCCGCTCCAGCCGGCTCACCGGACGCAGCTGCGACATCACCACCCGGCGCTCCTTCTCGGTGGTCAGGGCACGCATGATCGGCGGCTGGATGATCGGCACCAGGGCCATGTAGGAGTAGGCGGCGACCGCGATGGCGCCAAGCAGGTCGGGTGACAGTCTAGACGCCAGGAAGATGGCCGTGGGCCCGTCGGCGCCGCCGATGATGGCGATGGCCGAGGCGTCGGCGAGGCTGAAGTCGAAGCCGGGGATCAGGTTCAGCGCCAGGGCGCCGAGCAGGGTGGCGAAGATGCCGAACTGGGCCGCGGCGCCAAGGAACAGGGTCATCGGCATGGCGATCAGGGCGCTGAAGTCGGTCAGTGCCCCCACGCCCATGAAGATCAGCAGCGGGAACACCCCGCTCTCGATGCCGACGTGGTACAGGTACCAGAGCAGCCCCCCCTCCTCGGCGATTCCCGCCACCGGGATGTTGGCCAGAATGGCGCCGAAGCCGATGGGCAGCAGCAGCAGGGGCTCGAACTTGCGGTTGATCGCCAGGTAGATCAGCAGTCCGCCCACCAGCATCATCAGCAGCTGGCCCCAACCCATGTTGGCAACCCCCATGGATTGCCAGAACGCCGCCATTCCGTCCATGCTCAGGCCAGGCTCAGCAGGGTGTCACCGACCTGGACCGCATCCCCTTCCTTCACCGGGATCGATACCACTGTGCCGCTGGCGTTGGCGCGCACCTCGGTCTCCATCTTCATCGCCTCCATGATCATCACCACGTCGCCCGCGTTCACCGGCTGGCCCTCCCGGACATCGATGCGGACGATGGTGCCGGCCAGGGGGGCGGGCAGCGGGCTGCCACCACCGGCTGCAGCGGCCGGAGTCGTCGCAGCGGGTTCGGCAGCGGGTGCGGCCGCCGCTACCGACTGTACCTCACCGCCGGCGCTGACGGTGACCTGGTACTGGCGGCCGTTGACCGATACCGTGTAGGCCTCGGGGCCATTGCCGGCTGCAGCCGGGGGCGCAGCCGCCGGCGCCGGCGTCGGGGCAGGTTCGGGCTCGCTGCCGGGCGCCGGCTCGAAGGCGTCCGGATTGTTACGGTTCTTGAGGAACTTGAGGCCAACCTGGGGGAACAGGGCATAGGTGAGGACGTCGTCGATCTCCGCCTCTGCCACCTGGATCCCCTGTTCCGCCGCCAGCTGGCGGAATTCTCCGGTCAGCTTCTCCACCTCCGGTTCCAGCAGGTCCGCCGGCCGGCAGGTGATCGGCTGTTCGCCCTCCTCCAGTGCCCGTGCCTGGAGGTCCGCATCCACCGGTGCCGGGGTGGCGCCGTACTCCCCTTTCAGGATGCCGATGGTCTCCTTGGTCAGGCTCTTGTAACGCTCGCCGGTGAGCACGTTGAGAACCGCCTGGGTGCCGACGATCTGGGAGGTGGGGGTGACCAGGGGGATGTAGCCGAGATCCTTGCGCACCTGCGGGATCTCATCCAGCACCCGGTCGAACTTGTCGCTGGCGCCCTGTTCCCTGAGCTGGTTCTCCATGTTGGTGAGCATGCCCCCCGGCACCTGGGCCACCAGGATGCGGGAGTCGACCCCCTTGAGAGAGCCCTCGAAGCGGGCGTATTTCCTGCGCACATCGCGGAAATAGGCGGCGATCTCCTCCAGCAGCTTCAGGTCCAGGCCGGTGTCCCGCCCGGTCCCCTCCAGGATCGATACCACCGATTCGGTGGCGGAGTGGCCATAGGTCATGCTCATGGAGGAGATGGAGGTGTCGAGCATGTCGATCCCGGCCTCCGCCACCTTGGTGATGGTGGCGGTGCTCATGCCGGTGGTGGCATGGGCGTGCAGGGCGATGGGCAGGCTCACCGTCTCCTTCAGCCGGCTGACCAGTTCGAAGGCGGTGTAGGGCTTGAGCAGGCCGGCCATGTCCTTGATGCAGATGGAGTGGCAGCCCATCTCCTCCAGCCGCTTCGCCATGTCCAGCCAGTAGTCGAGGTCGTGCACCGGACTGACGGTGTAGGAGAGGGTTCCCTGGGCGTGCTTCTCCACCTCCAGGGTGGCCTTGACCGCGGTCTCCAGGTTGCGCACGTCGTTCATGGCATCGAAGATGCGGAACACGTCCATGCCGTTGGCGGCGGCGCGCTCCACGAACGCCCGCACCACGTCGTCCGCGTAGTGCCGGTAACCGAGGATGTTCTGGCCCCGGAACAGCATCTGCATCGGGGTGTTGGGCATCGCCGCCTTGAGCCGCCGCAGCCGCTCCCAGGGGTCCTCGCCGAGAAAGCGGATACAGGCGTCGAAGGTGGCGCCGCCCCAGGTCTCGAGCGACCAGTAGCCGACCTGATCCAGCTTGGCGGCGATCGGGAGCATGTCGTCGATGCGCAGCCGGGTCGCGAACAGGGACTGGTGGGCGTCGCGCAGGACGACATCGGTAATGCCTAGTGGTTTCTGGGCGCTCATAATCTAAGGTTCTTCTCTAGGATTCGGGTGACTTGGGTCGCTGCGTGGTCCGGGGAGGCGCGGCGGCCTTCAGCGGTCACGATAGCGTCTGATGGCGGCGCTGATGACGGCGACCAGCACTTCCTCGTCAGCGGCCGGGCCGGTTGCCGCGGGAGCCCCGGGTGCCACTGCCGGGGGTGATCCCGCCCCGGCCAGCGGCTCCAGGCGAGCCGACAGGCGGGACATCCCGTTCATGGCCAGCACCAGCATGGCCAGAAAGGTAAACACGATACCCATGCCGAGCAGCATGAGCATGAGGCCTTCGGTGAATAGCTGGGCCATGGGGGTCGATCTGCTCCTTACCGTTGCGCTGCCACCCGATCCGGGGAGTGTCCGAACAGGCCCGTCTCCGTCGCTCCGGCAGCGGCCAGTATCCGGACACATCCTGTCGCCTGGCGCCCGCTCTGTACCGGGCCGACGGCCTGTCCAGGGGTTCCCCGGGCCGGTGAACGGCCGCTTTCAGGGTCGATTATTCGATCGCGAGCAGCGATTTTTAGGGGATAGGTGTCGTGCTTGTCAAGCGCATTTTGTTGTGTTGCCGCTATAATCTCCTGTTTTCTTTCATTATTATTTTTATTGGAGAGTAAACATTGAATAATACAATAGTCTTTCCCTGAATACTCAAAATTCATTCTGGACAAAGCGTGCTAGGATCCCCCGGAAAGCGCCGCCCGCCCCGTCTGCGCCCGGGGATACCGACCACAGGTCCGGACAGACTTTCCGATGAACGCCCCCCATCCCCCCCTGGTTCTGGCATCCACCTCCCCGTTCCGACGCATGCTGCTGGAGAAACTGGGGATCCCCTTCGCCACCGCCGCGCCCCGGACCGATGAATCGCCCCTTCCGGACGAGCAACCGGAGGCGCTGGTGCAGCGCCTGTCGCGGGACAAGGCGCGGGCGGTCGCGGCCGCCCATCCCAATGCGCTGATCATCGGGTCGGACCAGGTCGCCTGTCTCGACGGGGCGATCCTGGGCAAACCGGGCAGCCGCGAGCGGGCCGTTCAGCAGCTGCGCGCGGCCTCCGGCAGAACCGTCACCTTCCATACCGGCCTCACCCTGCTGCACAGCGGCAGTGGCCGGTTCCAGACCTGCTGCGAGCCCTTCCGGGTCCATTTCCGGACCCTGACCGACGACCGGATCGGGCGCTATCTGGATGCCGAGGAGCCGTTCGGCTGTGCCGGCAGTTTCAAATCGGAGGGGTTGGGGATCGCCCTGTTCCGCCGTCTCGAGGGGGACGATCCCAACGCCCTGGTCGGTCTGCCGCTGATCCGGCTGGTGGAGATGCTGAACAACGAGGGGATCGCGGTCCCCTGAGCGCAGGCAGCCCGGGGCCGGTATCCGCAAACCGGCCGCCAGTGGATCAGTGTGCCGTCTCACCGCTGCGGGCGCGGATCTGTTGCAGTTTCTCCAGCACCTTGCGGGCCCGCAGGATCTTCTCGCTCACACCCTGATCGTTGGGGGTGAGCTTAAGCGCCGCCTCCCACACCGCGATCGCCGGCCCGATCTGCTCCTCCCGGTAGAGCCGGTCCCCCAGCTTCACCAGCGACTCGACCTGCCGGTCCAGGGCCGCCTGCACCTGGTCCAGCAGCTGCCGCACCCGGGGATTCTCCGGATCCTGCCGGATCGCCTCGTCCAGTTTCAGCAGGGCGCTGGAGAGGGCCCCCCGCTGCATATCGAGCTCCGCCTCGCTCAGCAGGGTCTCGATGCGCCGGGCACGCTGCTCCTGCTCCTCGCGCTCCCTGCGCTCCCGCAGTGCCTTCCTGGCGACATCGATCTTCTTCCCCACCTGGCGCAACAGCTCGGCCGCCTCGTCGGACGGGGTGATGCGCTGGGCCAGCTGCAGGCACCGGCGTGCCAGCCACAGGTCGCGGGACGCCTCCGCCCGGCCGCAGTCCAGCAGCGGCTCCACCTTGGTCTGCAGAAACTGGCGCCAGAACAGCAGCCGGGACTTCAGCAGGTAGTCCTCGGATTCACCCCGTTCCAGCTGCTCCAGCATCGGGATGATCTTCAGCATCGCCCTGGCCTCGGTCACCAGGATGCGCTCCTCCAGCCGGCGCTTCTCGTTCTCCCAGTTCCGCTCCAGCCGCCGGGTCAGCTTCTCCAGATCGCCGTAGCCGGGATACTGCCGGTTCGCCTCCTGCAGCAGGGCGATCGCCTGGGACCAGTTGCCCTCCTTGCGCAGCTGCTCGGCCTGGCGGATCACCTCCGCCGGGGGCAGCACCGTGATCCGGCCGGTCGACTCCACCACCGGCGCCGCTGGCGGTGACTTCGCCGGCTCCTGTCGTGGCCCGGGAGTGGAGCAGGCACCCAGCAGCGGCGCCAGCAGCAGGGCCGGCCAGCGGATCCGGGCCCTCATGACGGCGCCTCGCGGCTGCGCAGGATGATCTCCATCCCCTCCTGGATCAGCTCCAGGTCGGAGAAACCGCCCGGGTCGACCTCGTGCGGGATCACGTTCCTGCGGCTGCCGCGCAGCCTCACCCCTCCCATCGGACTGGGGCGGGTCAATCCCTCCATGCCGGGCTGGGACGCCGCCATGTGGGTGAGCAGGATGCCGCCGGGCTCGGCCAGGCCGCAGATCCGGGAGGCCAGGTTGACGGTATCGCCGATCACCGTGTACTGCACCCGCTCCTCTCCACCGAGGTTGCCGGCCAGCATGCGGCCGCTGTTGATGCCGATGCGGAACAGGACCGTGGTCTCCCCGGCGGCCTGGCGTTGCCGGTTGATCTCCTCGGCGATGGACTGGATCAGCAGGGCGCAGGTGAAGGCATGCAGGGCGTGGTGTTCGTCCGCGTCCGGCACCCCGAACACGATCATGATGCAGTCGCCGATGAACTTGTCGACGGTGCCGTGGGAGCTGCTGGCAGCGAGGGAGAAGTAGTGGAAATATTCGTTCAGCAGGCTCGCCACCTGGTCCGGTTCCAGCCGTTCCGACAGCTCGGTGAAGCCGACGATGTCGCAGAACAGGACCGAGCCCTCGGTCATGGTCCCGGGCAGCCGGTGACCGTCCGGGCTGGACAGCACCTTCTCGGCCACGCTCGGCGAGAGATAGCGCGACAGGGTGCGCTCCACGTGACGCTTCTGTTCCAGCCCCTCGGCCATGCGCCTGAAGCTGGTCAGTACCTGGCCGATCTCGTCACGGCGCTGGTGCTCCTCGAGGATGCCGGCCTCGCCCCGGTCGATGGCCTCGCCCACCTGTACCAGCTGGTGGATCGGGCGGCACAGGCGCCGGGCCAGTGGATAGGCGAGCAGGCTGCCGAGGATGATCAGCCCGATGGTGGTCGCCACCAGGGCGCGGATCAGACGCTGCAGGTTCCGTTCCAGCGGTCGCCGGTCGATGCTGACCAGCGCCTGCCCCACCGCGGTTCTCTGGAACAGCACCGGTTTGATATAGGTGATGGCGCTGCCGTCGCCGGTGACCAGGGAGGCGCTGCCCCCGTCCGGGCTGCTGCTGCCGAGGGGATTGTTCAGCCCCACCGGTATGCGGCCGGCGCTGGCGAGCGGCCGGCCGTCCAGGTCCAGCAGCTGCATGCCCAGGATCAGGGCATTCTTCTCCTGCTGGCTGACCAGCACCTCCAGTGACAGCAGGTCGCCCGCCACCAGCGGTTCACTGGCGGCACGGGCGAACTGGTCGATGATCATCTCGCCCAGCAGGTCGGTCTGGTGACGATAGCTCTTCTGCTGCTGGCTGATCAGGAACCAGCCCAGCACCACCATCACCAGCACCACCAGCCCGGAGATGTAGAGGGCCCAGCGCAGGGCCAGGGGGATGGCGTAGCGGTGGGAGGTGGCGGTCGCCTCTCTTGCGCAGGCGTCGGCGGCGGCCGTCTCCGTCGCGGTCATCGCCGGATTGGAATCGCGGATGATTCCCGGGTCCATGGCACTCCCTGTCGAGCCGGATGAGGGGCAATTCTAGCATTTTTCCGGTGCCCGGCGCGGCGCCCCTCCCCCGGCTTGCGGCGACCCCGAAAAGGGGGTAGTTTCACGGGCCCCGTGGCCACCCCGATCCGGCACCTCCAGCGATGCACGAAAAGATCTACATCGGCGCCCAGGACCTCCTGCTCGACTCCTTCCGCCTCGGGCTGGAGATCTACCGCAGCGGATTCCGCCCCGATTTCATCGTCGGTATCTGGCGTGGTGGCACGCCGGTGGGCATCGCGGTGCAGGAGATCCTCGACCGGCAGGGGGTGAACAGCGATCACATCGCCATCCGCACCACCTCCTACACCGGCATCGGCCAGCGCAACAAGGAGGTGCGGGTGCACGGGCTCGGCTACATGATCCGGAACATCAACGCCGAGGATTCGCTGCTGATCGTGGACGACGTGTTCGACACCGGGCTCAGCATCCAGGCGGTGATCACAACCCTGCGGCAGCGGGCGCGGCGCAACACGCCGCAGGACATCCGCATCGCCACCCCCTGGTTCAAGCCGGCCAACAACCGCACCGACATGGTTCCCGACTACTACGTCCACGAGACCGACCGCTGGCTGGTGTTCCCCCACGAACTGGACGGGCTCACCCGGGAGGAGATGCTGGAGAACAAGCCGGGGCTGCGGGCACTGTACCAGGAGCTGGGCGTCGAGCCGGGCGGCTGAGGCGCACCGCAGCCGGCGCCGGCTGCCTCAGCCGGATCCGGCCCCTGCCCTTCTGCCCTGCCCCATCAGCAGGGAGAAGAGTTCCATCACCTGTCCGCCGGTATCGCTGCGGATCGCCAGCGCGTGTTCCGGCGACAGGCCGGACAGCTCCCATACGGCCGGGTCCACCCGGCTTGCCACCGCCGGATCGTTGTCGCCCCAGAGCAGGTCGCCGGCCAGGGCCTGGGCGATATGCAGCTGGGCGCACTCCAGCCGGTACTCCAGCGCCTCCAGCGGCTGGTGGTGGTAGCGCAGGCAGGTCTGGATCGACAGCGGCAGCCCCCAGCGGCGCACCAGCTCGAAACCGATCTCGGCGTGGTCGTACCCCAGCACCTCCCGTTCCGACTGCGCCAGCAGTTCGTGCCGGCCACGGGCCAGCAGCAGGATCTCGCGCGCCTGGGTGGTCAGATGCTGCAGGATCACCAGCCGGCCCAGGTCGTGCAGCACACCGATCACGAACAGTCTCTCCGGCTGCAGCACCCCGGCGTGTCGCGCCATGTTGCGGGCGATCACCCCGGTGGCCACCGAGTAGTGCCAGAACCGGGCCATGTCGAACAGGTCGGCCGGGATCCCCCGGAACAGATCGCAGCTGGCGGTGACCAGGGCCAGGTCCGCCAGCTCGCGGGTGCCCAGCAGGGTGACCGCCCGGGAGACGGTGTCGATCCGTCCCGACTGGCCGTACCAGGCGCTGTTGGCCAGCCGCAGCAGGCGCGCGGCCAGATCGGCGTCCTGGATGATCACCCGCGCGATGTCGTCGACCGAGCTGCGCGGATCCTCGATCAGCTCGTTGAGGCGGATGCAGGCATCCGGCAGGGCAACCAGCTGCTCGATGTTCCTGACCAGCTGTTCGGCGGTAGGTGGTGTCATGGACGACTCCTGGCTCGATGCCGGTGGATCCCCGCGTGCAGCGAAGAGATCCATTCATTCTACCCCCAAACCCCACCCGGGGTGGCAGGGGGCTACAGGTTTGCCCGCGTGCGGCCGATAGTGCGGGAGACCGGGCAGCGGCCGTTTCCCCACGGGATGGCCGCATCACGAAAAAAAACAGACAATGGAAAGAGAGGCCATGGCGAACACCAAGCGCGTTTCCACAGACGACATCCTGCTGATGCTGTGCCAGTCGGTCACCGGGGTACTCAACTCCGCCACCGGCGGCGAGATCGGCTACTCGGCGATGGTGCAGAAGATCAACAAGACCTGCCTGAAGCCGGATATCGGCTGTTTCGTGCTGTTCGATGGCGGTTTCTCCGGTTTGATCGTGATCAATTTCACCGCCGCGGCGGCGCTGGAGATCTACCGCGACTACCTGACCAACATGGGGATCCCGGAGGGCGAGCTCGCATCCCAGCATACCGCGGACGAGGTGAGCAACGTGCTGGGTGAACTGATGAACCAGATCGTCGGTGATTTCACCGGCAAGGTCGGCCACGAACTGCTCACCTCCATCAGTCAGAACCAGCCGCGGATGCTGGTGATCAACAAGGAGGTGATGCTGAGCGTGAACACCAACCTGGACCGCCCCCAGTCCCGCCGTGTCACCTTCCATACCGCCAGCCACAACATCTTCTATCTGGAGATGGCGGTGGACCGGACCGAATTCATCGAGCTGCACGCGTTCGAGCGGGGGGAGAAGGCGAACCCGGACCGGATCATCGAGGAGAGCCGCAACCGCACCGCCGCCGGGCGGGAGGCATCGGACGAGGCAGCGGTCGATACGGCGCTGCTCGAGGAACTGGGGATCTGAGTCTCCCCCGTCCTCTCCTCAGACGCCGATCACATGGCCCATGGCCAGGCCACTGAGACGGCCGCGCCGCAGGCTGGCGAAGCCCTTGATCGTGCGCCGCTGGGTCTGGTGTGACATCAGCTGGGTGTTGCGGAACTGGATCTCCATGAACAGGTGGTCGGGTTCCGGCATATCGCAGTCCCGGGCCAGCCGGCAGCCGAGTTCGAACACGTCCTCCAGGTCGTCCACCTTGTGCAGACGGTTGACGTCGAGAAAGATCCGCTCCTGGCCCTGCAGCCACTCCCGCACCAGCGGATTGTTGGAGAACAGCTCGGCGTAGACGTCCTCCATCCCCATGGCATCGGCGATGCGCAGGATCTCGGAGCGGGTTTGCTCCAGGATTTCGGCGACTACGGTGACCGGAAGCCGCCCCTCCCCCTCGATGTCGTGGCGCAGCACCAGCCCTGTCTCCATGGCATCCACCGCCAGGAACATGTGCAACCCCCCCGCCTCGTAGGTGGCCAGCGGCAGCAGGTGCACCTTCATCACCAGGTGCCCGTCCCAGTGGACCTTGAGGATCTGGTAGTTGCGGTCCAGCAGCCAGGGCATCACCGTCCAGTAGATGTTTTCGGTGTGGCGGTCGATCTGGTGCCACGGACGGGCGGTGCAGTCGCCGATCTCGCTGCCGAGGGAGAGAAAGCTGCGGTCACGACGGGCGTACTCGAACTCCACTCCCCTGCCCTGCCGCGGCTGCAGGCCATCACAGGAGATCCCGCCGGTATCGCAGAACAGGCCGAATGCGCTGTTCAGTTCATCGGCGTAGACCCTGGCCAGGCCCGGATCGATGCGGCTGGGCAGTACCCCGATCCGCCGGCCCAGCCGGTCCAGCCCGCGGCGCAGCCGCAGCCGTTGCAGCAGCCCGCTGCCGGACCATCCCCCCGCCCCGTCGGCCAGCCGGCGCTGGCGCCGCTCCAGCATCTCGATGGATTTCTCCAGCAGCCGTGCATCGGGAATGGAATTGAGCACATCGCGCCGGATCAGCCCCGACTCCTCCAGCGACCGGCGCAGCGGAAAACGGTCGATCCGCTCCAGGGTGTCCCGGTGACGCGCCAGCCAGCGCACCACCGATTCCCCGTCCAGCCGGTTGAACAGGGGTTCGGGATCGATGCCGAATTCACGCCGCCAGTCCCGGTGCCAGTCGGTGTAGAAGTCGTGGATCACCCGCTTCAGGTCGGGCATCCGCTCCAGCGCCCGCTGGATCACGGCGCCGAGGGCCAGGTTCAGGCTGGGCCGCTGGCGCCGGCCCTGTTGGCTCGGCAGCAGACCGTAACGGCTGGGCAGGTCACCGAAACGGGAGAGGGCCTCCTGCAACGGCAGCCACAGGTCCCCCCGCTGATCGCGATGGTGGACGAAGCCGAGGATATAGGGGTTGTAGTCGGTCATCGGGGGCGTCTGTGTGGGGGGCGGCGGGAGGGGATGTCCCGGAAGGGAAAACACAATATATGGTATTTCTGGTTTTTCATTGGGGAATCGGGACTTAGCGGAATCCCTCAAAGAGGGGATGTTATAACTATATGTTTTATTTATATATTTGTCTTTCCTAATACGCGACTTCCCTGCTTGACAGGGCACCCGTCTGGCCCTACGCTTTGGCACACGAAACACAACATGTTGTGTTTCCCGTGACAGGAAGAACGATCCGGAACGGAACCGCCGCCGGCGCCAACCGGCCGGATCAGGATAGCAGATGAGGGGCGGTCACCGATGCACCGCTCCCGCCGGCAACGACCGGCACAGACGACAGGACGGCCTGGCCCCCGCCCGCGCCGTTTCCCCGCAACACGACGACACCTCAGGATTCCAGCCAGACATGAAGACAGCCCATCTGAAAGCGGTTCCCAGCGGCGTGGCCGATATCCCCCTGCAGCCGGCCTCCCAGGACATCTGGAACACCAAATACCGGCTCAAGACCAAGAACGGCCGGCCGGTGGACAAGACCATCGACGACACCTACCGTCGCGTCGCCCGGGCGCTGGCCGAAACCGAGGCGACGCCCGAGTTGCGCGAGGAGTGGAGCGAGAAGTTCTTCTGGGCCCTGCGCCACGGCGCCATCCCGGCCGGGCGCATCACCTCCAATGCTGGTGCCCAGGAGCACAAGCCGGCCACCTCCACCATCAACTGCACCGTCTCCGGCATCATCAGGGATTCCATGAACGACATCCTGGGCAAGGTGCACGAGGCGGGACTGACGCTGAAGGCGGGCTGCGGCATCGGCTACGAGTTCTCCACCCTGCGCCCCAAGGGGGCCTATGTCAGCGGTGCCGGTGCCTACACCTCCGGCCCGCTGTCGTTCATGGACATCTACGACAAGATGTGTTTCACCGTCTCCTCCGCCGGTGGTCGCCGCGGCGCCCAGATGGCCACCTTCGACATCGGCCACCCGGACGTGATGGACTTCATCCGCGCCAAGCGCGAGGACGGTCGCCTGCGCCAGTTCAACCTCTCGCTGCTGATCACCGAGGAGTTCATGGAGGCGGTGAAGGGCGACCGCAAGTGGGACCTGGCCTTCCCCATCATCGCCCAGGAGGCGGAGAGCGACGGCATCGACCTGGCCGATCCGGAGCAGGTGGTGTGGCGCGAGTGGCCCTATGACAACGGCTATATCCGGAACGACCGCGGCCAGGTGGCGTGCAAGATCTACAAGACCATCCGCGCCCGCCGCCTGTGGG
>DRKP01000014.1 GCA_011051715.1 Sedimenticola thiotaurini | reverse complement strand
CCGGCCCGCGACTCGCGCGACTCGCGCCGGACGAACAGGGTTCCGGCGGCCGCGCTGATGCGCCCCACGATCCACCAGTGACGCACCTCCTCCTTGGCCAGGGAGTCCACGTCGAACAGGGCCGGGATGCCGATGTCCTCGAACGCCGACGGGTGATTGGCGATCAGCAGGTAGCGCTCCGGCAGCGGCCGCCGGTTCTTCTGATGCAGCCGCAGATCGACCCCCAGCGCATCGACGAAGGCGTTGCACCAGAGCCGGAACCCGCGCCGGTACCAGGTGGTCCCCCGCGCCGCCGGCAGCCAGCTCGACAGGTAGAGCGGCAGCGAGATCAGCGCCAGCTCCAGCCACCCCAATGCCATCCATACTCCCCGCACCACTCCCCTGATCATCCCCTACCCCTCACTCCTCACTCCTCACTCCTCACTCCTCACTCCTCACTCCTCACCCCTCCAGAATAGCCCGCCCCAGCCGATAGCAGAACCACCATCCGCCGTCACTGCCACGCCCCCGCCGCCAGCCGATGCACGCCCAAACGATCGAGTTCTGGTTCTTTTTCGGCGCCGCCGTGGCGGCCGCCGGCGCGGGGCTCTATCTCGGCATGCGCCTGCTCCAGCGCGCCCGCCTGATCGAGAACACCCCCACTGCCCGGGTGCGCTCCGCCCCCCAGGGCTATGTCGAGCTGAACGGCATCGCCCGGCTGATGCCCGGGGAGCCGATCCGGGCACCACTGACCGGTGTCCGCTGCTGCTGGTACCGCATCCGGGTGCACAAGCGCGGCGACCGCGGCTGGAGCCTGGTGGAGCAGGAGACCAGCGACCACCTGTTCCTGCTGCGCGATCCCACCGGGGACTGCATCGTCGATCCGGACGGTGCCCGGGTGACGCCGGGCGACCGCAGCACCTGGTACGGCCCGACGCCGAGACCCCTGCGCCCGGACCGGGCGGGGGCACCGGAACGGGCACCGGCACTGCTGCAGCTGGCGCGGCTGCTGAACCGGGACCTGGGTGGTGGCGCCGACCGCTACCGCTACACCGAGGAGCGCATCTTCGAGGGGGATCCGCTCTACGCGATCGGGATGTTCCGCACCCGCGACGACCTCGACCGCCGGGAACACCGGCGTGAACTGCTGATCGGCCTGCTGCACGACTGGAAGCGCGACCCCGCCCGGCTGCTGCAGCGCTTCGACCGCAACCGCGACGGCCGCATCGACGGCGACGAATGGGATCTGGCCCGCCGCCAGGCGGCCGCGCAGGCCGATGCCGCCCTCTCCCGGCAGGCCGGCGACGCTCCCCTCCACCGCCTCGGCGACACCGGTTCGCGGCAACGCCCCTTTCTCCTCTCCACCCTGCCGGAGTTCTCCCTGGTGCGGCGCCTGCGCTGGCAGGCCGCGGCCGCCTTCGCCCTGTTCCTGGGCGCCGGCTGGCTGGCCCTGAGGCTGTGGGGAAACGCTCACCCCTGACCGCTGTCTGACCCCGTGCAATCGTGTCAGAATAGGCGCCCGTCCGCCCCGGAAACCGTAACCGATCATGAACAACCCCCTGCTCGACCTGGAACGCCTGCCCCCCTTTTCCCGCATCCGGCCGGAACACGTGGAACCGGCCATCGACGCGCTGCTGGCCGAGGGGCGTGAAACCACCGAGAGGCTGCTGGCGGCCGGCGGCCCCTACACCTGGGACAACCTGGTCGCGCCGCTGGAACGGCTGGACGACCGCCTCGGCCGCGCCTGGTCGCCGGTGAGCCACATGAACTCTGTGGTCAACAGCGAAGAGCTGCGCCAGGCCTACAACGCCTGCCTCCCCAAGCTGAGCGAGTACGCCACCGAGATGGGACAGAACGAGCGTCTGTTCCGGGCCTACAGGGAGGTGGCGGAGAACGGGGCCGGCCTGGACCAGGCCCAGCGCAAGCTGCTGGAGAACGCGCTGCGCGACTTCCACCTCTCCGGTGTCGACCTGCCGGCAGGGAAGAAACAGCGCTTCAAGGAGATCAGCCAGGAGCTGTCGCAACTGACCAGCCGCTACGAGGAGAACCTGCTCGACGCCACCCACGCCTGGAGCAAGCTGGTCACCGACCCGGAGCGGCTGGCGGGCCTGCCCCCGTCGGCCATGGACCTGGCGCGCCAGACCGCCCGCCAGCGCGGCGAGGAGGAGGGCTGGCTGCTGACCCTGGAGTTCCCCTCCTACCTGCCGGTGATGACCTACGCCGACGACCGCGATCTGCGCCAGGAGATGTACCGGGCCTACGCCACCCGCGCCTCCGACCAGGGCCCCCACGCCGGCAAGTGGGACAACAGTGAACTGATGGAGCGGATCCTGGCCCTGCGCCACGAGCAGGCCCGCCTGCTCGGTTTCGACAACTATGCCGAGCGCTCGCTGGCGCGGAAGATGGCCCGCTCCTGCGACCAGGTGCTGGGATTCCTGCAGGAGCTGGCGCAGAAGGCCCTGCCCCAGGCGCGCCGCGAACTGGCGGAGCTGGAGCAGTTCGCCCGCGAGCACCACGGCGTGGAGCAGTTGCAGGCGTGGGACATCGGCTACTACTCCGAGAAGCTGCGCCAGCACCGCTACGACATCACCCAGGAGGAGCTGAAGCCCTACTTCCCCGAGGACCGGGTGCTGGGCGGCCTGTTCGGCGTGGTGGAACGGCTCTACGGTATCCGCATCAGCGAGGTGGAGGGCATCGACAGCTGGCACCCGGACGTGCGCTTCTTCGAGATCCGCGACCGCGACGGCCACCTGCGCGGGGAGTTCTACCTGGATCTCTACGCCCGCCCCCACAAGCGCGGCGGCGCCTGGATGGACGGCTGCATCGACCGCATGTTCAACGACCAGTGCGACCAGCTGCCGGTGGCCTTCCTCACCTGCAACTTCTCGCCGCCGGTGGGGGACAAGCCGGCCCTGTTCACCCATGACGAGGTGGAGACCCTGTTCCACGAGTTCGGCCACGGGCTCCACCACCTGCTCACCCTGGTGGACTATCCCGAGGTCGCCGGCATCAACGGCGTCGCCTGGGACGCGGTGGAACTGCCCAGCCAGTTCATGGAGAACTGGTGCTGGGAGCGCGAGGCCCTGGACCTGGTCTCCGGCCACTGGGAGACCGGCGCCCCCATCCCCGACGACCTCTACCGCAAGATGCGCGCGGCGAAGAACTTCCAGTCCGCCATGCAGATGGTGCGGCAGCTCGAGTTCAGCCTGTTCGATTTCCGCATCCACCGCGAGTACGACCCGCAACAGGGCGGGCGCATCTACCGGATCCTGGAGCAGGTGCGCGAGCAGGTGGCGGTGGTGCGGCCGCCGGAGTGGAACCGTTTCGCCCACGGCTTCTCCCACATCTTCGCCGGTGGCTATGCCGCGGGCTACTACAGCTACAAGTGGGCCGAGGTGCTGTCCGCCGACGCCTTCTCCCTGTTCGAGGAACGTGGCGTGTTCGACCGCGCCACCGGCGAGGCCTTCCTGCACAACATCCTGGAGCAGGGGGGCTCGCGCGACGCCATGGAGCTGTTCGTCGCCTTCCGCGGCCGCGAGCCCAGCATCGAGCCGCTGCTGCGGCACAGCGGGATCGCGGCCTGATGCCGGTCGGGGGCGTTGCCGTGCAACCGCGGAGGACACCGGGAGTCGTCCGCCGATGCACTAACGGAACCGTCACCGGTCTGCGGCGAAGACCCGGCCCCGCCGCGTCATTGGCCGGATGACGGCGCCCGCGGGCGGAAGAAAACCCTGTGCCCTCCGTGGCCCCTGTGGTAAACAATCCCCCTGACACAACAGCGGAAGCCCGATGCACTACAAAGACCTGCGAGACTTCATCCGCCAGCTGGAGGCACAAGGCGAGCTGAAACGCGTCGGCGTGGAGGTGGACCCCAACCTGGAGATCACCGAGATCTGCGACCGCACCCTGCGCGCCGGCGGACCGGCGCTGCTGTTCGAGCGGGTGAAGGGTTCCGACTACCCGGTGCTGGGCAACCTGTTCGGTACCACCCGCCGGGTGGCCCTGGGCATGGGCGAGGAGTCGGTGGAGGCCCTGCGCGAAGTGGGGCGGCTGCTGGCGGCGCTGAAGGAGCCGGACCCGCCGAAGGGGATGAAGGACGCCTGGAGCAAGCTCCCCCTCTACCGCAAGGTGCTGGACATGGCCCCCAGGGCGATCCGCAACGCCCCCTGCCAGGCGGTGGAGGAGCGCGGCGACCAGGTGGACCTGGGCCGGATCCCGGTACAGACCTGCTGGCCCGGAGACGCCGGCCCCCTGATCACCTGGGGCCTGGTGGTGACCCGCGGTCCGGAGAAGCCGCGCCAGAACCTGGGCATCTACCGGATGCAGGTGATCGGCCGCAACCGGGTGATCATGCGCTGGCTCTCCCACCGCGGCGGCGCCCTCGACTTCCGCGACTGGCAGCGCGCCCACCCGGGCGAGCCGTTCCCGGTGGCGGTGGCCCTGGGGGCGGATCCCGCCACCATCCTGGCGGCGGTCACCCCCATCCCCGACACCCTCTCCGAGTACGCCTTCGCCGGCCTGCTGCGCGGCAGCCGCACGGTGGTGGCCTGCTGCCGCGACAGCGATCTGCAGGTGCCGGCGGCTGCCGAGTTCGTGCTGGAGGGGGTGATCCACCCGGACGACACCGCCCCCGAGGGCCCGTTCGGCGACCACACCGGCTACTACAACGAGGTGGAGCGGTTCCCGGTGTTCACCATCGACCGCATCACCCGCCGCAGCGATCCGATCTACCACAGCACCTACACCGGCCGGCCGCCGGACGAGCCGGCGATCCTGGGGGTGGCCCTGAACGAGGTGTTCGTGCCCCTGCTGCAGAAGCAGTTCCCGGAGATCAGCGACTTCTACCTGCCGCCGGAGGGCTGTTCCTACCGCATGGCGGTGGTCTCCATGAAGAAGCAGTACCCGGGTCACGCCAAGCGGGTGATGATGGGGGTGTGGTCGTTCCTGCGCCAGTTCATGTACACCAAGTTCGTCGTCGTCACCGACGACGACGTGGACGTGCGCAAATGGGAGGACGTGATCTGGGCCATGACCACCCGCATGGACCCGGCCCGGGACACCCTGCTGATCGAGAACACCCCCATCGACTACCTGGACTTCGCCTCCCCGGTCTCCGGCCTCGGCTCCAAGATCGGCTTCGACGCCACCAACAAGTGGCCCGGCGAGACCGACCGCGAATGGGGCCGGCCGATCCGCATGAGCGACGAGATCAAACAGCGGGTGGACGCGATCTGGGACCGGCTCGGCATCGACTGAGGCGGACCCCACCCCATTCGCGGCGGGGGCGCCGCTCTGCTACGGGAGGCAGCTGGGCAGGCCCTCGGCCAGGGTCGGGTAGCGCAGCACCACCCCCAGCTCCTCGCGCAGGCGGCGGTTGTCCAGCCGCCGGGACTCCCGCATGTAGGACATCATTCCCGGCGACAGCCGGCCTTCCCCCTCCTCCAGGGCGATCCGCGGCGGCCGCGGCAGGCCGGCCAGGTCGGCGACGCGGTCGAAATAGTCGGTCATGGTGGTGGGGTGGCCGTCGCTGACGTTGTAGACCGCGCCGTCCCGGCCCCGGGCCATGGCCGCCAGGCAGGCCTGCACCAGGTCGTCCACGTGGATCCGGTTGCTCCAGGGCGCCTCCGCCTCACGGATCACCGGCAGCCCTTTGCGCAGCCGATCCAGGGGCAGCTTGCCGGGGCCGTAGATACCGGCCACCCGCAGGATCACCAGCCCGCCGCCACCCGCCTGGTGCCAGGCCCGGACCCGCTGTTCCGCGTCCCAGCGCCGCAGCGCCCGTGCCACCCGCGGGGCCGGCGGCCGCGTCTCGTCCACCCAGGCGCCACCGCAGTCGCCATAGACCCCGGTGGTACTGAGGCAGAGCAGCCGCCGCGGCCGCCCCCGCCGTTGCAGCCACGCCAGCAGGTTCGCCACCCGCGTGTCCCGCTCCCCCTCCCGCGGTGGCGGCACGAAGTAGAACAGGTCGGCGCCCGCCGGATCGGGCAGCACCGCCGCCGGCGGCCGGTCCAGGTCCATGGTCACGGCGGCCATCCCCGCCTGCTCCAGCCGGCGGCGGCTGGCCTCGCTGCGCACCACGCCGGTCACCGCTTCACCCTGCCGCTGCAGGGCCCGGGCCAGCCGCCGGCCCAGGTATCCGCATCCGAAGATCAAGCTTGTCATCGCAGAGGTTTTATTTCCCAGTAAAATGGTAGAGAATTGGAGCCTACATCAAACGACCCGCAGAACGACCATGAGCTTCGACATAGAGATCCGGCCCAGCGGCCACCGCTTCCAGGCAGAGCCTGGAGAGACCATCCTCGATGCGGCCGAGCGCCAGGGCATCACCCTCCCCTACGGCTGCCGCAACGGCATGTGCGGCACCTGCGCCGGCACCCTGGTGAGCGGCAGCGTGCGCTACCCCGACGAGGTGCAGGAGGCGATGGAGGGCCGCCCGGAGGACCAGTGTCTCACCTGCCAGGCGGTGCCGGCCAGCGATCTCTCCCTGGTGATCCACGAGGTGGAGGGCGCCAGGGAGATCGAGGTGCGTACCTTCCCCTGCCGGGTGGACGAGAAACAGCGCCTGGCCCACGACGTGGAGCGGGTCTACCTGAAGCTGCCCGACGGCCAGCGGCTGCAGTTCCTGGCCGGCCAGTACCTGGACTTCCTGCTGGAGGATGGCCGTCGCCGCGCCTTCTCCATCGCCAACGCCCCCCACGACGACGAACGCATCGAGCTGCATATCCGCCACGTCCCCGGTGGCGAGTTCACCGAGTACGTGTTCGAGCGGATGCAGGTGGGCGATATCCTCAGCGTGCAGGCCCCGATGGGCGGCTTCTACCTGCGCGAGGATTCCGACCGGCCCCTGATCCTGATGGCCGGCGGCACCGGTTTCGCCCCGCTCAAGGCGATCATCGAACACGCCTTCCACCTCGGCATCGAGCGTCCCATGCACCTCTACTGGGGCGTCCGCTCCGAGTCCGACCTCTACCTGCCGGAGCTGCCGCTGCAGTGGGCGGAACAGAAGGCCTTCTTCCAGTACACCCCGGTGCTGTCGGAGCCCGGCGACGACTGGAGCGGCCGCACCGGCTGGGTGCACGAGGCGGTGGTGGCCGACTATCCCGACATGGCTCCGTTCGATCTCTACATGAGCGGCCCGCCGCCGATGGTGTTCGCCGGCAGGGAGGCGTTCCTGGCCGCCGGCCTGGACGAGTCCCACATGTATTCGGACGTGTTCGAGTGGGCCAAGGACGGCAACAGGAAGGAGGCCACCGCCTGACGGGCCGGCCGGAAGGGCCGCCGGGCGGTCTCCGCCGGGGTCCGGCGCCGGCGCGGCGTCCGCTCAGGCCTTGCCCTCCGCCACCATCCCCAGCTGCGGCGGGTTGACATCGGTGGGGACCGCCGGGGACGGTTCCGCCGCCTCCAGCTGGCCGTTGCCACGCGGCGGCGCCGGCAGCTCAGGCAGCGGCATGTCGCTGACCAGCTCCAGGCCGGCCCGGTAACAGGCCATGGCCTTGTCCGGCTCCCCCATGCTCTCCAGCAGGGCCCCCAGCTCGCGGTAGGCGGCGGTTCCCGGCTCGATGCCGATGCTCGCCTCCAGGTAGCTGCGCGCCTTGCCCCAGAGCCGGTTCTTCAGCGACAGCCGGCCCAGCGTCAGCAGCAGCACCGGGTCCCGGGGATGGGCCTTCAGCCACCCCTCGGCGGAGGAGAGCTGGCGTACCAGGTCGCTGGAGTCGACCCGGCTGTAGCGCTCCACCAGCTCCGGGTTCCAGTGCCGCGAGATGGTCTCGCGCAGCAGCTTCTCCACCCGGTCCTGCTGGCCCAGATCCATCAGGTGGCCGGCATAGCGGGTGATCAGCGCCTGGTTGCCGCGGGCGCTGGCAGGAAAGCGCCGCCACGCCTGATCCAGCCGCTCCAGTTCACCGCTGCGGGCCGCCTGGTCCAGCAGGTTGCCGCACACCTTCAGCTCCAGCGCCTCCAGCTCGTCGTGACCGACCACCCGGCGCTTCTTCAGCTCGGGCAGCAGGTGGTAGAGCTCCTCCCAGTCGCCGAGACGCTCATACAGTTCCTTCAGCAGCTTCAGCACGTGGGTGTGGCGCGGGGCGATGCTGCGCAGGTGCTTGAGGGTGGCCAGGGCCTGCTCCAGCTGCTCGTGGGCCAGCTGCAGCTCGGCCTGGGTCAGGCCCACCGCCACGTCCGCCGACGGCATGCTCTCGTGGGCCAGCTGCAGGTAGTGGTCACGGCGGTCGTAGGCCCCCTGCTGCTGGGCCGAGCGGGCCGCCGCCAGGTAGTTGAGCAGCGGCGTCTCGGACTGGCGCGCGTGGCGCACCAGGTTCTTCTCGGCGCTCTTCCAGTGGCCCTCCGACAGCTCCACCAGGCCCTGGGTCAGGGCCTTGCGGGCGCGCACCGCCTCGCGCCGCCGGCGCCAGTCGCGGAGCCGCCGCGGCAGCCCCAGGAAGCGGCTCAGCAGGCGGATGCCGGCATACAGCAGCCCGAACAGGAGCAGGTCCAGCAGCACGAAGAAGGCCAGGCTCCCCTCCACGCTCCAGTTGCCGTAACCGATCAGAATGTAGCCGTTGTCGTGCTTGACCGCCAGGGCGACGAACACCGACAGGGCGAGGACCAGCAGGGCGACGATCAGGGTCTTCATGCCCCACCCCCCGGTTGCGATCCGAGCTGTTTCAGCCGCTCCTGCAGGGCCACCAGGGAGCGGGAGATGTCGGGCAGCGGCGGCCGCACCTGCACCTTGCGCAGCCCGTCGATGGCCTGCTTCATGGAGCGGGTGGCGCCGTCGTCCGGGTCGAAGAACTCGTCCAGCCACTGCCGGGCCGTCTCCAGGCTGGTGTCGTAGAGGGTCTGGTCGCGCTGCAGCAGGGCGGTGCGGGCCGCCTCCAGCTGCAGGCGCAGGTTCTGGTAGACGAAGTACTGCTGCTCCGGCGGCAGCATCGCCTGCACCGGGCGGCCGTGGTGGCGGATCACCATGATCGACTTGAAGCCCTCCCAGCCATCCTCGAGCAGGCTCTTCCAGCTGCGCTCCCGCTCTTCCCGGGGTGCCGCGGGGGCCTGCTGCGCCGGCTCTGCCGCTGCCGGTTCGGTCCCCGCCAGCTTCAGCGATTCGACCTGGGCGGCCAGGCCCGAGAGCCGCGCCGACAGGCCCGCCAGGTCCAGCCGCCCCACGCCCTTGAGACGGGCGATCTCCGCCGCCAGGATCTCGCGCACGCCGACCCAGCTCGGGTCCCCGGTGTCGCGCAGGCGGGCATCCGCCGCCTGCAGCGCGGCGATGGCCGTGTCCACGTCGGCCGCCAGCCGCAGCCGGTTGTTGGCCACCTGCATCAGGTAGCCCGCCTCCGCCGCCATCCACTGGGTGCTGCTGCGGCCGATCCGCTGGTGCACCGAATCGAGCGCACTGCGGACCTCCTCCGCCTGCAGCCGCAGCCGGTCTCGCTCCTGCCGCAGCTCCTTCTGCTGATCGGCCAGGGCCTGGTTGCGGGCCTCGCCCTGGCGCTTCTGCTCGGCCAGCTGCTGCTCCATCCGCTGCAGCTGCGCCGCCAGCCGGCCCTGGCGTTCACCGGCCTGGCGCACCACCTGGTCCATCCGCGCCAGCGCGTCCCGCACTCCCCGTAACTGCTGGTAGCCGACCACCAGCCCGATGCCGCCACCGGCGAATGCCAGCAACGCCATCACCAGGGCGATCCGGGGCAGGCCGGTGCGCTCCCGCACCACCCGCGCCTCGATCACGGTCTCCTGCTCCTGCGGCTCGGCATCCACCGCCGAGAAGTCCACCTCCTCCGCGTTGTCCTTCCCGGCAGCGTCGTCGTGTCGTTTCGTCATTCCACCTTCCACATCAATGACCCCGGCAGGGATCGGTCGGCTCCAATTCTATTAACCCGGCAACCTAATATATCGTGTTCAGCCGTGCTGTGCGCGTTCGCGGCAAGGCGTCGAAACGCCGCTGTAGCACTTCTACAGCCAGTTTCGACAACGCAGTCCGCGGGCGCGCACAGCACGGCCTGTCATTTGATTT
>DRKP01000013.1 GCA_011051715.1 Sedimenticola thiotaurini | reverse complement strand
GTAGCTGGCGGCATACTCCTTGCCAACCCCGGATTCGCCGGTGATGAGAACGGTCACCCGGTGCCGGGCGACCTGCCGCAGGGTATCCTGGATCCGCCGCATCACCGGCGACACGCCGAGCACCGTATCCTGCTCGTCGGTGCTGCGGCCGGGGAACAGCCCCGGCGCGATGGCGCGCAGCTTGTGCAGCAGCTCGTCCAGGTCGAAGGGCTTGGTGATGTAGTCGCGGGCACCCCGTTGCAGCAGGCGGACCGCCTGCTCGACCGAGCCGTAGCCGGTGATGAACAGGGTCGGGGGCGGTACGCGGCCGCCCTCCAGCAACTGCCCGAACAGGGCCTCGCCGCTCATGTCCGGCAACCGGATGTCGCTGACGACGACGGCATAACCGTCGTCCCGCAGCGCCTCCAGCGCGCTGCCGGCGTCGCGGAACCAGTCGCTGTCGATCCCCTCCAGGGCGAACCGGTGGGACAGCGACTCACCCATGATCGGGTCGTCCTCCACCAGGCAGAGCCGGCCACCCGCAGTCGCCATGGTCAGGCCGCCGTCCGCAGCGGCAGGTCCACACTGAACACGGTTCTGCCCTCTCTCCGGGCCACGTCGATACGGCCGTCGAGCTGTTTCACGATCTGGTAGGTGACCCACAGACCGAGGCCACTTCCCTCCTCATTGAAGTGGGTGAAAGGCTCGAACAGGCGCTGCATCTGCTCCGGCCCGATCTCGTCTCCGCTGTTGGCCACTGCAATCCGCAGCAGACGGCCGCTGGTCTCCACCCGGCAGGAGACATCCCCCCGGTCGGTGGTGGCCTGGACCGCATTCAACGCCAGGTTTATCAGCACCTGCCGCACCTGGGTCGAAGGCAGGCCGACGGTGGTGTCGAGGCAGTTCTCCCAGCCGAGGCGGATGGAACGCCGCTGCACGTCCGGCTGCAGCAGCATGTAGACGTCATCGATGTCCTGCGGCGTCAGCCGATGGCTCTCGGAGCGGGCCTCCACCAGCAGCGCCGAGACGGTGTCGCCGATCTGGTTCAGCCCGCGCTCGATCAGGGACAGGGTGCGGCCGGCCAGTTCGTCCGGCACCCCGTGGCGGCGATAGGTGTTGATCGCGTTCAGCATCCCGCCGAGGGGGTTGTTGATCTCGTGGGCCACGCCGGCCGCCAGCCGGCCGATCGCCGCCAGCCGCTCGGAGGCGACCATCTCCTGTTCCAGCTGCTCCTTCTCCCGCAGCTCCAGCAGCATCTGGCGGAAACTGACCCCCAGCTGGCCGATCTCATCCCTGCCCTCCTCCAGCTGGCAGTCCACCGCCTCCAGCGGCGCGCTGCCCACCCGACCGAGACAGTGGGCCAGCTGACTCAGTGGCTTGACCGCGCGGTTGCCCAGATACCAGCCGATCGGCAGCAGCACCGCCAGCACGATCAGGGAAGAGTAGGCGACTCGGCGCACGATGCCGAGGAAGCGGGGCAGAAACAGACTGCGCGGGTAGCCGATCAGCAGCGTGCCGATGGCGATACCGTCGTCGATCATCGGGATCACGGTGAAGATGTGGTCACTGTCCGGCAGTTCCAGGGAATAGGGTGTGAGGGTGGGACGCCGCTTCACCTCCCTCTCCACCTTGGCCAGCTGCTCGCCCTGGGTACGCAGCTCGCTCATCACCGGAAACAGGTCCGGCCGGTTGGAGACATAGACCCGGTACTCGTCGTCGAGCACGATCAGCAGGCGTTCGCTCTCCGACTCCCCGTCGACCTTGGCGGCCCCGATGATCTGGTAGGCGAGCCACAGGTCGTCGTGCTTGAGGGCGGCCGGAAGAGTATTGGAGAGCACGCTGCCCACCTCCACCGCGTTGCGGAACAGGTCCGCCCGCAGGTCGGCGAAGGTACGCCAGGTGAGGGCGATACTGACCACGATACCGGTCAGCAGGATGGTGGCGCTCAGCATCATCGGCACCTTGTAACGATAGCTGAGATTGCCGAGGATCACCGCTTCCCCCTCTCGAACAGCGCGACCTCCTCGCGGATCCCGTCGAACAGGCTGTCGTCACCGCTGGTGAAGCCATCCAGGTTCAGTTTCTGCAGCAGACGCCGCCCCTCGGCGTCGTCCGACATGCCCAGCAGCACCTGCTGCAGGCGCTCGAAGCGGCGCTGGTCCAGGGTGGCGCTGGCGGCGAAGGGGGGAAAGCCGTAACGGCGTGAGCGGGCCACCACCCGGGTCCGGTTCGTAAGCTGCGGGTGGGTCTGGGAGAGGGTGTCCCAGACGTAGCCGTCCACCGCTCCGCCCTGGGCGACGCCGTCCGCCACCGCCACCACCACGTCGCGATGGGACCAGGTGAAGAAGGTCTTGCCGAAGAAACGGGCGGGCTCGATACCCCGCCGCAGCAGTTCCACCTGGGGCACCAGAAAGCCGGAGTTGGAATCCGGATCCGAGTAGGCGAACACCCGGCCGCGCAGATCCTCGATGTCCCTGGTGACGTGATCCGATGCGGGAACGATGAGATAGGACTGGTAGAGGGGCTCGCCATGGTACAGGGGCACCGCCAGCAGGCGGATCCGGGGACGGTAGCGCACGTAGGGGAAACCGCAGATCCAGGCCGCGTCCAGTTGCCCCTTGGCCAGCATCTGGGTGATCTCGCGGTAGGACTGCCGCTGCACGAACTCGAACGGCTCCCCGAGCCGGCGGGCCAGGTACTTCTCCCACTGCCGGATGAAGGAGGTCTGGTTGTCCAGGAACACCGCGGTCAGACCGACCTTGAAGCCCTTCCCCTCCCCGCCCGCCTGCGCCTGGGAGAGCGACAGCAGCATGGCGGCCAGCAGCAGACGGAACAGGGCACGGTACCAGGCGGCGCGGGGTCGGGTCATCACGGCAGTTCGATCTCCATCCGATCCAGTATAACCGCATCCGGGTCGGGCGTATCCAGTGGCCCGGGACGAAAGCGATAGGTCAGTTCGATTGTCAGGTGGCGTATCCCGGCGGCGGAGGGCAGTGGCAGCTCGATCGCGACCGGTCGCCCCGGGGGCAGCGTCCGGTCGTGCCAGCGCCCCTCGCGATCGCGGTTCCAGCCGAAGCGCCAGCGTCGGTCGAGACGCTCCCGCCCCCCTTCGTCCCGGCCGCTGATCCGCAGCCACACGGCCCGCCCGGTGGTCCCCCCGGGCATGGCGTGTCCGGCCCGGTGGCGGATGGTCACCGTGGCCAGGGTCCGATCGCCTTCGCTGCGCAGGAACGCCCGGAGAGTGGCGGCGTCGCGCAGCAGGTCGCCGCTGCGTGCTCCCCGGAAGTGATGGTTGAACCCCCCGTCGGCGACGGCGTGACAGTCGCTGCAGCGGAGGCCTGCGGCGAAGGCCGGGGAGTCGAGAAAACTGCGCACCGTGTTCTCCCCCGGGGCGTCATGACAACGGGCGCACACCGCGGGCTGCTCCAGGGGGGGAAACGGATGCGGACCACTGCCGTGGCAGTCGCCGCAGGCCACTCCCCTGCCACCACCCGGAGCGTGACAGCGCAGGCAGCGCCGCGGGTCGGCGGCATCGGCCCGCTCCGCTGTGAAGGCGGGGGTGACGGCCGCCCGCGCCATGGCGCTGCGTTCGAACGCGGCCGCCTGGCGGGGGTGGCAGTCGGCACAGCCCTTCCCGCCATCGGCCGCCGTCGCCTGGAGGGATGCCAGGGCCAGTGCGACGATGGCCGGGCCGGCCCGGTCAGCGATACTCCTGGGCCGGCTCATCACCCTCGCACAACCCCCTGGGGATGATGAACGGCACCGTGCCGGGTCGGACATAGTTCTGCTCCGCCTGCACCAGGGGCAGGCCGGCGGCACGCCAGGCCGCGACCCCGCCCTGGAGGATGAACACCCGGTGGTGGGCATTGGTCAGTCGCCGGATCCAGGCGGCCAGGCGTTCCCGCTCCACCGAATCGTCGCTGATCAGTACCACGTCGCCGCCCCGCCCGTCCGGCAGGAAGCCGGCGGGATCGGTGCCGGCGTTCAACGCCTGGGGCAGGGTGCCGGCGAGATAGGCCCCCCTCCCGCGGATATCCAGCAGCAGGGGCGGCACCGGCTCGTGCAGCAACCGGCTCAGCTGCCGGGGCGCGATCTGCGGCCATCCCGGCTCGGCCAGCAGGATGGCGGAGAGCAGGACCGACGCGACCAGCAGCAGCAACGGGCGCATCGATCAGCCACTGCGGTCCCTGCCGGCAGCGTCCCCGGTCGCCGCCATCGCCGGAAGCCCGAGGGGAACGGCGTCGTCGCCACCGCTCTCCAGCGCCAGCAGCAGGCGTTCGCAACCACACTCCAGCGCGACCGGCTGAGGCACCACCACGGCAGCGGCGCCACCCTGGGCGGCCAGGTTGAACAGATGCCGCTCCTCCCGGGCGCCCCCGGAGATCCAGAGATCGCCGTCGAAGTGGCGCCCGGCTCGCTCCAGCAGGTCCAGGTCCAGGCCCCTGCCCCGGGACTCGGCCCCGGCGCCGTGCAGCCACAGGGTATCGAAGCCGAGTCCGGCGGCGCGCGCGAGCAGCGCCTCGATGCGCTCGTCACCGTTGCCGACGTAGCCATGGATGGCACCGGTATCCGGGATGTAGAAACGGAAGCCCTCGCCCAGGGCGGAGTCGTTGAAGTGGTAGACCACCTCCTGCTTCGACACCTCCAGCTGCGGCAACCAGCGCCGACCGGGCCAGCGGTCGCGCAGGGCGGCGGCCCGTTCCAGCCCGGTGACCGCCAGCCATGGCTCATCGTCATCCTCCGCCGGGGTTACCGCGATCCGCTCCGGGTCGTCGCAGCGGACCACCAGCTCCCCCTGCCGCAGCCATTCCGGCCGCCCCTGATCGAACAGGGACTGGCCCACCACCACCCCCCGGGCCTGCTGCAGCGATGCCTGCTGCTCCGGCTCCGGCGGATACTCTCCGATCTCGATGAACAAGCCTGTCGTTGCCATGGTCACTCCTCCTGCCGGACGGCGATCCGTCCCGTCCTCGAACTGTCGTATGGTATCTGGTGCGAGCAAAGTCGCACCGAAGGATGGTCGAGACCATCCCCTGCCTCTGCCCGGGTCAGTCCATCAGCCGCTCCCAGAACGCCTGATGGGCCTTGCGCGTCTCCTCGTCCGCGTCGCGCAGGCGCGAGCGCGCCTCACGCTCGACCGCATCCCGCACGGTACCGGCAAGGGTGCGGAACGCCCGCGAGGCGACCGCATCCGGTTCCCCCTTCAGCAGCGGCACGCCCTCGTCGGCCAGGCGCTGGGCGCCGGGCTCCAGCGGGATGCCTCCAAGATAGGCGACATGACGGCGCCGGGCGAGCGCTTCCACCCCCTGGCGCGGGAACAGGGGCTGCTCCTCGCCACAGCAGGGGCAGATGTAGCTGTGCATGTTCTCGATCAGCCCGAACACCGGGATGTCCAGGTCGTGGAACAGGGCGATACCGCGCTCGGCATCGGCCATGGCCAGCCGCTGGGGGGTGCTCACCAGAATGGCACCGGTCACCGGGATCTGCTCCAGCAGCGTCAGCTGCACGTCGCCGGTCCCCGGCGGCAGATCGACCAGCAGCAGGTCAAGCTCCGGCCAGGCCACCTGGTGGAACATCTGCACCACCGCCTGCGCCACCAGCGGCCCCTTCCACACCAGCGCCGCCTCCGGGGGCAGCACGTTGGCCACCGAGACGGCGGGGATGCCGTGGGCCACGGCCGGCAGGGATTGTCCCTCCCGGTTCCACTCCAGCCCGCCGCCGGTACCCAGCATGCGGGCGATGGACGGGCCGTAGAGATCGGCGTCCACGATGCCCACCTTCAGTCCCTGCTCCGACAGGGCACAGGCCAGGTTGACGGTGACCGTCGACTTGCCGACGCCCCCCTTGCCACTGGCCACCAGCAGCACGTCCTTGACCCCGGTGATGGCGCGCTGCGGCTCGCCATAGACGGGATCACAGCCCTCCCCGGCCCCACCCCGGGCGCTCTCGCCCAGACTCACTCCGACGGGAAACTCGTTCATGCCTCCACCTCCTGCATCTGCTCCCGGAACAGCCGTTCCGCCAGTCCGGCCGCCAGGCGGTCGAACACCCGCGCCGCCACCGTATCCGGAGCGGAGATCACGACCGGCTCCCCGGCATCCCCCTGCACCGCCACCTCGGGCACGAACGGCAGGCTGGCCAGCAGTGGAATACCGGTCTCGTCGGCGAGCGCACGACCACCACCGCTGCCGAACAGATCGCCCACCTGTCCGCAGTGGCGGCAACTGATCCCCGCCATGTTCTCGATCAGACCGATACAGGGCACCATCAGGTCGGCGAACATCTCCAGTCCGCGGCGGACGTCGTCCACCGAGACCTGGCCCGGTGCCGTCACCGTGATCACCCCCGACAGGGGTGCGTTGCGGGCCACCGCCAGGTGTACGTCCGAGGTGCCCGGCGGCAGATCCACCAGCAGGATGTCCAGCTCGCCCCAGTCCACGTCGGTGAACAGCTGGGGCAGCCCCTGGTCCACCAGCGAACCGCGCCAGATCAGCGCCTCGCCCTCGGGCAGCAGCAGGCCCAGGGACATCAGCCGCACCCCGTGCCGCTCCAGCGGACGGATCCTGCGGCCATCATCAGTGGTCTCGGCGCGCCCGCCGACGCCCAGGAGGGTGGGACAGGAGGGGCCGTAGACGTCCGCGTCCAGCAGGCCGGTGCGCAGACCCCGGGCGGCCAGGGCGGCGGCCAGGTTCACCGCCAGGGTGGACTTGCCCACCCCGCCCTTGCCACTGTGGACGCCCACCACCCGGCGGATGCCCGGCAGTTCCCGGCAGTTGCTGACCGGGCGGGGCCGGGGTTTGACCACCACCCGCTCCACCCCGGGCAGCGACTCCACCAGGGGGGTAAGGGTCTCGGCCAGGGCCTCCTCCGCCCCCTCCGGGATACGCTCGGGATCGAGCAGCACGCGTACGGCGCCACCGGTGGCGACCACGTCGAACACCTGGCCGGAGGAGAGGACGTCCGGACCGTCGTGGCCCATGGTCACCTCCTGCAGCAGATTCAGCACCCGCCCCTCGAGGCGGTCGGTCTCGTTGCTCATGGCAGACGGATTCAGGGACATTCCAGTCGCTCCTTCAGAAATGTGGTGATGATCTCGGCCTCCTCGTCATCGATGACGTTGTCCGCACCCTGCTGGGTACGCATGGTGACCACGATGCCAGCCCGCTGGTCGGGGGAATAGCGGCAGAGATCTGGCAGGCGGTGGCAGGTGGAACAGCGAACCTCGAAGAACTGCCGGGGTGTGCGCGGCAGATTGACCCACCACCAGAGCAGGGACAGGAGGATCAGCAGCACCACGCCCCGCAGGACCCCCTTCAACACTCCAGCATGTCGAGCCATTCTTCATCGAGATCCCGCTCATTGCTGCACACCGGACAGAGTTCCTCGTCCCGCTCGGGGATGAACGGCTGGCCGCAGCCGGAGCATGCCCGGGTCCGCCGGTGCATCAGTACGCCTCTCGGCCGCTGCAGATCCGCGACGAGGCGCAGATCGGCGACCGCGATCGATCGTTCCGGGCAGAGCCGTTCGCACAGGCTGCAGTCGGTGCAGAGGGCGGGCTGGAAACTGATCTGCCGGCCGCCATCGCCGGCGACGGCCTGCAGCGCCCCCGTGGGGCAGCGTTCCCCGCACACCAGGCAGGCACTGCATGCCTCGGTGATGGTGCGGCCGCGCCAGGGCAGCGGTCCGGACTCCAACCAGGGCAGCGACGGTGCGGCATCGGCCAGCAACTGCTGGTACACCACCGGCCGCTGCGGCTGGCCCTCGGCCTGGAAGAAGGGTTGCAGGGCTGCCTCCTCCTCGGCCCGATCGGATGCGGGGCAGAACCAGGTGACCGCGCCACTGGTCGCCTTCGCCCCCAGCAGCCGCAGAAAGCTGCGCCGGTCCATGTGCGGCTGATCCTCCCGCAGACGCTCCCCCGGATCCTGCTCCGATTCCGCGGTCGCCCGCTCCAGCACAGGGCCGCGATCGCCGAACCACTGGTCGAGGGTCGCCTGCACGGCCTCGACGGCGGGTCGCGCGTCGCCCATGTCGCAGCCGTCACACTGATCGAGCCCGTGCAGCAGGATCTCCTCCACACCCGCACCTGCCAACGCGCCGACGAGGCGGCCGTCCAGCAGCTTGAAACAGGGGATCACCACGCCGCCCCCCTGGTCCCGGCTGGCGCCGCAGTGCAGGTGCAGCCGCCGGTTGTCGCGGGCCGTCTGCAGAAAACGCACCGGGGAGAAACCGGTCATGCGCATGACACCGGCAGGGCAGGCGGGGATGCAGCCGCCGCAGCCGGTGCAGAGTTCGGTGTCCAGGTCCACCGCATCGGCGGACAGCTGCAGGGCGTCGCGGTGGCACTGGTCGCTGCAGGCCTGGCACACCACCAGCCGGCCACGCAGGTTGAGGCACAGCTCCTCGTCCAGGATCAGTTCCGACCGCTGCAGCAGGGGTCGGCTGGTGACCGCCTCCGCCCCGCTCACGACGCCTCCCTGGAGCCGGCGGAGGCGACCGGCTGCAGCGGCGCGTCCAGTTTGCGCCCCATCCAGTGCAGCAGCGCCACGGCACCGACCATGTTGGTGGCCATGGGCACGTTGTTGAGATCGCACACCCGGTAGAACGGGGTGATGTCCGGCTCGTCGAACGCCGGCGAGACCGGGTCGCGCAGGAAGAAGACGGCGCGGATGGTGTTGGTGCAGATCAGGCCGCACAGCTGGATCTCCCCGCCGCTGCGGCCGGAGAAGAGGTGGGTCACCTCCAGCCCCAGCTCCCGTTCGATGGCCTCGCCGGTCTCCCGGGTCGCCAGCAGCCGGTAGGCCTCGAACACCTGGCGCCGTTTGCGCATCAGTTTGATCAGATCCGGAAGCATGCGCTCGTGGGCGATCAGGATCACGGTATTGCCGCTGGACATGGGATTTCAGCCCTCCTCGGCCAGGGTGAGACGATCGCGGTCGCGGACCCGTGGCGGGGACAGCACGAGATCCTGGTAGAGCATGCTGTGACCCTGGGCCAGGCGCCGCACCGACTGTTCGATATCCCCCTCCCGTTCCATGGCCTGGCGCATCGCCGCCAGCTGGCGGGGCCGGGAGACGATGTCGCGCAGCGCGCGGCGCAGCGCCCCGGCATCGTCGTGCGGGATGGTGAAGCCGTGCAGGCCGTCGCTGAAGCGGGCACCCTGCACCCGGTCCGAGCGCAGCACCGGCAGGCGGAAGGCGGCGGCCATGTCGGTCAGCGGACTCTTGCACAGCTTGACATAGGGCATCAGCATCAGATCCGACGATTCGAACAGGGCGGCCACCTCCTGCGGTGGCAGATAGCGGTTCAGGATGGTGACGCGCAGGGATCGGCGCGCCCGGGCGAGGACCTCCGGCGAGATGCCGTCCAGCACCTCCTCGCCGGCGACCACCAGATGGATGGAGTCGGGCCAGTCACCCGCCGCCACCGCCTCGAACAACTGTTGCAGTCCCTTTCGTCTGCATCCATGGCCGAAAAAAAGCAGGCGGAACTCACCGGGTCCCCTGCCCGGGAGTTCCGCCGGTCCGGCGCCAGTATGGTGAGGATGGAGGTATGGATGCGCCAAAAGGTTCGGGCTGCCGGGGAGAAACACCATGCGCCGGCGCGGCGCATCGAGGATCTCCTCCAGCCCCCAAGCGATATGCCGGTCGCGGGCAACGATGCGATCGACATGATGATAGAGCACGCGGTACGCCGGCATGGTCAGCCAGCGGGCCCGGTGGGGCAGGATGTTGTGCGGCGTGTAGACCACCCGGACGCCACGCCGCCGCGCCCACAGCACGAAGCCGATCGCCAGGAAGGGGTTGTCGATCCACTGCAGGTGAACGATCTCCGGGCGGTATCGACGCACCATGCGCCGCAGGCAGCGCCAGCTCTGCCGCCCGGAGCGGAGACAGGCCGACTTGGGAAACGGGACCCGCCAGCCGGCCAGCTCGTCGCGGTCGCCCGTCACCAGCCGGATCCCGTGCCCCTCCTGGTGCAGCCCCAGCGACAGGGCATGGGCGTAGTGACAGAGAAAGCCGCGCCCGGAGGCCTCCACCATCAGGATTCGCATCAGTGTCCCCCCCGTGGCGTCACCTCAGACCCCCGAGGCCTTGCGGAAATCGGCGTTGTAGTCCAGTTTCTTCGGCTCGCGCCGGTTGGACAGCTGGATGTCCCGCAGCTGGCGGCGGTCCACCAGGGCGGAGATCTCACTCCACAGCATCTGTTCCAGCAGCCCCAGCAGCTGACGGTAGAACGGGTGCAGCGCCGCCTGGGCGGCCCGCCGGCACCAGCCCGGTGCCCAGGGGGCCAACAGGTCGACGATGAAAGCGGTCCGCTGCCGGGCGATCTCCTCCGCGTCTGCATCGGTAATCCCCTCGCGTGCATCGGCCTCGGCGTCGAACAGGATCCCGACGAAGCCGAGCATGGTGCCGATGTGATCCGGGAACTCCCCGGAATAGTGACGCCGGTAGTCCCAGCCGGCAGCGTGATAGGCCTCGACCACCCGGTCGCAGGGATGCTGGAACATGCAGCCGGTCTCGAACACGGAGAAATAGGGGCTGACCCCCCCCGGCGCCACCAGCAGGCCGGTATACTCCTCCGCCAGCGCCTCCAGGATCTGCCCGTCCGTCGTCTCCGCGGCGGGCATCAGCCCGTCCAGCCCGATTCCGACAGCGGCCAGGGGCTCGCGCAGGTCGCTGCGCAGCAGCTGCAGCAGGTCGGCGTCGATCTCCTGTTCCAGCAGCCGCGCCAGCAGCCGGTGGATCGCGCCCTGGGCGCGCAGCTCGGGGACCGTATCCCCGGACACCGTGGATCCTGCCGTCGACGTGACGGCGGTCGCCTGTTCGTGCATGTCCATCCTCCTGTGTGCCTTTTGTTATTCAGGGTGTGCGGCCTGGCACGGCCGCACACCCCGTCCTGCTGCCGGAGCGGCGATCAGCCTGCATCCGGATGCCCGACCCCCTCCAGTTCCGCCGGTGGCAACGCATCCCACTCGATGTCCACCTCGGGGTGGTTCTTGCGGTGGATGTCACCGTTGTAGGCGTAGCGCAGGGTCTCCTCGTAGTCCCTGTCCGAGGCCTCGACGCTCGCCTGCACGTCCCCGTAGCTGTCACCCGGCTGCGCCTTGCTGACGGTGACCAGGGTGTCGAACCAGCCCTGGGAGCCGCCGATGGGGTCGACCGCCAGCCGGATGATGGGATTGGGATGCACGCCCCGGTCGTCCCACCAGACGTTGTTGCTGATGTCCGGCGACGCGGCCCCCTGGGCCCAGTCCGGTGCCTGCTCCCGCTGCCTGAGCTGGGCCAGCCTGCCGTAGGAGGGATGGCCACAGGCGGTCGAGATCGCCACCACGTCGGGGCGTATCCCCTCGGTGACATGGGCCCTGGTGACGATGTAGCCGACGCTGGAGGTGACCCGGACCAGGTCGCCGTCGGCGATACCCCGTGCCGCCGCCGCCTTGGTGTGGATCCACATCGGGTTCTTGTGGTAGAGCTCCGCCAGGTACTTCAGTGATGCCGTCCGGCTCTGGGTGTGGACATTCACCTTGTAGGTGGTGAGCACCAGCTCGTTGTCCTTCCGTTCCCGGGTCGGCAGCCGCTTGTAGGTGGGCAGTGGATTGAATCCGAACTTTTTAAAGCTCTCCTTGTACAGCTCGATCTTGCGGGACGGGGTACCGAATCCGACGTAATTCCGGCCCCTGATCTGCACCCCGATCGCCTTGCCGTTCTTGCGGATGGTGCCGTTCCCGTCCACCTCGGCGCCCTCCATGTCGGAGGCCGACAGCTCCTTCCGGTGCAGACCGTAGTCCGCCTCCACCTCGTTGCCGTTGCGGTCCACGATCTTTGCCGTGTTCGGGTCGACCTTGCCATAGATGGGCCATACCCCCTTCTTCTTCAGGAAGTTGTACCCCCCTTCCTCCTTCAGGCCCGGGATCTCGTCGAAGTGGGCGCGCATCCAGTCGGACACGGTATCGAAGGCGAAATATTTCTTGATTCCGAGAGAGCCGTCGGGGTCGACCTTGTGGATGACGTCGATCAGGGTCTGGCGGAACTCCTGGGTGCCGCCCAGGGGCTTCACCACCGGCTGCCGGATCGACAGGCAGGGATAGAGGCCGCTCGGCATCGACTCCGGGTCGTGCCGCTCCAGGTAGGTGACATCGGGGATGATCAGGTCCGCCAGCTCCGTGGTCTCCGACATGAACGGGCTGAACGAGGCGAAGAAGGGGACCAGGTTCTCGTCCTTCAGGAATTCCGCCCAGACGTGACTGGAGGGATAGGTATAGGCCGGGTTGTCGTAGAAGGTCATCCACACCGATACCTTCGCCTCCCCCTTCCTGACCCGGTAGGGGGCCAGCGTCGACACGTGGTGCGAGGCCAGCGGATACTCCGGCGGGGTCGCCAGCAGGCTCGGCACCCTGCCCTTCGGCGGCTCCGGCTCGGGCTGCGGCCAGCCCATGCCGCGGGGCAGGCAGTAGCCGCCCTTCTTCTCCACGTTGCCGGTGATCACGTTGAGCATGTGGATGGCGGCCTCTTGGTAACTGCCGTAGACATGCTTGACCGGTCCGCGATAGGAGAAGGTGGTGGCCGGCTTGGTGGTGGCGAACTCGCGCGCGATGCGGCGGATGTCCGCGGCGGCGATGCCGGACTCCTCCTCCGCGTACTCCGGGGTGAAGGTCTTCAGGTGCTCCTTCAGCTGCTCGGCGGTGACATTGGTCCAGTCGCGGATGAAGTCGGCGTCGTAGAGATCCTCGTACATGATGACGTTGGCCATGGCCAGGGCGATGGCCCCGTCGGTGCCCGGATAGGGGGCGTACCATTCGTCGGCGAAGCCCGAGGTATTGGACATGCGCACATCGAAGCTGACCAGCTTGGCCTTGTTGCCGACCACTCCGTCCACCAGCCGCTGGGCATTGGGGTTCATGAAGTAGGCGGTCTCCAGGATATTGGAGCCGAAGTTGAGGATGTACTTGGTGTTGGCCCAGTCGCAGGATTCGATGTCCGGCCCCCAGGAGGGTTCCAGGCCCACCTTCTTGGACGACTCGCAGATATCGGTATGGTGCAGGATGGCATTGGAACCGAGGGCATGCATGAAGCGCTCGGCGGCACCACCGGTGCGGTTGCGCCCCCACTTCAGCACGATCTCGTTGAGGATCTCAGGCTTGTTCTCGGTGTTGGCGCGGTCGATCACCTCGCGGATCTTCTGCGCCAGCAGGGTGGTGGCCTCGTCGTAGGAGATGCGCTTCCATTTGCCCTCGCCGCGCTTGCCGGTGCGCACCAGCGGCGACAGGATGCGGTCCGGATCGTAGATGTGCAGGAAGCCGGAGTTGCCCTTGGCACACAGCTTGCCGCGGGTATTGGGGTGGTCCATGTTGCCCTCCAGCTTGACCACCCGGCCATTCTCGACGTAGGCGATGCCACCGTCCTCGATGTTGCAGGCCAGGCAGGTGTAGGGGACGGACTCACGGGCGGCGCCGGTGGTGGCGGAGAAGTCCTCCCCACCCAGTTTCTGCTCCATCGCCACCAGGCGGCGACTGCCAAGGGCCGCGGCACCCACGGCACCGGCAGCGGCACCGAGCTTGATGAAGTCGCGCCGATTGATCTGTGCAAAGTCTTTCATGGTCTCAGTACCTCTCCCGAATCAGTAATAGAGCTGGCCGAGCTGGCCGGCATAGATGAGGACCGCCCGGAAGCTGTAGGCACCGACGGCGCTGAGCACCGCTGCCAGCGTCAGCAGGTTCGCGTTGCGTCCCAGTTTGGGAATGGCCACCAGGATCAGGGGGGCGACGATGCCGATCAGGAAGGTGAGGCCCCAGTACTCCCATCCGTACTCGCTGTTGATGATCGACCAGATCTGCTGCTTCTCGGCCGAACCGTAGTTGAGCACCACCCACTCCGCCAGGAACAGGGCGAAGGTGACCGCCACGGCCAGGTACAGGAACCAGTGCAGCAGCTCCACCGCCTGCTCCGTCATCTTGCCGCTGATACGCAGCACCACGGCGACCAGGGCGGTTCCGGAGCTGACGGAGAGGATCACGAACAGCACCGGGATGGTCGGGTTGCTCCACAGCTCCCGCGCCTGCTGCACCATCAGATCCAGCCCGGTGTAGAGGGGCATGGCCAGGGCCAGCAGGGAACCGAGGATGCCGATGGGCTTCAGCCACGAGGTCCGCTTGGTCGCCAGGGCGAACAGGTAACCGACGATGCAGAGTCCGAACAGGGGCAGGAACAGCGAGCCCCAGGAGAGGGGCGAGGTCCAGTGGAAATAGAGGATGGGATAGAGAAACCGGCCCGGCTGGCCGAGGTCGGCGATCAGCAGCGGACCGCAGATCAACAGCAGGATCAGGCTCAGGATCATGCCGGTGGTCTGGAACGGCTCCATCGCCGACCGTGCCGCGCCTCCGAACAGGTTCCCGTATACCGCCGGCGCCGAGGCATAGACGAAGGTCATGGCCGCCATGCCGATGAGAAAGAAATAGATCGTGATCTCATAGCCCCAGGGGGCAATATTCAATGACATGTACTCGAACATGGTCGCCTCCTACAGAACGCCGGAAAAGAACTTGCTGCTGCGGTTGTGGCGGTAGAACGCGCGGGCGTCCGCCTTCGCCGCATAGGAGACAGGCTCGCTGTAGGCCTGCTCGGTAAGTCCCCGATCCGGCTTGATGTAGTAGACCTGGGGCTGGGTGCCCTTGCCCGGCTTCAGCACCACCGTGCTGTGGGTGGCCACCAGCCGCGAGACCTCGCTGTTGGGATCGTTGAGATCACCGAAGATGCGCGACCGGCCGAGACAGGTCTGGACACAGGCCGGCACCAGCCCCTTCTCCACCCGGTGGTTGCAGAAGGTGCACTTGTCGACCACGCCGCCGATCTTGACGTGATCACGGTTGTTCGGCAGCACATGGCGTGCGTTGTAGGGACAGGCCGCGATGCAGGTACGACAGGCGATACAGCGCTCGTAGCGCTGCAGCACGAAGCCGTCCTCGTGCTTGTAGGTGGCCTCGGTGGGGCAGTTGCGGACGCAGGGCGGATTGTCGCAGTGGTTGCACAGGCGCGGCATGAAGTGCCGCTTGGTATTGGGAAAGGCACCCGTGTTCTTGACCTTGACGACCGTGCGCCAGACCCCCAGCGGAACATCGAATTCCGCCTTGTCGGCGCAGACGCAGGCCATACAACCGATGCAGCGGCGCAGGTCGATGACCATGGCCCAGCGTTTTTTCCCCGGGACGCCGAGGGAAGGCGGAGCCTGAAGTCCGATTGGCATGGCATCTCCTCCTGGTGGCGGGCCCGGCTGCGCGGCGCAGGCCCCTGTTCATGATTGTTGTCCGGTCCACTCCGCGCGCTCGGCATGGACCTTGTTCCACCTCGTATGCAGTTGTCATACCATACTGAAATTGTAAGAATTATAACCTTTTGTTTTAAATGTATTTTTCTGTTTACAGACAGAATTCTGCTGCAGAGACCAGCGATGCCGGCGGTTACCACCTGGTAACGGGATTCCCGCCAGATAATGATCAACCTACTGTTTTTACGGGATAACCTTGCGGTTTCCGGGAAATCCGGGCGAAGTTACCGGGCGGTAACATGGATGGGAGAGCGCCCGCGGGCGCGCTACCGTGGCCGCGTATGGACATGCGGCCGGGTAACGGGAGCGATCAGGTCGAGTGGCGCCGGCCAGGATGGCGGCGGTCGTTACCGTACGGTAACCGGGGAATCCTCGCGCGGCCCGCCGTGACCGGGTGCTGCCCGCCTTGCACTGGGGGTCAGGCGTCGAGCACGCAGTAGAGCTGCACTCCCTCCTCCCCCTCCTCGACCCGGAGGCGGGGCAGCAGGACCGCGCTGACCGGGAAGCGGCGGCGGTGCCGCGACGGATCGAAGCGTTCCCCGTAGGCGGTGCCGGTGATCTTCAGCTGCCTGCGCCGGTGCCGTTCGTCCAGATCGTCGACCTCTTCCAGGCTCTCGGTGACGAAGCGCTTGATCACCCAGCCATCGGTCTCCATGCGGAACAGCACCTCGGACAGCAGCCCCACCACCGTCGTCGGGACATCGAAGCCGTACCAGGAGAGGGTGAAGCTCTCCCGCTCCTCCACTCCCTCCTGCTCCCACATGAACAGGCACAGGGCAGCGACGGCGGCGTCGAACATCCCGAACCGGTCCGCCGCCACCACGCGCATCCCCACGCCGCCGCGCGGATCCTCACTGAACTCGTATTCAGCCATATCCTTCCCCCCTGGTTTCGATCGTCGTTCCGACGCTACAGCATAGCCTCCCCCGCCGCCGGGTCCAGTCCCGGCCGGCGGCAGAGACGATCCCGGGGAGGCCGGGGGAGACGGGGCTGGCTGGGCGCTGCGTGGGAGGATTGTGTATACTTCCGGCGTTCCGAATCGCTCCGCCCCCGTAGCTCAGCCGGATAGAGCATCCGCCTCCTAAGCGGAAGGTCACAGGTTCGAATCCTGTCGAGGGCGCCATGTTGCCGCCCCCCGCAACCGGGGTCATCGTCTGCCGATCGCATCGCCCCGAAACCCGGCCGTTCCTGGTGTGACCGGACCGGGAAGCCGATGCGAACACCGATCGGTGCCGACTGCCTCCGCCGACGGGAGGAAGAAGACAGGAACCAATGCTGGTCTATGCCAATCACTTGAAGCTGCAGGGCGAGGGGGCCGAGGAGGTGGTGCTCCAGGCGGTGACCGACTGGTTCACCCTGCAGCTGGGCGCCGCGCCACGACGCGAGGTGCTGCAGAGCAACGGCGTCCTCGAGGTTCGCCGCGGCAAGGTTCCCGCCCGGCTGCGAATCCATGCCACGCTGGAGCAGGAACCGCGCCTCTACTCCTGGGTACTGCTGTTCCCGGACGAGTACGTCAAGGGGCGCCAGTGGGCCATCGAGGCGGGGGCCAGGGTCTCGGGCCAGACCCTCGAACTCTCCTGTGTGGCCAAGACCGACGAACAGAGCACCCTGGCGATGACACCGATCCGGGCGTTCCAGCCACGCCTGGTCGGCCACCTGGTGCACCGCTTGCAGCAGACGGAGGACGTCCGCTTCGCCCCGGAAGTGCCAGGCGTGACGGTGGAGACCGTCGGCCGGACATCCGATTCGTACCGGGCCCTGCTGGCCGACATCCAACGGCCGCGGAGACACTATCCCATCGTGCTCCTGAGTCCCACCGGGGCGGGCGGCTACCTGGTCGACCCGGCACAGTTGCAGACTGCGCTGGTCGGCCTCGCCCAGGTGGTCCGCCTGCTGCCCGGTCACGATCTGGAGGAGATGAAGGGAATCCTGGGTGAGGCCCAGTCGGTGTGGAACGGCGCCATCGGCATCTTCAACCTGCCGACACCCGGTGGCGTGCTGAACGAGCGCATCTTTCTGGCCAAGACGGTGGAGGAGTGGGGCGACGCCACCGCCGCCCGGATCTCCCGGCTGCTGGCCTGGGTCACCAGCAACACCAACGTCGAGCGGCTGAAACAGCGCATCCGCCCGGAAATGGTGATGAAGACCGGCATTCAGCGCCACCTCGAATCCCTGCGCAGTGGCAGCGACCGCATGAATGCGACCCAGCTGCGCCAGGAGGTGGAGCAGACCAGCCGCATCGTCGAGGACCAGGCGGAATGGATCCATGTGCTGGAGGACGACAACTCGCGGCTGGAGAAGGAACTGGCGGAGACCAAGGCCCTCCTCGACGGCAGCCGGGCGGACCTGCAGAAGAAGGAATACGTGCTGCAGTCGCTGAAGGACCAGCTCGACAACCGCTGTGGCATGCGCATGAGCGACGCCGACAGCGAACAGCTGCTGACCCTCGCCGGCCGCAGCGAGCCTCCAACCCCGCTGGAGTGCATCGAGCTGATCGAGAATCTCTATGGCGACCGCTGTGTGATCCTGGACAGCGCCCGGGCCAGCGCCCGGGAGATCGAGCGCTTCAGTCACGGCCGCCAGCTCCTCAACCTGCTGCGGCTGCTGGTGACCCGCTACCGCGACCTGCTGATCGAGGGTGGTGACAGCAAGGCGCGGGGCGTGTTCGGCAGGAACGAGTACGCCGCCAAGGAGTCCGAGACCATCCTCAACAACAAGACCCTGCGCCGGGCACGCACCTTCGACTACCGCGGCAAGCGGGTGGAGATGTTCCGCCACCTCAAGATCGGGGTCTCCGACGACCCCGGCAAGACCATCCGCGTCCACTTCCACTGGGACGCCGACAACCGCCGTATCGTGATCGGCCACTGCGGCCGGCACCTGCCGGTGCTGAGCCGCTAGGAAGTGCCTGCACCGGACCCTTTCCGTTGTTCCGGCGCGGTCACCGCCGTGTTCCGCCTGGTCGCGGTCCTGCTGCTGGGCCTGCTGCTGTTTCCGGCCACCTCCCCCGCCGCCCAAGCCATCGACGGACGGCCGGCCAGCGTGACCGGTGGCGACCGCCTGCTGTTGCTCACCGGCGACGGCCGCCGCCTGACCCTGCGCCTGGCCGGCATCGAGGAGGCGCCCGGTGATGGCGGCGCCGCCCGGCGGCAGCTGCAGATGCTGGTGGCGGGAAAACCGGTGCGGGTGGAGGTGAGCAGCCGGGTACGCGGTGGCGGACTGGTGGGACGCGTGCTGCTGGGCGGCATGGATGTGGGCCTGCGGCTGCTGACGGCGGGTCTGGTACGCCACCGTCCGGGGGAACTGGACCCGGCGCTGGAGGCCGGTTACCGGCAGGCCGAAGCGGCGGCACGGCGACGGCGCCTGGGGATCTGGTCAACCTCCCGGCGGTGACAGGCGGACCGGCGCATCCGGCGGCTCGCCGGTCCCCGCCTGCAACCGCCGCAACCGCTCGAGCATCGCCGACAGGTTCTCCTCCAGGATCCGGTAGGTTCGGATCTGGGCCGCCTGATGCGGACTGGCGGGTGTCTCCCCCAGCAGCGCGAGGCGGGCGTCGAAGTAGGCCACGTCCGCCTCGAGCCCGCTGATACGGATCCGGAACTGCTTTTTCTCCTGCCGGCTCAATGGGCTGGCACCCCTCTCCGGTCGCCGGTGCAGCGCAATCCGGCAATACGGGTGCAGGAACCGAAAGGGATTTTTTGGACGAACATATTAATTCTTTCGGCCTCCTTTCCTTATCCTGTTTCTATGCTAGCATTCCAGCTATTGCATCTGCCCGCCGGGCAAAATAAGCCAGTCATCCCAAAATGAGCGCCATCCTCGAACTGTTACGGAAGACATCCGCGCTGTCCGGCAGCAACGCCCACTTCATCGAAGCGCTCTATGAACGCTACCTGAGCGACCCGGAAAGCGTCGACCCGGGCTGGCGCAGGCACTTCGACGAGCTGGCCAGGCAGGCGGGCGAGGCCACCGCCGAGGTGGCCCACGGGCCGATCCGCGCCAACTTCGAGCGCCTCGCGCGGGAGCGCCGTCCCTGCGCCCACCGGGCGGTGGAGCGTCTCTCCCCCGCCGCCGCCGAGAAACAGGCGGCGGTGCTGCGCCTGATCAACGCCTGGCGCGTGCGCGGCCACCAGGCGGCCCGCATCGATCCGCTGCAGCTGCGCGAACAGGAGCACATCCCGGACCTGGACCCGGCCTTCCACCGTCTCGCCGACAGCGACATGGACACGGTGTTCAACACCGGCTCCCTGTTCGCCCCGGACCGCATGCCCCTGCGCGAGATCATCGCCTTTCTGGAGGAGGTGTACGGGGGCACCGTCGGCTCCGAGTACATGCACATCACCGACACCCGGCAGAAGCGCTGGATCCAGAAGCGGGTCGAGGGCTACCGCGCCCGCCCCGAGCTGTCGGACCGGGACCGGGTCTGGCTGCTCACCCTGCTCACCGCCGCCGAGGGCCTGGAGAAGTATCTCCACACCCGCTATGTCGGCCAGAAGCGATTCTCCCTTGAGGGGGCCGATTCCCTGATCCCGCTGCTGGACGAGCTGATACAGCGCTCCGGCGCCAGTGGCGTGCGCGAGGTGGTGATCGGCATGGCCCACCGTGGCCGCCTCAACGTGCTGACCAACATCCTCGGCAAACCGCCGGCCGAACTGTTCGACGAGTTCGAGGGGCGCAAGCAGCCGGACGAGTACAAGAGCCACGGCGACGTCAAGTACCACCTGGGCTTCTCCAGCGACGTCGAGACCCCCGGCGGTTTCAGCCACCTGGTACTCGGCTTCAACCCCTCCCACCTGGAGATCATCGACCCGGTGATCGAGGGGGCGGTGCGCGCCCGCCAGCAGCGCCGCGGCGACCGCAGCGGCGACGAGGTGCTGTCGGTGCTGATCCACGGCGATTCCGCCTTCGCCGGCCAGGGGGTGGTGATGGAGACGCTGCAGCTGTCCCAGGCGCGCGGCTACACCACCGGCGGCACGGTGCATATCGTCATCAACAACCAGATCGGCTTCACCACGTCGCACCCGCTGGACACCCGCTCCACCCTCTACTGCACCGACGTCGGCAAGATGGTCCAGGCCCCCATCTTCCACGTCAACGGCGACGACCCGGAGGCGGTGATCTTCGTCACCCGGCTGGCGCTGGACTTCCGCATGCGCTTCCACAAGGACGTGATCATCGACCTGGTCTGCTACCGGCGCCACGGCCACAACGAGGCCGACGAGCCGGCGGTGACCCAGCCGCAGATGTACCAGAAGATCCGCCGCCTGCCGACCACCCGCCACGCCTATGCCGACTGCCTCATCTCCCGTGGTGTGCTCACCCCGGAGCAGGTGCGGGATCTGATCGAGGACTACCGCTCCTCGCTGGAGCAGGGCTCTGTGGTGGCGCGTCCCACCCTGATCGACCTGGACTACCCCTACCACGTCAACTGGGAGCCCTACAAGGGTGTGCACTGGGAGTTTCCCGCCGACACCCGGGTGGAGGAGCCGCTGCTGAAGAAGCTGGCCGAGCGCCTGGTGCAGCTGCCGGACGGCTTCGAGCCCCACCCGCGGGTGGCCAAGATCATGGCCGAGCGGCGCAAGATGGCGACCGGCGACCAGCTGGTGGACTGGGGCTTCGGCGAGACCCTGGCCTACGCCTCCCTGGTCTACGAGGGCTTCCCGGTGCGGCTCTCCGGCCAGGACAGCGGCCGCGGCACCTTCTTCCACCGCCATGCGGTGCTGCACAACCAGGTGGACGGCAGTACCTACATCCCGTTGCAGAACCTGTCCGAGCACCAGGCCAACTTCCTGGTGATCGACTCCCTGCTGTCGGAGGAGGCGGTGCTCGGCTTCGAGTACGGCTACTCCACCGTGGACCCCCACGAGCTGACCATCTGGGAGGCCCAGTTCGGCGACTTCGCCAACGGCGCCCAGGTGGTGATCGACCAGTTCATCACCTCCGGCGGCGCCAAGTGGGGCCTCTACTGCACCCTCACCATGTTCCTGCCCCACGGTTACGAGGGCCAGGGGGCGGAGCACTCCAGCGCCCGGCTGGAGCGCTACCTGCAGCTGTGCGCGGAGCAGAACATCCAGGTCTGCGTGCCCACCACCCCGGCCCAGATCTTCCACCTGCTGCGGCGACAGATGATCCGGCCGATGCGCAAGCCGCTGGTGGTGATGACCCCGAAGAGCCTGTTGCGCCACCGCCTGGCCACCTCGCCGCTGGACGAGTTCACCCAGCAGATGTTCCAGCCGGTGATCGGCGAGGTGGACGAGCTGGATCCGAACGAGGTGGAGCACATCGTCGTCTGCGCCGGCAAGGTCTATTACGATCTGCTGGAGGCGCGCCGGGCGCGCGGCCTGCGCAACGTCGCCATCATCCGGCTGGAACAGCTGTACCCGTTCCCACGCCCCCAGTTCGACCCGATCATCGACCAGTACCCCAACGCGGAGCGGATCATCTGGTGCCAGGAGGAGCCCCAGAACCAGGGCGCCTGGGACCAGATCAAGCACCGTTTCCACACCCAGCTGGACAAGGGACGCAGGCTGTTCTACGTCGGCCGGGCCGCCGCCGCCGCAGCGGCGGTGGGCTTCTACCCGGTCCACGTGCAGCAGCAGGAGACCCTGATCGACGAGGCCCTGACCGGGCGCATCAACCCCCACATGAACCGAAGGACCCCCCAATAATGAGCATCAAGGTCACAGTCCCCGCCCTCCCCGAATCGGTAGCCGACGCAACCGTCGCCAGCTGGCACAAGCGGCCCGGTGACCCGGTCCGGCGGGACGAGAACCTGGTCGACCTGGAGACCGACAAGGTGGTGCTGGAGGTCCCCGCCACCGTCGACGGCGTGATGGGCCGCATCCTGGCCGACGAGGGGGAGACGGTGCAGGCGGACGACGTCCTGTGCGAGATCGAGGAGGGCAAGGTGGCCCCGTCAAAACCGGCGAAGAAGGAAGCGGCGGCGAAGAAGGAGACCACCGCGAAGAAGGAAGCGGCCGGGACCAGGGAGGCGGAGAAACCGGCACCCGGCACGAAACCACCCCCCGCCGCCGAAGCGCCACCGGCCGGAGACGAGCCGGTGCTGACCCCGGCGGTCCGGCGCATGGTCAAGGAGCTGGGCATCGACCCGCGCGAGATCCGGGGCACCGGCAAGGACGGGCGCATCCTCAAGTCCGACGTCACCGCCTGGCTCGACGCCCGCGAGGCGGCGGCGGCCGAGGAGAAGGAGATGGCCGCCATCATCCCGCCGGTGGACGAGGCCGCCCGCTCCACCATCGAGGGGGAACGACCGGAGCAGCGGGTACCCATGACCCGCCTGCGGGCGCGCATCGCCGAACGGCTGCTGGAGGCCCAGCACAACGCCGCCATCCTCACCACCTTCAACGAGGTCAACCTGCAGGCGGTGAACGACCTGCGGGCGCGCTACCGGGAGTCGTTCGAGAAGGAGCACGAGGTGCGCCTCGGCTTCATGTCCTTCTTCATCAAGGCCTCGATCGAGGCGCTGAAGCGCTTCCCGGCGGTGAATGCCTCGGTCGACGGCAGCGACATCATCTATCACGGCTACTACGACATCGGCATCGCCGTCGGCTCCCCGCGGGGACTGGTGGTGCCGATCCTGCGCGATGCCGACCAGCTCACCTTCGCCGAGACCGAGAAGGCGGTGCGCAGCTTCGGCAGGAAGGCCCAGGAAGGAAGCCTCAGCTACGAGGAGCTGACCGGCGGCACCTTCACCATCTCCAACGGCGGCGTCTACGGCTCGATGCTGTCGACCCCGATCCTGAACCCGCCCCAGAGCGCCATCCTGGGCATGCACAACATCCAGCAGCGCCCGGTGGTGGAGAACGGCGAGATCGTGATCCGGCCGATGATGTATCTGGCCCTCTCCTATGATCACCGCATCATCGATGGCCGCGAGGCGGTGCAGTTCCTGGTCACCATCAAGAACGTGCTGGAGGACCCGGCACGGCTGTTGCTCCAGATTTAGTTTTTTCACCACAGAGATCACAGAGGAGTTTATTGTCGATGCGCTGCATCACCCAATCGCCGTAGGGTGGATAAGCGAAGCGCATCCACCAACAGTGCTGGATGCGGCCCTGCATTCCAGTAGTCGCAGGT
>DRKP01000012.1 GCA_011051715.1 Sedimenticola thiotaurini | reverse complement strand
TGCCACCTCCATCGTGACACAGGATTCATGCGGCGCCGAAGGGCCGGTCTGGGACCTGCTGGTGATCGGTGGCGGCATCAACGGGGTGGCCATCGCCCGGGATGCGGCCGGTCGCGGCCTGCGCGTGTGTCTGTGTGAGCAGGACGACCTGGCCGCCCACACATCCTCGGCCAGCACCAAGCTGATCCATGGCGGCCTGCGCTATCTGGAGCAGCACGACTTCGGGCTGGTGCGCCATGCCCTGCGCGAGCGCGAGCTGCTGCTGCGCCTGGCGCCCCACATCGTCCGGCCCCAGCGCTTCGTGCTGCCCTACCATGCGGGCCTGCGCCCGCGCTGGCTGATCCGCCTCGGGCTGTTTCTCTACGACCACCTGTTCCTGGGACGGAGCCTGCCCGCCTCCCGCGCCATCGACCTGCGCCGCCACCCGGCCGGCGGGGCACTGAAACAGGTGTACCGCCACGGCTTCGAGTACACCGACTGCCGCGTCTCCGACGCCCGGCTGACGGTGCTCACCGCGATGGACGCCCGCGAGCGGGGCGCAGGGATCCTCACCCATACCCGCTGCACCGGATTGCAGCGGGACCGCGCCGGCTGGACGGCGGAGCTGCGGCAGCGCCCGGGCGGTGCGGTGCTACGGCTGCGGGCGCGGGCCGTGGTCAACGCCGCCGGACCCTGGGTCGACCGGGTGCGGGCGCTGCCGGCCGGCGGCGGGACCACGGGCCGTCTGCGCTTCGTCAAGGGCAGCCATCTGGTGGTGCGGCGGCTGGTCGATCACGACTTCGCCTACCTGTTCCAGGCCGGGGACGGACGGGTGCTGTTCGCCATACCTTTCGAGCGCGACTTCACCCTGCTCGGCACCACCGAGGTGGAACTGCCGGGGCCTGCCGAATCCCCCCGCATCACCGCGGACGAGACCGACTACATCTGCCGCACCGCCAGCGAGTACCTGCGCACGCCGGTGCTGCCGGAGCAGGTGGTCTGGAGCTACAGCGGCGTGCGTCCGCTGTACGACGACGCTCACGGCGACGCCTCGGCCGTCAGCCGGGACTACCACCTGGCGCTGGAGGGGGGAGAGGCGCCCCTGCTGTCGGTCTACGGCGGCAAGATCACCACCCACCGGCGCCTGGCGGAGGAGGCCCTGGCCCTGCTGCAGGGGGCGATCGAGCTGCCGGGCGGGCCCTGGACCGCCACCTCCACCCTGCCGGGCGGTGACCTGCCCGGCGCCGATCCCGAATCCTTCCTGGCCGACTGTCGCCGGCGCTGGCCCTGGCTGGAGGGGGAACTGCTGGCCCGCTATGCCGGCACCTACGGCACCCGCCTCTCCCGGCTGCTGCGGGGCTGCACGACCATGGCCGACCTGGGCCGCCACTTCGGTGGCGGACTCCACCAGCGGGAGGTGGACTACCTGATGGACCAGGAGTTCGCCTTCCATGCCGACGACGTGGTGTGGCGGCGCACCTGGTGCGGCCTGCGCATGGATGCCCGCCAGATCGGGGAGCTGGAGAGCTGGATGGAAAAAAAGAGGCCCCGCGAAAGCAGGGCCCGAAATCCATAGGGAGGTATGGATTGCAGATAGAGACGTACGACCCCGCCGGATTATTCCATCCCCCCGGAAAAAAGTTTCCGCGCGCCGCGAACGGCCCGCGCCGGCGGCACCTTCCTTTGCGCCGGGGGCGGTGCTCCTACAGGCCGCTCCCCCACAAACCGAAATGCCACCGCAGGAGCGGCGCCCCCGCCGCGAATCCCGCCCAACCAAACCACTCACCACACACCGGCAAGGAATAATCCACCACCCCCCGCCGTCCTACAGTGAGCCCGGCCATGGCCGCCACCCGTGCACGCCGCTACCGGGCACCCCTTCGGATACGGACCATCGACCAGAGCAAGAAGTCCGTACCATCCCGCAACCGAGGACGGAGACAGATGATGAATGCAACCAGACACAGGATCACGGCCGTAGGACTCTCCCTGCTCCTGGCCGCCGCCGCGTCGCCGGCGCCGGCCGCCAGGGACAAGGATGCCGGTCACGGCCAGGACTACCGCACCTTCCACAGTGACGGCACCATCGAATACGGAGATATCGGCGACTCCTATACCGCCGCGCTGGTGATGTACCTGGCCGGCAACCAGTTCATGGTGATGGAGGAACTGATCCGGGATTTTCAGGGCAGGAACCCGGATATCGAAACCATCTACGTGGAGACCATCCCGCCGGGTCAGATCCTCAAGGGACAACTGCTGAAACAGGGCGTGATCGACGGCACCCGGACCTCGATGACGCCGGACCTGTTCGCCAGCGTCAACCTGGGCCACCTGAAGAAGATGAAGGCGAAGGGGAAGATGAACCAATACGCCATCTACACCCACAACAAGCTGGAGCTGATGGTGGCAAAGGGCAATCCAAAGGGGATTCGCGGGCCGGAGGATCTCGGCCGGGACGATCTGGTGCAGTCCCACCCCAATCCCCTGACCGAGGGGATCTTCAAGTTCTACGGCGCGGAGATGCTGCGGGACCTCGGCCTGTACAGCAAGGTCACCGGTGACGCCAAATGCAAAGGCTGCTGGGCGGTCCCCGGGAAGACCTGGTTCACCCAGCGCCACCACCGTGAGACACCGTACCGGATCGAGAACGGCCAGGCCGACGTGGGCATCGTCTGGACCACCGAGGTGGCCTACGGCAAGGCGGGTGGACGGGCCATCGACGGTGTGCCGATCCCGGCCCCTTACAACAAGCAGGACAAGGTGGGCTACGCCATCGGCGCGCTGAACGAGGGGCGCAACCGGGCCAACGCCGATCGCTTCCTCGCCTATCTGGCCAGCGACAGGGCACAGGAGATCTACGCCGGCTACGGCTTCATCCGGGCGACGCCGGAGGAGCTGGTGTTGAAGCCGATCCCCTGATCCCGGCGGCGTCAATCCGGCCCCGCGGAAGGACGAATCGGGTCGCCAGGGCGCAGGCCCGGGGCCCGGTCGCAGGCCGGTTCCGGATACCGGGAACACGGATTCCGGCCCATGCCGGGGAAGTGGGGGGGATTTTGGGGTAGGGTAGGGGCTTTTCCCGGAGTCCCCGCCATGCCCCTGGTCGTCTCCAGCCGCCTGCGCATTCCCGACGACGAGATCGAGCTGCTGCCGATCCGCGCCGGCGGCCCCGGCGGACAGCACGTGAACAAGGTGGCCACCGCCGTCCACCTGCGCTTCGACATCCGCGCCTCGTCCCTGCCGGAGCGGTACAAGCAGCGGCTGCTGGCGTCGAACGACCGGCGCATCAACCGTGACGGCGTGCTGGTGATCAAGGCCCAGGGGCACCGCAGCCGGGAGCAGAACCGGGAGGAGGCGTATCGCAGGCTGGCAGCGCTGATCCGCAGCGCCGGCCTCGACCGCAAGCGGCGCATCCCGACGCGGCCCACCGCCGGCTCGAAGAGGAGGCGGCTGGACGACAAGCGCCACCGTTCCCGGATCAAGTCCGGTCGCGGCCGGGTCGGCCCGGAGGACGCCTGACCGGCGGCCTGGATCCCGGCCCGCGCCGGGAGGACGGGTTGTTCAGGGGCTCTTCGCCTGCTCTGCGCCTTTGCGAGCAGGAAATCATTACTCTCGCCAAGACGCCAAGGCCGCAAGGTACGCCAAGTAGCTTATCTATCCTTCGATAGCATTGGCCACTGTGAATCAGGATCCTTCGCGTTCTCTGCGCCTTTGCGAGCAGGAAATTATTGCTCTCGCCAAGACGCCAAGGCCGCAGAGGGCGCCGAGCGATTCATCCACTCTTCGATCGCATTGACCACTGCGAATCGGGATCCTTTGCGATCTTCGCGTTCTCTGCGCCTTTGCGAGCAGGAAATTATTGCTCTCG
>DRKP01000011.1 GCA_011051715.1 Sedimenticola thiotaurini | reverse complement strand
CGACTACGAGGCGCGTCTGCAGGCGCTGCAGGGGCAGCTCGAGGACGAGATCGCCGGCCGCATCCGCCAGCGCCTGCTGAACCTGGCGGGGTACGAATAGCATGCGCCACACCGGCAACAGGCCCCCACGACCCCACCGTCCGGATCCCGTCCCGCCCGGGGCGATCGCCGAGGCACGGGTGCCATGTCCCTGCTGACCCTGTTCGAACGCAGCTTCTCCCACGGCGTCCACCCCGAGGGCCACAAGGAGCAGACCGCCGACCGGCCGATCCAGCGGGTTCCGTTCGGCGAACGCTACGTCATGCCCCTGGGCCAGCACATCGGCGCACCGGCGAAACCGGTGGTGGCGCCTGGCGAGGAGGTGGTGCGCGGTCAGCTCATCGCCGAGGCCGGGGCCTTCGTCTCCACCTGCCTGCACAGCCCGGTGACCGGCCGGGTGACGGAGATCGGCCCGCGCCGCTGCACCGATGGCAGCTTCCGCCCCGCCATCGAGATCGAGGCCGACCCCTACTCCACCCAGCAGCTGCCGCCCCGCCCCCCACGCGAGTGGGAGTCCCTCAGCCTGGATCAGTTCATCGCCGAGGTACAGCGGGCGGGTATCGTCGGCATGGGCGGCGCCGCCTTCCCGGCCCACGTCAAGTACTCCCTCCCCGAGGGCCAGCGCATCCGCGATCTGCTGGTCAACGGGGCCGAGTGCGAGCCCTACCTGACCAACGACCACCGGCTGATGATCGAGTGCCCGGAGGCATTGCTGCGGGGGATCCGGATCCTGCTGGCCAAGCTGGGGGCGGAGCGGGCCAGCATCGGCGTGGAGGCGAACAAGCCGGAGGCGATCCGGGCCCTGGAGGGGCAGATCCGGCCCGACGACCCGGTGGAGGTGGTGTCGCTGCCGGTGAAGTATCCCCAGGGGGCGGAGAAGATGCTGATCAAGGCGGTCTACGACCGCGAGGTGCCGGCCGGCCAGCTGCCCCGGGACCTGGGGATCGCGGTCAACAACGTCGGCACCCTGGTGGCGATCGCCGACTGGTTCGACCGCGGCATGCCCCTGATCGAGCGGGTGGTGACCGTCTCCGGCCCCGGCGCCGCCTATCCGGCCAACCTGGTGGTGCCCCTGGGCACCCCCGTGCGTGACGTGCTGCGCTTCTGCAACGGCCTGAAGGAGGAGACCCGGGAGGTGATCATGGGCGGCCCGATGATGGGCACGCCCCTGGCCAGCCTGGACGTGCCGGTGCTGAAGGGGACCTCCGGCATCCTCGCCTTCACCGAGCGGGAGACGGCGCGCCCGCGCGAGTATCCCTGCATCCGCTGCGGCCGCTGCCTGGAGGCCTGCCCCTACTTTCTCAACCCGTCACGGCTGGCGCGGCTGGGGCGGGCGCGGCTGTTCCGGGAGATGGAGGAACGCTACCGGGTGATGGACTGCGTCGAGTGCGGCGCCTGCACCTTCGCCTGCCCCTCCAGCATCCCCATCGTGCAGCTGATCCGCACCGCCAAGGACAATCTCCGCCACCAGGGGGGAGCACGCTGAGCATGGAACGCAAGGATCCCCGCCTGCTGCTCCAGTCGGCACCCCTGCTGCACCAGGGGATGACCACTCCCCAGGCCATGCGTGATGTCTGGCTGGCCCTGCTGCCGACCACCCTGGCGGCCCTGTGGTTCTTCGGTATCGGCGCCCTGCTCCTGCTCCTGACCACCGTCATAGCGGCTGTAGGGACGGAGTGGGTGTTTACTCCGCCGGAACGCAGAAAGGTGGTCCTGGGAGACAACAGCGCCGCCCTCACCGGCCTGCTGCTGGGCCTCACCCTGCCCCCGGGGCTGCCCCTGTGGATGGCCTTTCTCGGTGGCGTGGTGGCGATCGGCCTGGGCAAGACGATCTGGGGCGGCCTGGGTGGCAACCTGTTCAACCCGGCCCTGGTGGGGCGCGCCTTCCTGCTCGGCACCTTTCCCATCGCCATGACCACCTGGAGCCCCGCCGGCGACCCTGCCGCCTTCTTCGACCTCTCCGCCAGCCTGCTGGCGCTGCCGCTGCAGAGCCCGGACTACGACGCGGTCTCCGCCGCCACCCCGCTGGGACTGATGAAGTTCCAGCAGCAGGGGACCGGGTTCACCCGGCTGCTGATCGGCAACACCGCCGGCTCCCTGGGCGAGACCTCGGGCCTGCTGCTGCTCCTCGGGGGGATCTGGCTGTGGCTGCGCCGGGACCTGGACTGGCGCATCCCGGCCGCCATCTTCGCCAGCGCCGCCCTCTTCTCCCTGGTCCTGTTCCTGGTCGACGGCAGCCGCTTCCCGCCGCCCCAGGCCACCCTCTTCTCCGGCGGCCTGCTGCTGGGGGCGATCTACATGGCCACCGATCCGGTCACCTCGCCCACCACGCCCCGCGGGGCCTGGATCTTCGGCGTCGGGATCGGCCTGCTGGTGGTGCTGATCCGGATGTTCGGCGGCCTGCCGGAGGGGACCATGTACGCCATCCTGCTGATGAACGCCGCCACCCCCCTGATCGACCGCTGGACCCAGCCCCGCATCTTCGGCCGTGGGGGCCGCCGGCCATGAGCACCCCGGTGCCGGTCCAGCCGCAGCGGGAACCGGGCAGCACCCGGCTGGTGCTGGCGATGGCGCTGGCGGGCCTGCTCGCCGGCATCATCATCATCGGCGTCTACGAGGCGACCCTGCCCACGATCGAGGCCAACAGGGCGCGGGAGTTGCGCGAGGCGGTGTTCCAGGTGCTGCCGGGGGTCCGGAAGATGCAGGCGCTGCGCTACGACGGCCGCGGTCTGGTGCCCAATCCCGGCAAGGCGGACGACGACACCCTCTATGCCGGCTACGACGGCGCCGGACGCTTCATCGGTTATGCCATCCCGGCCGAGGGCCCGGGCTTCCAGGACACCATCAAGCTGCTCTACGGCTACCTGCCGCGGCAGCGGCGCATCGTCGGCATGGCGATCCTGGACAGCCGCGAGACGCCGGGGCTGGGGGATAAAATCTACAAGGACGCCGACTTCGTGGCCAATTTCGACGATCTGGCGGTCGACCCGGAGATCGTGGCGGTGAAGAAGGGCACCAGCACGGCGCCCAACCAGATCGACGCCATCACCGGCGCCACCATCTCCTCCAAGGCGGTGGTACGGATCATCAACCGGGCCCGGTCCCGCTGGGAGAAGCGGCTGCCGGCGCCGGGCAGCGGGCCCGCACCCGACCGGATGGAGTGATGTCTCCCGCAAGGGGGCGAAACAGAAGAGAGGGCACGAAGATGGGGCGTGACCGGCAACGCCACCTCCCGGTCGCCGGACCGGGAGCATGGGTGAGACGGGACCCCGGGCGATACCGGCGCCCTGCGCGGCCCTTTGCCGGCGCAGCGTAACGCACCGAATCGAGGTGAGATGTCATGAGTACCGAGAAAGACCTGGACGCCTACCAGGAGTTCATCAAGGGAATCTGGCGCGACAACCCGGTGTTCGTGCAGGTGCTGGGGATGTGCCCGATGCTGGCGGTGACCAACTCCGCGGTCAACGCCGTGGTCATGGGTGGCGCCACCCTGTTCGTGCTGGTCGGCTCCAGCTTCCTGGTGGCGGCGATGAAGCACCTGATCCCGAAGCAGGTGCGCATCTCCCTCTACGTCATCATCATCGCCACCTTCGTCACCGTGGCCGACTACACCCTGCTGGCGCTGTTGCCGAAGGTGCACAAGGAGCTGGGCGCCTTCATCCCGCTGATCGTGGCCAACTGCATGATCCTGGGCCGGCAGGAGGCGTTCGCCTCCCGCCACAGCGTGCGCTATGCGGTGATGGACGCCCTGGGCATGTCCGGCGGCTTTCTGCTGGCCCTGCTCGCCCTCGGCGGCGTGCGCGAGATCCTCGGCAGCGGCTCCCTGTTCAACGTCGACCTGTTCGGCGACGGCTTCGAGCCCTGGGTGATCATGATCCTGCCTCCGGGCGGCTTCCTCACCCTGGGACTGATCCTGCTGTTCTTCAACTGGTTCACCGTCCGCCGGCGCGCCTTCCTGCAGCGGGTGGCGGCCCTCGACGCCGAGGAGGGCTGAATCGATGGCCATCCGATGGTCGGAAGGGGGGCCGGTTTCCGCTTCGGGAGGCGTCGGCGGCCATGGAGCCCGGCGGCAAGCCCTCCTGGATGGGTTCATGGCGTCCTTTTTGACAATGGAGGTAGGGAATAGATGGACAACCTGATCTGGATCTTCATCAGCGCCCTGCTGGTCAACAACTTCGTGCTGGCCTACTTTCTCGGCCTGTGCCCCTTTCTCGGGGTGTCGGGGCGGCTGGAGACCTCGTTCCGGCTCGGCCTGGCCACCACCTTCGTACTGGTGGTCACCGCCCTCTGCGCCTGGATCCTGAACACCTACGTGCTGATCTACGCCCCCTACCTGCGGCTGATCAGCTTCATCGTGGTGATCGCCAGCACGGTGCAGTTCATCGAGATGGCGATCAAGAAGACCAGCCCCGCCCTGTTCAAGGCCCTGGGCATCTTTCTGCCACTGATCACCACCAACTGCGCCATCCTGGGGCTGGCCATCTTCGCCACCAACCGGGGCTATGATCTAATGGAGGGGCTGGTATTCGCCCTCGGCGCCGGGGGCGGCTTCACCCTGGCCCTGGTACTGATGGCCGGTCTGCGGGAGGAGACCGAGCTGTCGGACGTGCCGGCGCTGGTGCAGGGGACGGCCATGAACCTGATCATCGCCGGGATCCTGTCGATGGCGTTCATGGGGTTCGCGGGGCTGTTCAGCTCGGGGTGACTGGCGGGGTTCGTGACGGGAGACGGGATCGATGACACATGTTTTGGCACTGCTGGGGCTGGTGCTGCTATGCGCCGGCTGGATGGGGTTCCAGCTCTGGCTGGGGCGCCAGGACCCGGACAAGAGGGCCGGTTTCCGGCCCGGCTGCGGCGCCTGCAGCAGCAAGGGGTGCCCCCAGCGCAGGGATTGACAATTCTCCATGCGGCGGCCGCGCCGTTGCGATAGAAAGAGCGTTTCCTGCGGCCACCCGACACCATGGCTTCGCAACCGGCAACCGCGGTCCCGGCCCCGGCCGCATGGAACGGCCTGAGCGGGCCGGACGCATCCTGCCCCGTAAACATCCAGGACAGCAACCCGGTTGTTGCTGAAAACCCGAATTTTTACGTACAGTTGCGGCTGGATCGTCCACGGCCGAACGGCAGTGCCCACCAAGATCAAGAAACAAAGGAGGGGGAGATATGCAGAACAAGAAGATACTGCTGGCTGTCATCCTGGTATTGCTGGCAGCCGCCGATGTCCTGGTATTCATGGCCATGGGGGCGGCATCCCCGGCCCCATGGCTGCTGCTGGTCGGACTCCTGCTGGTGCCCCTGCTGCTCCGGAGCAAGGCCACCAAATGCGACAGTTTCCTGGTCTGGGACGAGGACCTGAGTGTCGGTATCGAGGCCATGGACCGGGACCACAAGAAGCTGCTGAACCTGATCAACAACCTGCGTGCCGCAGTGCTGTGCAACACGGGAGAGGCCTTCGAGCGCCGCAATCTGGAAGACCTGGTGGAGTACACCAAGGAGCACCTGCAGCGGGAAGAGGAGCTGCTGCGACAGCATGAATTCCCCAACTACGAGGGCCACAAGGCCCAGCACGATCAGATGATCAGCTACGTCAACACCTACGTCCGGCGCTACGACGAGCAGGGTCGCAAGATCCTGCCCGAAGTGGCCGACTATCTCACTCTGTGGCTCACCGACCATATCAAGGTGACGGACAAGCAGTACTCCGCCTACCTGAACGAGCGCGGCGTTACCTAAGAATTCCGGCGACCTTCGGACATCCCCCTCGTCCCGGCGAAGGCCGGGATCGACGCGGTTGAACGGGATGGATTCCGGCCTTCGCCGGAATGACGGGAAGGGAGTTGCCCGGGAATGCCTGACAGACAACACGTTATCCCGGCGAGGGCCGGGATCCTGGGGGTCGCATCTTCCGGTTTGCGGCCGGTGCCGGAATGAAAAAGCAGAGACTTGCTCAGTCGTTTCCCCCCGCAACCCCGGAAAGACCCCACCGCGGGCGCTTTCCCAGGCAATAAAAAAGCACCGCTGAGCGGTGCTTTTTATCATCGGCCCCGGCGGGACCGGCGTTGTCGATGGGCGATCAGCCGCGCGAATACCGCTTGCGGAACTTGTCCACCCGACCGGCGGTATCCATGATCTTCTGCTTGCCGGTGAAGAAGGGATGGCAGGCGGAACAGACCTCCACGTGCAGATCCTCGCACAGCGTGGAACGAGTGGTGAACTCGTTACCGCAGCTGCAGGCCACCTTGATCTCACAATAGTTGGGGTGAATGTCCGGTTTCATGATCGCCTCTGGTAATAGATTCGGTGTCGTTCTCCGCCCCCGGGCGGCGTTCGGGAATCGCGCATTCTATGCCAACCTGTGTGGCGGCGCAAGGGAATCACCTGTCAGGGCCGGTCGTGGGAGACCGTCTCCGCCAACGACGCCCCGCTCCGGTGACCGGGAGTCTCAGTCCGCCGATCCGCGCAGAGGCACCACCTCGGCCCGGGGCTCCGCGCCGGCCTGCGCGGATGCACCGGCCGGTCGCTCCAGCAGCCGCAGGCTGTCCAGCAGACCGCCGGGGGCGGAGACCGATTCCCACATCATCCGGGAGATGCGAATACAGGCGCCAAGCGGTGTACGGGCCAGACGCCGCTCCTGATCGATACGCCACTGCAGGCCACGCAGGCGGCGCTGGTGTTCCCGCGGCGCCCTGGAGATGACCTCTTCGATGGCGGCCAGGCGCATCTTCTCGAACCCGGCCGGGTCGTCTTGCGCCATCCGGGCCCAGCGTTCGAAATCCAGCTGACCCGGTTCGGGTGCGATATTGTTCTTCGTCATGTCTCGCCCTCCGTCTCCTTCCTCCGGCCCCGGCATGGTCCCGGGTTCGGGGAGTGGCTTCCATCATAACCACGACAACAGCCCGGGATCAAAGGATTGGCGATCCTGTCATTTTTACAATATCCTTTTAAATCAATAGATTATATCTGAAGAACAAGATTCCGTCAGTTTTCTGACGGCCTCTGACGCCCTTTCGCCCCGGATCCGCCCTCATCCGGCATCGAAATGCAGCAGCAGGTCATTGAGAAAGCGACCGCCCAGCCCGGTGGGGCGGATACGGCCGGAAGAGCGGTCGAGCAGGCCGGCGCCGACCGCCTCGTCGACCCGCGCCAGCCACCCCTCCGGTGGCAGTCCGGTACGTTCCGGAAACAGTGCGCCGTCGAATCCGCCGGTGAGCCGCAGCAGGTTCATCATGAACTCCAGCTCCAGGTCCGCCGCCCCCAGCACCCGCTCACCGGCGATGGCCGCGGGACCACCGGCCGTCGCCAGGTAACGCCCTGGCTGGCGCCGACGCCAGCGCCGCACCACCCGGCCGGCGGCGGCGTCGGTGAGCTTGCCATGGGCACCGGCACCGATGCCGAGGTAGTCACCGAACCGCCAGTAGTTGAGATTGTGCCGGCAGCGCCGGTGCGGACGGGCAAAGGCGGAGATCTCGTACTGCCGGTATCCGGCCTGCCGCAGCATAGCCTGCCCCCGCTGCTGCAGCTCCCAGATCCCCTCCTCCGGCGGCAGCACCGGCGGCGCCGAGGCGAACCGGGTATTGGGTTCCAGGGTCAGCTGATAGTAGGAGATGTGTCCGGGCTCCAGGGCGATGGCCGCGCGCACGTCGTCCAGCCCAGCCCGCAGCGTCTGCCCCGGCAGGCCGAACATCAGGTCCAGGTTGATGTCGTCGAAGCCGGCCGCACGCGCCGCGGCCACCGTCTCGCCGATCTCACCGGGTCCATGGATCCGCCCCAGCCGCCGGAGCGCCCCGGCATCGAAGCTCTGGGCACCGATGGAGAGCCGGTTGACCCCGGCCTCGCGGTAGGCCTCGAACCGCCGTTCTTGCAGGGTCCCCGGATTGGCCTCCAGGGTGACCTCCATCTCTTCACTGCACGCCAGCAGGGAGCGAACCCCGGCCAGCAGACGGCCGATGGCAGCACCGGAAAAGAGGCTCGGGGTACCTCCGCCGATGAACAGGCTCTCCACCCTGCGCTCCCCCACCAGGGAGCGTTCGAAGCGCAGATCGGCGAGCAGAGCATCCACATAGGCCTCTTCACTGAAGCCGGTGCCGGCGGCGTGGGAGTTGAAATCACAGTAGGGACACTTGCGGACGCACCAGGGAATATGCAGATAGAGGCCGAGCGGAGGGGTTTTCACGGGCAGGGTGATCTCTGTAGTGGATATCGTTTGCGCTTTGGGACGCTTTGGCCTATATATAAATTTCCTTATGCCGAACCCCGCCGGGTTCAGATCCCTATTGAATAACAATCCTGCCCGAAAGGAGAACTGGATGAAACGTCGTGACTTCCTCAAGAAGGCCGCCGTCGGCACCGCCGCGGCCACCGCAACGGTTGCAGCACCCGCCGTCATCGCCGGCCCCAAGCGCATTCGCTGGCGCATGCCCACCAGCTGGCCCAAGGCCTTCGACACCATCTATGGCGGCGCCGAGACCGTCGCCGACCGGGTCAAGGCAATGACCGGCGGCCGCTTCGAGATCATTCCCTACGCCGGCGGCGAGCTGGTCGGTGGCCTGGAGGTGTTCGACGCCGTCTCCCAGGGTACCTTTCAGATGGGTCACACCGCCTCCTACTACTACATCGGCAAGAACCCCGCCTTCGCCTTCGATACCACCCTGCCCTTTGGCCTCAACTACCGGCAGCAGAATGCCTGGCTGTACGGCAACGGCGGCATCGAGCAGATGCGCAAGGTCTACAGCGACTTCAACATCGTCAACTTCCCGGCCGGCAACACCGGGGCCCAGATGGGCGGCTGGTTCCGCAAGGAGGTGAACAGCGTTGCGGACCTGAAGGGCCTGAAGATGCGCATCCCCGGCCTCGGCGGCAAGGTGATGAACCGCCTCGGCGTCACCGTGCAGGTGCTGGCCGGCGGCGACATCTATCCCGCCCTGGAGCGCGGCGTGATCGACGCCACCGAGTGGGTCGGTCCCTACGACGACGAGAAGGCCGGCTTCTACAAGGTGGCGAAATACTACTACTATCCCGGTTGGTGGGAGCCCGCCCCGACCCTGAGCCTGTACGTCAACCGGAAGGCCTGGGACAGCCTCTCCAAGGAGTACCAGGCCATCGTCTCCACCGCCGCCGCCGAGGCCAACCAGAAGATGATGGTGGATTACGACACCAAGAATCCGAAGGCACTGCAGAGCCTGGTCAAGAAGGGCGTGCAGCTGCGCACCTACACGGACGAGATCCTGGAGGCGGCACAGAAGGAGGCCTTCGGCCTGTACGCCGAACTGGCCGCCGCCGACCCCACCTACAAGGCGATCTACGAGAACTGGAGCAAGTTCAAGAAGGACTCCGACCAGTGGCTCAGCACGGAAGAGACGGCCTACGCCGCTTTCGTGTTCAAGAGATGATCACCCACTAGCCCCGGCAACAGCCCTCCACGCCAGCAGGCGTGGAGGGTTTTTTTTCGATGGCCGAATGCCCCCCAGGGGGCAGGCAAACGCCTAGGAGCCTGTCGGACTTGATGCTGTTTGGCTGCAAATCCCTGGATGGCGATCAACTCAGCTTATCGAACTCGTTAAATAGCCCTGCTATTCGCCTTATTCGATAAACCGATTTGATTCGCCCCCTGTGATTTTCGCTTCAAACGATCAAGTCCGACAGGCTCCTAGTTCTGCTGACCGAAACCGATGCTGATCAGCCAGGTCACCAGTTCCGGAAAATAGAACAGCAGCAGCAGCCCGATCACCTGGATGGCGATGAACGGAACCGCGCCACGGTAGATATGGCCGGTGCGCACCTCCGGTGGCGCCACTCCCCGCAGATAGAACAGGGAGAAGCCGAACGGCGGTGTCAGGAAGGAGGTCTGCAGGTTCATGCCGATCAGCACGCCGAACCACACCAGGGCCATCCGGGCCGGCTCGTCGAAGCCCTCGAACATGGGCGCCAGGATGCGGGCCGCCACCGGCGCCACCAGGGGGACGATGATGAAGGCGATCTCGAAGAAGTCGATGAAGAAGCCGAGAACGAAGATCGCCAGGTTGACCAGCACCAGGAAACCGATCTCGCCACCCGGCAGGCCGGTGAGCAGGTCCTCGATCCAGAGATCGCCGTAGAGGCCGCGGAACACCAGCGAGAAGGTCTGGGATCCGACCAGGATGAACAGCACCATGCTGGTCAGCTTGGCGGTGGTATCCATGCTCTCGCGCACCGAGCCCCAGCTCAGGCGCCGGTTGAGGAAGGCCAGGATCATGGCCCCCACCGCGCCGAAGGCGCCCGCCTCGGTGGGCGTCGCCCAGCCGATGAAGATGCTGCCCAGCACCACCACGATCAGCACCAGCGGCGGCATCATCACCCAGATGATCTGACTCCACAGCTCCCACCCGTGCATGGTCCGGTCCTCTGCCGGCATCGCCGGGGCGGCGGCGGGACGGGTCACGGCCACGCCGGCCACGTAGATCAGATACATCGCCGCCAGCATCAGACCGGGAAGCAGGGAGCCGACGAACAGGTCGCCCACCGAGACGCCGAGCTGATCCGCCAGCACGATCAACACGATGCTGGGCGGGATCACCTGGCCCAGGGTGCCGGAGGCGGAGATGATGCCGGTGGCGAGGGGCTTGGAGTAGTTGTACTTGAGCATCACCGGCAGGGCGATCATGCCCATCGCCACCACGGTGGCACCGACCACGCCGGTGGCCGCCGCCAGCAGGGTGCCGACGATGATCACCGAGAAACCGAGGCCGCCCCGCAGGGGACCGAAGGCGATGCCCATGGTGCGCAGCAGGTCCTTGGCCAGCCCGGTCCGTTCCAGGATGGTTCCCATCAGGATGAAGAAGGGCACCGCCAGCAGGGTGTAACTCTGCATCACGCCGAAGATGCGCTGGGAGATCGCCTGCATCATGGCGAAATCCAGCAGCTCCATGTGGATGCCGATGCCGGCGAAGATCAGCGCCGTACCGCCGAGGGCGAAGGCAACCGGGTAGCCGGTGAAGATCAGCAGCAGCGCCGCCCCGAACATCAGCGGACCGAGCAGATCCGGGTTCACAGCGCCGCCTCCCTGACCCCGTCGCCGTCACCATCACCACGGATCCCGCGCAGCACGGCGATGTTCTTCACCAGCTCGCTGAAGGCCTGGGCCAGCAGCAGCACGAAGGCGATGGGGATGGCGCTCTTGATCAGGTAGCGGGGCAGGCCGTTGGGGTCGGGCGAGCCCTCCATCACGTGCCAGGAGTCCATCGCATAGGGCACGCTGATCCACAGGATCAGCAGGCACAGCGGGATCAGGAACAGTATCGTGCCGAGTACATCGACCCACGCCTTGCCACGCTGCCCGAGCTTGCTGTAGACGATGTCCACCCGCACGTGGACGCCGTTCTTCAGGGCATAGGCACCGCCCCAGAGGAAGATGAGACTGAACATGTACCACTGGCCCTCGATGTAGCTGTTGGAGCTGAGATCGATGCCGATGGTCTGGCTCAGTTTGCGGGTGACGGCGTTGTAGACACCGAGCAGGGTCATCAGCAGTACCAGCCAGGAGATGGCGCTGCCCACCCGTTGGTTGAAGCGGTCGATCATGCCGCTGATATGCAGCAGTTTCTCCATCGATGGTCCCCCGGGGATCCCCAAAAAAAAGGCGGCTCAAAGGGTAAAGGAAAAGGGCAGGGCAGACCACCGGAATTTTGATCTGGAAGCCTGTCCCGGACGGGATCGAACGGCACGGGAAGGGAGGGTGAGGGTGGAGCGAACCGGCCTGCGGCAGGGGCCGGGGAACCCGCTCCGGCCAGGCAGGAGCGGGGAGCAGAGGATTGGGTCAGACCGCCTCGAGATTGGCGTAGGCGAGCACCAGCCACTTGGTGCCGGCCGCCTCGAAATTGACCTGCACCCGGGCGCTGCCGCCCTGGCCCTCGGCACTGAGGACCACGCCTTCGCCGAACTTGGGATGGACCACCCGCTGGCCCAGGCGGAAACCGGGGCCGTCGTCTTCGTCCGGGCCGGAGCGGGGCAGATGGACCGGACGGCTCACCTGGGGCCGCGAGCGCACCTCGCGGATCAGCTCCGCCGGGATCTCGCGCAGGAAGCGGGAGGGGAGGGGATAGCTGTCGCTGCCGTGCAGGCGCCGGCTCTCGGCGTAGCAGAGACAGAGCTGTTCCATGGCCCGGGTCATGCCGACGTAACAGAGGCGGCGCTCCTCCTCCAGCCGCTCCGGATCCTCGCTCGACATGCTGTGGGGGAACAGGCCCTCTTCCAGGCCGGCGATGAACACCAGTGGAAACTCCAGACCCTTGGCCGAGTGCAGGGTCATCAGCTGGACGCAGGGCTCGTGGGGATCGGCCTGGGCCTCGCCCGCCTCCAGGGCGGCGTGGGCGAGGAAGGCGGAGAGGTCGTCCAGCGGCTCCTCCTCTTCCTCCACTGGCTCGTAGTGGAACTGGCGGGTGGCGTTGACCAGCTCCTCCAGATTCTCCACCCGGTCCTGGCCCTTGCCATCGCGGCTCTTGCGGAAGTGCTCCGGCAGGCCGGAGGCGGTCACCACCTGGTCGGCCAGTTCGGGCAGGGAGAGATCATGGCTGGTGGCGGCCTGCTCCCGGATCAGGTCGAGAAAGGCGGAGAGGGCGTTGGCGGCACGCCGGGTCATGCCGCCGCCCCCGATCAGCTCCTCCGCCGCCCGCCACAGGGAGCAGCCGAAGTCGCGGGCGTGGGCCCGCACCGCCTCCAGGGTGCGCGGACCGATGCCCCGGGGTGGCATGTTGACGGCGCGCTCGAAGGCGGCATCGTCCGCCGGGCTGGCGATCAGCCGCAGGTAGGCGAGGGCGTCCTTGATCTCGGCACGCTCGAAGAAGCGCAGACCGCCGTAGACCCGGTAGGGGATGCCGGCCTGGATCAGGGCCTCCTCGAACAGCCGTGACTGGGCGTTGGAACGATAGAGGATCGCCACCTCGCTGCGGCTGCGGCCCTGCCCGGTGAACTGGCGGATCCGCTCCACCACGAAGCGCGCCTCGTCCACCTCGTTGAAGGCGGCGTAGAGGGCGATCGGCTCGCCCTCGCTGCCCGCGGTCCAGAGCTTCTTGCCCAGGCGCGACGGGTTGTGGGCGATCACCGCATTGGCCGCCTGCAGGATGGTGGCGGTGGAGCGGTAGTTCTGCTCCAGCCGCAGCAGCGGCGCCGCCGGGAAGTGCTTGCGGAAGTCGCGGATGTTCTCCACCCGGGCGCCGCGCCAGCCGTAGATGGACTGGTCGTCGTCGCCGACCACGAACAGGTTGTCGCGCTCGCCCGCCAGCAGCCGCAGCCAGGCGTACTGGATGGCGTTGGTGTCCTGGAACTCGTCCACCAGGATGTGCTGGAACCGCTCCCGGTAGTGGTGCAGGATGTCGGGGCGGTCGCGCAGCAGTTCGTGGGCGCGCAGCAGCAGCTCGGCGAAATCCACCAGCCCGCTGCGGTCGCAGGCGGCCTGGTACTCCTGGTAGATGCGGATCATCTGCTTCTGGTAGGGGTCGCCGCCGTCGTCCAGGTGCTGCGGCCGCAGCCCCTCGTCCTTCTGGGCGTTGATGTACCACTGGGCCTGCCGCGGCGGCCAGTTGGCGTCGTCCAGCCCCATCTCCCTGATCAGCCGCCGCAGCAGGCGGAACTGGTCGTCCGCATCGAGGATCTGGAACTCCCGCGGCAGACCGGCGTCCTGCCAGTGGGCCCGCAGCAGGCGGTGGGCCAGGCCGTGGAAGGTACCGACCCACATCCCCCCCACCGGCTGGCCCAGCAGCTCCTCGATACGGCCCTTCATCTCCCGCGCCGCCTTGTTGGTGAAGGTGACCGCCAGCACGTTCCAGGGCGAGGCCCCCACCACCTGGATCAGCCAGGCGATGCGGTTGACCAGCACCCGGGTCTTGCCGCTGCCGGCCCCGGCCAGCACCAGCATGCCGCCGGGCGGCGCCGAGACCGCCTCTCGCTGGGCATCGTTGAGGCCGTCGAGGATGTGGGAGACGTCCATGGGGTGGGGGCAGGGGTCCTGTGAGGGTGCCGGGGATCGAGTGCCGCCATTCTAGCGCGAATCGGTTGCGCCATGTATCAGAGGGGGGGAGGGCATCCGTGCATTCGCGGCGGGGGCGCCGCTCCAGCATCCAACGCACCGGTGGGGGCGCCCACCCCCGGCGCGAAGGATTCCCTGATGGTCAATCCTTCGGTGCGCCGTAGCGTTCGCGCAGCTTCGGTTTCTCGATCTTGCCGGTGGCGTTGCGCGGCACCTCGGCGAAGTGAATCACCCGCGGTCGCTTGTAGCGGGGCAGGCCCTCGGCGAAGGCGAGCAGCTCCGCCTCGGTCAGGGTGGCCCCCACCTTGACCTGGACCACGGCGGTGACCAGCTCACCGAGGCGCTGGTCCGGGGTGCCGATGACGCCGATGTCCTGGATCGCCGGGTGGGCCATGAAGAAGTGCTCCACCTCCACCGGCGACACGTTTTCGCCGCCGGTGATGATCAGGTCCTTCTTGCGATCCACCAGCCAGAGGAAGCCGTCGTCGTCCCGGCGCACGATGTCGCCGGTGTGCAGCCAGCCGTCCCTCAGGGTGGCGGCGGTGGCCCCCGGATCGCGGTAGTACTCCTTCATCACCCCGGGGCCCTTCACCAGCAGCTCGCCGCGTTCGCCGGAGGCCACGTCGTTGCCGTCGAAGTCCACCACCCGGCACTCCCAGTCGAACCCGGGGATGCCGATGGCGCCGATCTTGTGGGTGTTCTCCAGCCCCAGGTGGACGCAACCCGGACCGGTGCTCTCGGTGAGGCCGTAGTTGGTGTCGTAGTCATGGTGGGGGAACAGCCGTTTCCAGGCCTGGATCAGGTTGGGCGGCACCGGCTGGGCACCGATGTGCATCAGCCGCCACTGGTCGAGCCGGTACTCGGCCGGATCGATCTCGCCGCGCTCCCAGGCGATCAGGATGTCGTGGGCCCAGGGCACCAGCAGCCAGACGATGGTGGCCCGCTCCTCCGACACCGCCTGCAGGATCCAGTGTGGTTTCACCCCCTTCAGGATCACCCCGCGGCCACCGACGATGAAGCTGCCGAACCAGTGCATCTTGGCGCCGGTGTGGTACAGCGGCGGGATGCAGAGGAAGATGTCGTCGTGGGTCTGCCGGTGGTGGTGGTTCTCCACGTAGCAGGCGTGTTCCAGGTTGCGGTGGGTAAGACGTACCGCCTTGGGCCGGCCGGTGGTGCCGGAGGTGAAGTAGAGGGCGGCATCGTCGCCGATCTCCAGCGCCACCGCCGGATCGGTGTCGGCGGCGCCGGAGACGAACTGTTCATAGCTCTCGGCGAAATCGGGGCGACCCTCTTCCGGGCCGAGATAGACGTAGGCGACGACACTGCGGTCCAGCACCGGCCGGATGGCGGCGATGCGGTCGACGAACTCCTCGCCGAACAGGAACACCCGCGGCCGGGCCAGCTCCGAGCAGGCCTGCAGCACCTCCGCCTCGAAGCGGAAGTTGAGAGGCACCGCCCAGGCGCCGGTGCGCAGGATGCCGAAATAGGCCGGCAGCCACTCCAGGCAGTTCATCAGCAGATGGGCCACCCGGTCGCCCCGCTCCACACCACGGGCGATGAGGGCGTTGGCGAAGCGGTTGGCCTCGCGGTCGAACTCGGTCCAGCTGATCTCGCGCCGGCGGCCGGCGGCCGGATCGCGCTCCACCAGGGCCGTCTCCGGCCCGTACATCCTGGCGTTGCGCGCCAGTATCTCGGTAATCACCATGGTCGGCTGTCCGTGGGAACTCGCTCGTCGGGTTGCAGGAACCGCAACGCAGGGTACGCGAAAGCGGCCGGGAAAGGCAAAGCCCGGCGCCGGTGCCCCCTCTTCGCCGCCCGCCGCAGCGACAGTGGATCCATGGCCAACCGTCTCCCGGCAGCCCCCCAAGCCGGGCGTCAGAGGCGTTTCCCACGGAGGATCACCCGCTCCCCGGGTTGCCCGATGGCGCCGCGGTCCCGCGCTCCGGCGGCGCCGCCTCGAAGCGGAGGTAGTCGCCCAGCGCGATGCGGATCTCCACCGCATTGGGTGGACTGGCCCGGAAGTAGTCCTCCCAGGCACCGCGGCAGGTGAGGCGCATCACCCCCGGCTGGCGCTCCGACCGGAGCCAGAGCCGGACATAGCGGAAGATGGACTGGCCCCGGCCCCACCAGAAGGTGCCGACGCCCACGCCGACGCCACCCCCGCCGATACCGATGCCGACCCCCGCCAGCCGGGTGGCCGCCAGCTCCCGCAGCAGGGCGACGGCCTCCTCACCGTATTCGATCCGGGTGATGACGAACCGGTCCGGCTCGATCCGGCGGGGCTCGCTGGCGAGATCCCTGATCTCGAGGTCGCAGCTGGGGCGGTACTGGTCGAAGCGGGCATCCGGCAGCACCCTGCCGCCCTGGAAGAAGACCCGGGACCGGTCCGCCGGTACCTCTACCGGCTGCTGCAGCACCAGCCACGATCCGGCATTGAACTGCGGTGGGGCAGTCTCCTGCAGCAGGGGAGCGCTGCAGCCCGCCAGCAGCATCACCGGTAACACGATCCAGCGCCAGCCCGAATATTTCATCCGATCGCTGAAATTATGTTTCAACTTGCTGTATTTCATACGAAGTCCTGGGATATCAGCGGAGTCCAAAATGTTACCGGGCATCGCTGAACGCGCCCTCGCACCGGTCTCGCCGCATATCTGCGGTATTTGCTCAATCATCAACAGCCTGGGCCATTGATTCAGTCGCAAATCCGCACCTGAACGCCGGTTCCGGCGCGATCATCGCGTTCCCGGGTGAAACATTCGGGCCAGGATCCCATGCCTCGTCCCCCGTCGCCGTTCTCTCCTGTTCGATTGTAGCCCCGTGACATGACCGGACGCACGATTCTTCCACCGCATCCGTTCCCTCGACGGGCGATCCCCGATATATTCGCTGGTGGCGCCCTCTCCCGGGGCCGTTCGGGAAAGGGACGGAGATCGATGAACAACAGCTACAGCCCAGATCAGAGTGCACAGATCCGCGCCGCCATCGAGGCCGGGCGTCGTGCCCTGTCCATTGGTGAACGCTCCCCCCGGGTGTTCGCGGCGGCCTACCTGCGGGCGGGCGGCCTGCAGCAGCCCGGCGGGGAACTGGACCCCGAGACACGCCGGCGTGTCGAGGGGCGCATCATGGCGATCATCAACCAGCGCGGCGGCAGGAGCCGGGAGCCGGCGCCGATCCAGGCCATGATCGAGCGCGAGGTGGCGCGCATCTATGACGAGTTCGACCGTTTCCAGACCAGTACCCACCCGGACCTGACCGGCTACCGCCTGCGCATCGGCCGGGACGTGGCCGATCCCGCTGCCTGCCACCGCTTCGCCCGCATCGACCTGTTCGGCATGGGCCCCGGCGTGATCCCGCCGAACGAGATCGTGGTGCTGCCCCCCTGCTGCGACGGCGCCGTCTGGGAGCCGGTCTACCAGGCCTGAGCGCCCCGGATCAGGCACCGGCCGCCTGCAGATCCGCGTGCAGCGCGACCAGCAGGTTCTTCGGCGTGACGATGCCGCACAGGCGCCCCTCCCCGTCCACCACCGGCAGATGATGGATGCCCTGGCGGTAGAAGATCGGGAACAGCTCGAGGATGTGCTGCCGGTGGTCGATGGTGATCGCCGGTGAGCTCATCAGATGGCCGGCATACTCCGGTTTGTCCGCGTGCAGTCCGTCGCTGCGCTTGAGAAAGCGCTGCAACCGCTCGCGCAGCGGCAGGCCCCGATCCGGATGGCGCACCTGGTTGAGGAAATCGGCGATGGTGACCATGCCGATGACGCGCCGTTCGTCGTCGATGACCGGGATGCCACGGATCCGGTGCCGGCCCATCAGCTGCCACAACTCCTCCACCTCGGTGTCGTAACGGGCGTGGATGACGTCGGTGGTCATGATCTCGCCACACAGGATCTCGCCCATGCGCCGCCGGCGCGAGTGGGTCGCGGAGAGGTTGAACAGGCGCGACAGGTCGTCCTCCGAGACGTCGATGAACTCGTTCATCTCCTTCAGCGCGTACTCCAGGTCGTCGTGGGTGATCGCCAGGGCACGGTCGCTGCGGTCGTGGCCCAGCGGCCGCTCACGGGACTGGCGCAGGCCCCGCAGGGTGTTGGGGTAGTAGCGGTTGGGCAGCAGATTGTTGATCAGCAGGGCCCAGGCGAGGATCACCACCAGGTTCAGCAGCACCGGGGTCAGCAGGAACTGGTAGCCGAGGGCCTGCACCTGGCTGCCGCCGGCCACCGCGGTGAGGGCGGTGGCGCCACCGGGGGGGTGGAGCGAGCGGGTCAGGTACATCACGAAGATGGCCAGCGCCACCGCCAGCCCGGCGGCCAGGGCGATGTCCGGCACCAGGCGCGCCACGGTGACGCCGATGACGCCGGACAGCAGATGGCCGCCGACCAGGGGCCAGGGCTGGGACAGCGGCCCCAGCGGCACCGCGAACAGCAGCACCGCCGAGGCGCCCATGGAGGCCACCACCCAGGGCAGCGCCCCGTCGCCGAGGAACTGCCGGCTGACCAGCATGATCAGGCCGATGCCGACCAGCCCGCCAAGGCCGGAGAGGGCCTTCTCGGCCAGGGAGGTGGTGTCCGGTCCGGGATGGAGTAGCCGCAGCAGCGACCGCCAGTGCATGAACGTCCCCCGAGTACGACCAAAGGCGGGGAGTCTGTCAGCCCCGGGGCGGCGTGGCAAGCGCATCGGCCGCATTCCCCCGATACGCCGGGGGAGGGGGCATCCCTTCGACAGCGGCTATTCCAGGCGATAGGCGTCGTGGCAGGCGACGCACCTGGCGGTGAGATCGGCAACCGCCTGGAGGACCGGCTTGGTCTCCCCGGTGACCGCCGCATCGGTGGCCAGCCGCGCCAGCCGCGACGCGCTCCGGTGCATGGCGCCGCCGGCCTGTCTCATCCCCTCCGGCATGTAGGGGGCCGACTCATGGGCCCCGTGCAGCCCGAACGAGGACATGCCGAGCCGCTGTTCGGCGATCCCGGCGATCTCCTCGAACCGCTCTTCGGCCAGATACTGCTGGATCTTCTGCAGCGTCCGCAGATGGTCGCGCATGCTCCACAACTCGTGGGCCCTGATCCGCGGGGGGAACCGGACCGGTTCCCTGGTGTCGGTAACGGCCGCGGTTTGCGGCCCCTTGCCGCTCCCCATCGTCGCCATGTGCTGCATGTGTCCGCCGGCCATGGAACCTTCCCGGGCCTGGCCGGCGGCCCCCGCCCCGGTGGCGAGCAGGGCCCATGCCCCGACTGCGACAACTGTCCTGAACCACATGAGTCGGCTCCTGTCGTTGATCCGCCGTGACAAGGGGCACCGGACACGGCACCCCGGGAAGAGATGCTAGCAGGCCCGCCTCGGCTTCCCTATGATTGGAATCATATGCTTCAGTGGGAGGGGAATGGAGATGCGGACCGACTGGCGGGAGCTGACGCGGCAGCACCGGACGCTGGCGATCATCCCCGGGGAGCTGGCGGCCCTGGCGCGGAGGCGGAAATTCCAGCGCGGGGAGCAGCTGTTCCGCATGGGCGCAGAGCCCCGCGACATGCTGTTTCTGCTGCGCGGTGAGGTACGCCTGACGCGGCTGTCGCCCGATGGCGGGGAACTGCTGCTCCAGCGCGTCCGCCACGGCTTCATCGCCGAGGCCAGCCTCTATGCCCGCAACTACCACTGCAATGCAATCGCTGCCGGGGACGGGGAATCGATCGCTTTTCCCCGCGGCGCCTTCCGTACGGCGCTGGATGCGGAGCCGTTCCGCACCCGCTGGCTGTCCCTGCTGTCGGACGAGATCCGCACCCTGCGGGCCCGCTGCGAGCGGCTGGCGCTGAACGGGACCGCGGCACGGATTCTCCACTATCTGCGCAGCGAGGGGGTCGACGGCGTGGTCCACCTCTCCCACTCCAGGAAATCCTGGGCCGCCGAGCTGGGCGTCAGCCACGAAAGCCTCTACCGCACCCTGGCCTCGCTGCGGCGGAGCGGACGGATCCGCATCGATGGCAACCGGATCGCCCTGATACCGGTCGAAGCGGGGCAGCGAACGCTCTGACGCCCTGCGGCCGGTGAGCGGCCGGTGGCGATGGCGTGACCAGGCGGACCGGCAGCGCCGGCTATTCCACCGTCACCGACTTGGCCAGGTTCCTCGGCTGGTCCACGTCGGTGCCCTTCAGCACCGCCGCGTGGTAGGAGAGCAGCTGCAGCGGGATGGTGTAGACGATGGGAGCGGTGCTCGGGTTGATGTCCGCCAGGGTGAGGCTCTGGAACCGGTCCAGCCCGATCTGCACCTTGTGGTCGCTGAACAGGAACAGCTCGCCGCCACGGGCGCGCACCTCCTGCAGGTTGGAGAGCACCTTGTCCAGCAGCGGATCGTCCGGCAGGGCGCAGACCACCGGCATCCGCTCGTCCACCAGCGCCAGGGGACCGTGCTTCAGTTCCCCCGCCGGGTAGGCCTCGGCGTGGATGTAGGAGATCTCCTTCAGCTTCAACGCCCCCTCCATGGCGATGGGGTAGAAGGGCCCGCGGCCGAGGAACAGGGCATGCTCCTTGTCCCCGAACGCAGTCGCCATCTGCCGGATCGGCTCGTCCAGCTGCAGCGCCACCTCCACCTGGCGGGGGAGGGCGTGCAGCTCGTCGATCAGCCGCCTCTGCTCCTCCTCGTCCTGGCCCATGCGCTTGGCCAGGGCCAGCACCAGCAGGCGCAGGGCCACCAGCTGGGTGGTGAAGGCCTTGGTCGAGGCGACGCCGATCTCGGTGCCGGCACGGGTCATCAGGGCCACGTCCGACTCGCGCACCAGGGAGCTCTCCGGCACGTTGCAGATCACCAGGCTGCCCAGATAGCCCGCCTCCCGGGCACCGCGCAGGGCGGCCAGGGTGTCGGCGGTCTCGCCGGACTGGGAGATGGTGACGAACAGGGTCTGCTGCGGCACCACCACCCGGCGGTAGCGGTACTCGCTGGCCACCTCGACCGAGCAGGGGATGCCGATCTCCTCGAACCAGTAGCGCGCCACCAGGCCGGCATGGTAGCTGGTGCCGCAGGCGACGATGTGGATCTGCCGGGTGCCGTCGAGCAGTTCCCTGGCTACGTGGCCAAAGCTCTCCTCCAGCAGCCGCCCCTTGTGGATGCGCCCCTCCAGGGTCTCGGCGATGACGCCGGGCTGCTCGAAGATCTCCTTCAGCATGTAGTGGGGATAGGGACCCTTGTCGGCGGCGCCGGCGCTGAGCTGGGAGTCGCTCACCGGCCGCTCCACCGGATTGCCGTCGCGGTCGAACACGCGGATGCCGTCGCGGCGGATCTCGGCCTGGTCACCCTCTTCCAGGAATACGAAGCGCTGGGTCTCCGGCAGCAGGGCGAAGACGTCGGAGGCGATGAAGTGCTCGCCGTCACCGATGCCGATCACCAGCGGACTGCCGGCGCGGGCCACCAGGATACGGTCGGGGTCGTCCGGGCTGGAGACCGCCAGGGCATAGGCGCCGCGCAGGCGGCGCACCGCGGCACGGAACGCCTGCAGCAGGTCTCCCTCCCGTTCCAGGGTGTCTGCGAGTAAGTGGGCGATTACTTCGGTATCGGTCTCGGAGACGAAACGATAGCCGGCCGCCTGCAGCTCCTGGCGCAGCTCGGCGTGGTTCTCGATGATGCCGTTGTGCACCACCGCCACCCGCTCGCCGCTCATGTGGGGATGGGCGTTGCGCTCCGCCGGCATGCCGTGGGTGGCCCAGCGGGTGTGGGCGATGCCCAGTTCGCCGGCGATGGGGGCCTGCTCCAGCCGCTGCTGCAGGGAGGAGACCTTGCCCACCGAGCGGATCCGCTGAATATGGCCGCTGGCGTCGCGGATGGCGATGCCGGCGGAGTCGTAGCCACGGTACTCCAGCCGCCGCAGCCCCTCCATCAGCACCGGGGTGACGTCGCGCCGGCCGATGGCCCCTACGATGCCGCACATGTCATTTCTTCTCCTTGGTCGGCCGCTGCCAGCCGGGGATGCTGGTCTGCTTCGCCCGGCTCAGGGTCAGCCCCCCGTCCGGGGTGTCCCGGGTGATGGTGGAGCCGGCACCGATGGTGGCCCCGGCACCGACCTTGACCGGCGCCACCAGCTGGGTGTCCGATCCGATGAAGGCATCGTCGCCGATCACGGTGCGATGCTTGAAGGCGCCATCGTAGTTGCAGGTGATGGTGCCGGCTCCGATGTTCACCGAGCGGCCGATGCTGGTGTCGCCGATGTAGCTCAGGTGGTTGATCTTGCTGCCCTCGGCCACCTCGGATTTCTTGATCTCGACGAAGTTGCCGACGTGGACCCGGCCGGCCAGCACCGTCTCCGGACGCAGCCGGGAGAAGGGGCCGATCCGGCTCGCCTCGCCCACCACCGCCTCCTCGATGACGCAGTTCTCGAGGATCTGCACGTCATCGCCGATGCGGCTGTCGCGGATCACCGTGTTGGCGCCGATGCGCACCCGGTCACCGAGGGTGACGTCACCGGCGATCACCACATTGACATCGATCTCCACGTCGCGCCCGGTGGCCAGGGTGCCGCGCAGGTCGAAGCGGGCGGGATCGCGCAGGGTGACGCCGTCGCGCATCAGGCGCCTGGCCTGCTGGCCCTGGTACCAGCGCTCCAGCCCGGCCAGCTGCACCCGGTCGTTGACCCCGGCCACCTCGTGCGGGTCGGCGGCCGGGGCGCTGGTCACCCCGGCGCCCTCGGCCACCGCCATGGCGACGATGTCGGTTAGGTAGAACTCGCCCTGGGCGTTACCGTTCTCGAGCCGGGCGATCCAGCGCTCCAGGCTGGGGCCGTCGGCGACCAGGATGCCGGTATTGATCTCGGCGATGGCGAGCTCCGCCGGGGTGGCGTCGCGGTGCTCGACGATGCGCACGATGCGGCCGTCGTCGTCGCGCACGATGCGGCCGTAGCCGGCCGGGTCGTCCAGCTCCACCGTGAGCAGCGCCAGGGGGCTCTGCTCCGCCGCCCGCAGCAGCGACTCCAGGGTCTCCCGGGAGGTGAGGGGGACGTCACCGTAGAGCACCAGCACCCGCTCCATGCCGGCCACCGCCGGCAGGGCCTGCTCCACCGCGTGGCCGGTGCCGAGCTGCTGCGCCTGCTCCACCCACTGGACCGGTGCGTCGGCGAAGGCCTCGGGGACCCGGCTGCCGCCGTGGCCGTAGACCACCGCGATGCGCTCCGCCTGCAGCCCGCGCGCGGCATCGATGACATGGCCCAGCAGGGGGCGGCCCGCCAGCGGGTGCAGCACCTTGGGCAGAGCGGATTTCATCCGGGTGCCCTGGCCGGCGGCGAGAATGACGACTCCAAGCTTCATTGGTGTTCCTCGGTCGTTGCTCGAACAGGGACGTTCGGAACCTGGATCCTGCTGGGGATAGCGGCGCCACGGGCGGCGCCTTTAGACAGGGCTTCCGACCGGATCATCCCTGATCGGGGATCGCCCGGGCGATCGGCGGCGATCAGTTGAGCAGGCCGTCGGCGGGCGGCTTCATGTCCTCCATGGTGGCGTCCCGCACCTCCAGGATCTTCACCCGCACCACCAGGGTCTTGCCGGCCATGGGATGGTTGCCGTCCACCGTCAGCCGGCCGTCCTCGATGCGGGTGACGATGAAGCTGCGGGTCTCTCCGGACTCGTTCTGCATCTCCACCTCGGCGCCGACATGGCGGAACTGGGGGGGGACGTTGTCCAGGTCGTCGGTGAAGGTGAGGTTGGGGTCGTGCTCCCCGAAGCCCTGCTCCGGCGGTACCGTCACCTCCACCGTGTCACCGACCCCCTTGCCCTCCACCGCCCGGTCCATGCCGCCGATCAGTTCGGTCTCGCCGCCGTGGATGTAGTTCACCGGGATGTCGTTCTGCTCCAGCAGGTTGCCCTGGTCGTCGGAGATGGTGTAGGTGAGGGAGACGTACTTACCGGGTTTGATCACTTCTCTGGCCATGGGGGCTCCGCCTGGGGCTGAAAACCGGGGCATTGTACCAATTCGGGATGGCTGCGGGAAAACCGGCCTCACCCCCCCTCGGAGACGCCGCGCACCGCCGCCAGGGCGGTCATGTTGAGCAGGCCGCGGACGCTGATGGAGGGGGTGACGATATGGGCCGGCCTGGCCGCGCCGACCAGGATCGGGCCGATCGGGATACCCTCGCCGACCGCCTTCAGCAGGCTGAAGGCGATGTTGGCGCTGTCCTGGTTCGGCATCACCAGCAGGTTGGCCGCCCCCTGCAGGCGGGAGGCGGGGAAGCGCTGGTTGCGCAGGGCCTCGTTGAGGGCCAGCTCCGGGTGCATCTCGCCCTCCACCTCCAGTTCCGGCTGCTGCCGGTGGATCAGCTCCAGGGCGGCGCGCATCTTGCGCGACGAAGCCGAGTCGTGGCTGCCGAAGTTGGAGTGGGAGAGCAGCGCCACCTTGGGTTCGACGCCGAACCAGCGCACCTCCTCGGCGGTGAGACGCACGATCTCGGCGATCGCCTCGGCGTCCGGCTCCTCCTGCACGTAGGTGTCGGTGAGGAACAGGGCGCCGCTGTGAAACACCAGCACGCTCATGGAGGTGAGCCGCTTCACCCCTTCCGCCGGGCCGATGATGTCGCGGATGTGCCGGAGGTGGCTCTGGTAGCTGCCGAGCAGGCCGCAGAGCATGGAGTCGGCATGCCCCTGGCGCACGATCATCGCCGCCAGCACGGTGGAGTTGGTGCGTACCAGGGCGCGCGCCTCGATCGGCGAGACCCCCTTGCGTGCCATCAGTGCGAAATAGGCGTCGCAATACTCCTTGTAGCGCTCGTGGTTCTGCGGATCGACCAGCTCGAAGTCGTCATCGATCACCAGCCCCAGTCCCAGATCCCGGATGCGCTCCTCCACCACCCGGCGCCGGCCGATCAGGATGGGCCGGGCGATGCCCTGCTCCAGCACCTGCTGGATCAGCTGCAGCACCTTCGGCTCCTCGCCGGCGGCATAGACCACCCGCGGCGGATTCTCCCGCGCCCGGTCGAAGATCGGCTTCATGGTCATGCCGGTGCGGAACACCTGGCGCTGCAGGCACTCGCGGTAGGCCTGCAGGTCTTCGATCTCGCGCAGGGCGACACCGGAGTCCATCGCCGCCCGGGCCACCCGCGGGGCGATGGTCTCCATCAACCGCGGGTCGAACGGCCGCGGGATCAGGTACTCCGGTCCGAACTGCAGGTTCTGGCCGCCGTAGGCCGCCTGCACGATGTCGGACGGCTGCTCCGTCGCCAGGTCGGCGATGGCCTGGACACAGGCCTTCTTCATCGCCATGTTGATCTCGGTGGCGCAGCAGTCGAGGGCGCCCCGGAACAGGAACGGGAAGCAGAGGACGTTGTTCACCTGGTTGGGGAAATCGGAGCGGCCGGTGGCGAGGATGGCGTCGGGCCGCACCGCCTTGGCCAGGTCGGGCATGATCTCCGGCACCGGGTTGGCCAGGGCCATGATCAGCGGCTTGTCCGCCATCTTCTCCAGCATCTCCGGCTTCAGCACGCCGCCGGCGGAGAGGCCGAGGAAGATGTCGGCCCCCTCCAGCGCCTGCTGCAGGGTGCGCAGTTCGGTCTCCGCCGCGTAGCGCGCCTTGTATGGGTCCATGCGCTCGGCACGGCCCTGGTAGACCACGCCGGTGGAGTCGGTGACGATGATGTTGTCCGGGTTCAGCCCCAGGGCCACCAGCAGGTCGAGGCAGGCGAGGGCGGCGGCACCGGCGCCGGAGGTGACCAGCCGTACCTGGCCGATCTCCTTGCGCACCACCCGCAGGCCGTTGATGATGGCGGCGCAGACCACGATGGCGGTGCCGTGCTGGTCGTCGTGGAACACCGGGATGTTCATCCGCGCCTTCAGCCCCTCCTCGATGACGAAGCACTCCGGCGCCTTGATGTCCTCCAGGTTGATGCCGCCAAAGGTGGGCTCCAGCCGCGCCACCGTCTCGATGAACTTCTCCGGGTCGGTCTCGTCCACCTCGATGTCGAACACGTCGATGTCGGCGAACTCCTTGAACAGGACCGCCTTGCCCTCCATCACCGGCTTGGAGGCGAGCCCCCCGATGGCGCCCAGGCCCAGTACTGCGGTGCCGTTGGTGACCACCGCCACCAGGTTGGCGCGGGCGGTGTAGTCGGCGGCGGTGCCGGGATCGGCCTCGATCTCCTCGCAGGCGGCGGCCACCCCGGGGGAGTAGGCCAGGGCCAGGTCGCGCTGGTTGGCCAGCGGCTTGGTGGCCTTGATCTCCAGCTTGCCCGGGCGGGGATAGCGGTGATAGTGGAGGGCGCTCTGTTTCAGATCCTCGGACATGGGGGTGAATCTCTCTGGCTTGTATGAAATCAGGATCGATCCGGGCGGTCCCGGAAACCCGATAGGATACCGAATTCCGGCTGTTAAGGCGTCGGCAATGTCGGCGCCGGCCGGCGCCGATGTTCGCTTCAGCGGTTCACCGGCACCACCAGCACCGGCCGGCGGGAGTGCTGGGTGAGGGAGCGGGCGGTGGAGCCGAGCAGGCCATGCCCCAGGCCGGTATCGGTGTGGCTGCCGACGATGACGAGATCGGCGTCGATCTTCTCCGCCTGATGCAGAATCGCATCGGCGGGGCGTCCGCTCACCACCACGATGTCGGAGACCGGGTCGGTCCCGCTCTCGCCCAGCTCCTCCTCGCAGATGCGCCGCAGCCGCTTGCGCATCTTCTTCAGCATCTTCTTCAGGATCCTCTTCTCCCCGTCCCCCTGCCGCAGCCGGGGCGGCAGAAAGGCGTCGAGCACCCACTCGCCGGTGCTGCCCAGGGGCTCGACCGCGTGCAGCATCACGATCCGGGCCCGGTAGTGCCGGGCCAGGCCGACGGCGTGGGCGAACACCGGCCGCATCGACTCACCCATGTCGGTGGCATAGAGGATGGTCCTGTACTCCGGGATGTGCATGGCGGCGCCTCAGTTGTAGCCCTTGAGATAGTCGATGTACTCGGGCAGGAACAGGGAGACCTTGGGGACGTAGGTGATCACCATCAGGAACAGCAGCAGCAGCATCAACCACGGCAGGGCCGCCCTGATCACCCAGCCGATACTGTTGCCGGTGATGCCGGCGGTGACGAACAGGTTGAGCCCCACCGGCGGCGTCAGCATGCCGATCTCCATGTTCACCACCATGATGATGCCCAGGTGGATCGGATCGATCCCCAGTTTCATGGCGATGGGGAACAGGATCGGCGCCATGATCAGCAGGATCGCCGACGGCTCCATGAAGTTGCCCGCCGCCAGCAGCAGCAGGTTGACGACGATGAGGAAGCCCCAGGCCGGCAGTCCCCAGTGGACGATGGTGTCGGCGATGGCGTGGGGAATGCGCTCCGTGGTCAGCACATGGGCAAACAGCATGGCGTTGGCGATGATGAACAGCAGCATGATGCTCACCTTGGCCGCGTCCAGCACCGTCTTCTTCACCTCCGGATCCATCAGGCTGCGCGGGAGGGCGAGCAGGGAGGCGACGCCGTTGCGCCACAGCATCCGGCCGGTCCCCTCACCCGGCAGGCGCCAGGGGACCTCCTTCAGCGGCCCCATGTCGCGGTAGCCGAACACCGAGATCAGGAAGGCGTAGACGGCGGAGACCGCCGCCGCCTCGGTCGGACTGGCGATGCCGCCGTAGATGGAACCGAGCACGATGACGATCAGCATCAGGCCGCCGGAGGCGATGAAGCCCGACTTCAGCAGGGCGCGGAAGCCGGGCCAGGGCCGGGCCGGGAGATGCATCACCCGGGCGGCGATATAGATGGCGATCATCAGGATCAGCCCCATCATAAGGCCGGGGATGAAGCCGGCCATGAACATGCGGGCGGCGGAGACCTCGGTGGCGGCGGCGTAGACCAGCATCACGATGGAGGGGGGTATCAGGATGCCCAGGGTGCCGGCATTGGCGATCACCCCGGCGGCGAACTTCTCGGGATAGCCGGAGCGCACCATGCCGGCGATGACGATGGTGCCGATGGCCGCCACCGTGGCCGGCGACGAACCGGAGACGGCGGCGAACAGCATGCAGGCCATCACCGAGGCCATCGCCAGGCCGCCCCGGATATGGCCGACGGTATCGAGGGCGAAGTTGATCAGCCGCTTGGCCACGCCACCGGTGGAGAGGAAGGCCGACGACAGGATGAAGAAGGGGATCGCCAGCAGGGTGTAGTGCTCGGACAGGGCCTCGAACAGTTTCAGCGCCACCGAGGCGAGGGAGTCGTTGGAGAACAGCAGGATGGTGGTGATGCTGGAGAGGCCCAGCGCCACCGCGATCGGCATGCCGATGAACATGCAGAAGAAGAGCAGCAGGAACAGGGCGGCTGTGGTCATTCGGCGCCCCCCTCCCGCTTCAGCTGCTCGGCCAGGTGCAGGCTCTCCTCGGCCTCGTCCACGTGCTGGAAGCCGGTCGAGGTGCCGCGGACGATCCCCCACAGCATCTCCAGCAGCCGGATGGAGAACAGGCCGAGGCCGATCAGCAGGATGCTGTGCGCCTGCCAGGCCGGGATCGCCATATCCTCCAGCTCGATGCCGATCATCTTCATCTTCGCCAGGTAGACCCAGGAACCGGCCAGGAACAGGCCGCAGTAGACCAGGCTGAGAATCACCGCCAGTGCCGAGACCACCCGGCGTGCCCTGTCCGGCAGGGCCCGTACCAGCACGTCGACGCCGATGTGGGCACCGATGCGCAGGCCGTAGCTGATGCCGAACAGGACGAACCAGGCCGACAGCAGCAGGGTCAGCTCCTGGGACCACATGAAGCCGGTGCCGAAGCCGAAGCGGAGCACCACCTCGATGAACACCAGCAGGGTCATGCAGACCAGCAGCAGGGCGATGACGGTCTCTTCGGTGCGGTGCCAGAACTGGATGAGTCGGTTCACGGCTCTCCTCCCGGGCCAATGCAGGCTTATTTTCCGCCGGTGGGTGCATCCCCCCGGATCACCCCCGCAGATTGGGGATCCGCTCCGGGGAGGGGGGCGGTGGCGCCGGTTGAGATGGGCCCTCCCTGGCCCACGCCAAGCCCGGCGTCCGAATTACCTGTTCTACTTGTTGGCGTTGTAGGCCGCGTCGATCAGGTCCCTGCCGATCTGGCCCTCGAACTTCTTCCACACCGGCTTCATCACCGCCACCCACTGGGCCCGTTCCGCCGGCGTCAGCTCGATCACCTCCGAGCGCCCTGAATCGATGATCTTCTGCTTGTCGGCGACCGCCTTCTCCGCCGCCACCTGGTTGCCGAAGGCGATGGCCTCGTCCAGCGCCTTCTTCACCTCGGCGCGGACATCGTCGGGCAGCCCCATCCAGAACTCCCTGGAGGTGACCACCATGTAGTCCAGCAGGCCGTGGTTGGACTCGGTGATGTAGGGCTGCACCTCGTAGAACTTCTTGGAATAGATGTTGGACCAGGTGTTCTCCTGACCATCGATGGCCTTGGTCTGCAACAGGGTGAACACCTCGGAGAAGGGCTTCTTCAGCGGCACACCGCCGACCGCCTCGAACTGGGCCGCCAGCACGTCGGACGACATGATGCGGAACTTCAGGTTCTTCGCATCCGCCGGTACCCGCAACGGCCTGGAGGCGGACAGCTGCTTCATGCCGTTGTGCAGATAGCCGAGGCCGACCAGGCCCTTCCGGTTCACCGAGTCCAGCAGTTGCTGGCCGGCGGGGCTCTTCTGGAACCGTTCCACAGCGGTCATGTCCTTGAACAGGAAGGGCAGGTCGAACAGCTGCAGCTTCTTGGTGTAGCGCTTGAACTTGGAGAGGGAGGGGGCGGCCATCTGCACGTCGCCGAGCAGCATCGCCTCCAGTACCTTGTTGTCACCGAACAGCTGGGAGTTGGGGTAGACCTCCACCTCCACCTTGCCGGCCAGGCGCTGGTCCACCAGCTCCTTGAACTTGTTGGCCATCTGGCCCTTGGGGGTGTTCTCCGCCACCACGTGGGAGAACTTGATGATGATCGGCTTGGCGGCCAGCGGGCCGGCCATCACCATGGCCGCCAGGGCCAGTACAGCAGTCAGAAGACGTAGACGCATGATGTTCCTCCGGGTGTGATCGATGTGTGGTTGTTCTTCACTCTGCGGGCCGGACGGGGCGAGAGATGGCCGGCCATCCAGTCTGTCATTGCAAGAACGGGGCCAGCACGCTGTCAGGCCGGGGCACGGCCCCACACCATCCGGCCAGCCCCGCCGCCGGATCCGGCCGGATACCGCAATGATCCGCATGCTCAATGGGTTGGCGCCGGGTACGCGGCAGCGGCGGAGGAATGACTCCGGGCCGATGCGTCCGGCCCGTCGCCCGAAGACCCTGACGGTTGGCCGCAAATCGGCGGAATCACACCCATCCGGCCGTATCCCTGGCTGAAAACCCGCCGATTCACGCCTTCGCCGGATCGTCAGCCGGGAGAAGGGGGCCCGGCGGGACCGGTCACTCCAGGTCGGGCAGGGGCTCCGGCAGGCCGATCCCGAACCCCTGGGCATAGTCGATGCCCAGCGACTTCACCCGGTGCAGGGTCTCCTCGTCCTCGACGAACTCGGCGATGGTGAGGATACCGGCCACCTGGCCGATACGGTTGATCGCCTCGACGATGGCCTGATCCATCGGTTCGGCCAGCATGTTGCGGACGAAGCCGCCATCGATCTTGAGATAGTCCACCGGGATCGTCTTCAGGTAGGAGAAGGAGCTGAGACCGGTGCCGAAATCGTCCAGGGCGAAGCGGCAGCCGAGGGCACGGATCTCGTGAATGAACTCGATCGCCCGTCCCAGGCTGGCGATGGCAGAGGTCTCGGTGATCTCGAAACAGATGCACCGGGGGGGAATCCGCCGCTGCTCCATCTGGCGCCGGATGAAGGGAAAGAAGGCGTCGTCGCTGAGGGAGTTGCCGGAGAGGTTGATGAAATGGAACTCCTCGCCAGCCGCCGACGGCTGGTGCCGTTCCAGCCGCTCGAACACCGTCTCCGTCACCCAGCGATCGAGCTGGGACATCAGGTTGTAGTGCTCCGCCGCCGGAATGAAGGCACCGGGGGCGATGATCTCGCCATCATCACCGCGCAGTCGCAGCAGGTACTCATAGCAGCGGCAGGGGGGGAGATCGCCGGACAGGCGCCGGATCTCCTGCCGGTAGAGCAGGAACCGCCCCTCCTCCAGTCCCTGGCGGATACGCGCCGCCCACTGCATGTCGTTGCGGCGGCGGGCGATCTCACGGTCGCTGTCGGCATAGCGGTGGACCCGGTTGCGGCCCCGGTCCTTGGCCGCGTAACAGGCCATGTCCGCCCGGCTGAGGGCCTCGTCCAGGGAGAGGTGTTCCCGGCCGATCATCACCAGGCCGATACTGACACCGATGCCGAACGGCTTTCCCTTCCAGACGAAGCGGAAGCCGGAGATGGCGTCACGGATCTTCTCCGCGATCCGTTCCGCCTGCTCCTCCCCGCAGCGCTCCAGCAGGATGCCGAACTCGTCTCCCCCCAGCCGTGCCAGGGTATCCCCGGCCCGGATATGGGACTTGAACAGGTGCGCCAGCTGCCGCAGCAACTCGTCACCGGCGACGTGACCGCTGGTATCGTTGATGATCTTGAACTGATCCAGGTCCAGGTAGAGCAGGGCGGTTTCCCGGCCGGAAACCAGGGCCCGCTCCAGCCGGCGCTCGAACTCCCGCCGGTTGAACAGTCCGGTGAGGGGGTCGTGAAAGGCGAGGTGGCGGATCTCCTCCTCCGCCCTGCGCCGGGCCCGCCGGGTCTCCGCGTCGCGCAGCTCCCGGTCGATGGCCGGGACCAGCCGCTTCAGGTTGCCCTTCATCAGATAGTCGTGGGCGCCGGCCTTCATCGCCGCCACGGCGAACTCCTCGCCGATGCTGCCGGAGACGATGATCACCGGCAGGTCGGGACTGTGCCGTTTGATCAGCCGCAACGCCGCCGATGAATCGAACCCGGGCATGTTGTGGTCGGTGATGACCAGGTCCCAGCCACTCTCCTCCAGTGCCTGCCCCAGCTCCTCCGGGTCCTGGACACGGCGGAATTCGGGCAGATAGCCGCCGCGGCGCAGCTCCCGCACCAGCAGCAGGGCGTCGTCCTCGGAGTCCTCGATGATCAGCAGCCGCAGGGGTTTGCCCAAGGTCAGACGTCCCCGCCGGGTGGCGCCAGGTTGAGGATCAGCCAGTACAGCCCGAGCTGCGCCACCGCCTGGATGAATTCGTTGAAATCGACCGGCTTGCGGATGTAGCTGTTGGCGCCCAGGCTGTAGCTCTCGACCACGTCCCGCTCCTCGTCGGATGCGGTGAGGATCACCACCGGCACCAGCCGGGTGCGTTCGTCGCCGCGGATGCGCCTGAGCACCTCGAGACCGTCGACCCGGGGCAGCTTCAGATCCAGCAGGATCACCTGCGGCAGCTCCCTGCTGTCCCGGCCCTGGTGGGTACCGGTTCCGAACAGGTAGTCCAGCGCCTCGACCCCGTCTCTCGCCACCACCAGCTCATTGGCGATGTTGTTCTTCTTCAGCGCCCGGACGGTCAGCGCCACGTCGTCCGGGTTGTCCTCCACCAGGAGGATCGTCCTGCTTTCGTTCATCTCCCCTGTCCTCTCCCTGTTGCAGCGGTGCGTGCCGCCACCGGTCCTTCTGTCGCGAGGCAGTTTGCCACACAACGCCTATGGATGTTCAGCGTTCGGCGTCGCCCCGGCCGAGGGTGAAATAGAAGCTTGCACCGGCACCGGTGGCCCCCTCCGCCCATACCCTGCCGCCGTGACGGTGGACGATGCGTGCAACCGTCGCCAGGCCGATGCCGGAGCCGGGAAACTCCTCCTCCCGGTGCAGACGCTGGAAGGCGCTGAACAGCTTGTCCACGTACTGCATGTCGAAACCGGCGCCATTGTCGCGCACATAGTAGACCCTCTCCCCCTCCTCCTGCAGCAGGCTGCCCACCTCGATACGTGCCGGTTCCCTGCCGGCGGTGTATTTGAAGGCATTCTCCAGCAGGTTCGACAGGGCGATGGCGAGCAGCTTCGGATCCGCCTGCACCCGCAGCCGCTCCTCCACCTCGGTCTCGACCGTCCGTTCCGGGTGGGCCTCGGCCAGTTCCGCCAGCAGGCGTCGCGCCAGGGCGGACAGATCCACCTGCTCGATGTTGAGGTTGTGGCGGGTCAGGCGCGACAGCATCAGCAGATCGTCGATCAGGGCGCCCATGCGCTGGCTGGCACGACGCACCCGGTACAGGTAATCGCGGCCGGTCTCGTCGAGCCGCTCCTCGTAGTCCTCCAGCAGGGCCAGGCTGAAGCCGTCGATGGAGCGCAGCGGCGCACGCAGATCGTGGGAAACGGAATAGGCGAACGATTCCAGCTCCCGGTTGGTCGCCTCCAGTTCTTCGGTGCGCCGCTCCACCAGCTGCTCCAGATGCTCGCGATACTGTTCCAGTTCCTGCTCGACGCGCCTGCGTTCAGTGATGTCGAGGGTGGTCCCGAACATGCGCAGTGGACGCTGCTCCCGGTCGAAGGTGACCCAGCCGTCCTCCTCCACCACGGTGACCCGGCCATCCCGGTGCTGCACCCGGTGCACCGTATGGTAACGTCTTCTCTCCTCTCCCTCCGGCGGCTGCATCGCCTCCCTCATCGCCTGACCGACCCGTTCCCGGTCGTCCGGATGGACCGCCTGCACGAACTTCTCGGCGCTGGCCTCCACCTCCCCCGGACGGTAGCCGAGCAGGCGGTACTCCTCGTCCGACCAGGTCGCCTGCCAGGTCGCCAGATCCAGCTCCCAGTTGCCCAGGTGGGCGATCTGCTGCGCCTCCGACAGCAGCGCCTCGCTGCGCTTCAACCGCTGCTCGGCGAGAAAGCGGTCGGTCACGTCCTCGTGCATCACCACCAGCTGTTTCACCTTTCCCTGTTCGTCCTTGATCGGATAGATGAAGGCCTGGATCCAGCGCCCGGTATTGCGGTACTTCTCCGGAATCCAGGGCAGTTCCGATGGGTCGTAGACGATCGGCGGAACCTGGCATGCCTCGCCGGCGAAGCCACGCTCGATGTAGGAACGGATGCCCTTCTCTTCCAGCTGGCGATCCCTCAGGATGTTGTATCCCTGCAGCAGCCCGGCATCGGCACCCCACAACTGCTCCCACGCCCGGTTTACCAGGGCCACGGAACCGTCGGCGGCGAACAGCTGGATGCTCAGCGGCGACTGCTCCACCAGCGCCCGGAAGCGCTGTTCCGACTCCTTCAGTCTCCGTTCCAGCGTCACCTGGCGGGTGACGTCCTGGACCGTGCCGGTGGAACGGATCGGACGGTTCTCTTCGTCGTAGAAGGTGGCGCAGCGCTCGTGCACGTACTTGATCGAGCCGTCCTTCATCAGCAGCCGGTGGGTGATGTCATAGGGCTGGTGGTTCGCCACCGACTCCTCGTAGGCCCGGCTGACCATGTCCCGGTCGTCCGGGTGGATCACGGCGAGGAAACCCTCGTAGCTGGGCTCGAACTCCTCCGGGGCGATGCCGAAGATACGGAATATCTCCTCCGACCAGTGCAGCTCGTTACGCACCAGGTCGAGCTCCCAGCTCCCCAGGTGGGCGATGCGCTGGGCCTCGGCGAGGCGGCTGCGACCCCGTTTCATCTCCGCCATCACCAGCTCGGCGGCGGTCACGTCCCGACTCGCCCCCAGGTAGCCGTGGCAGCGCCCTTCGGCGTCGGTCAGGGGGATGGCGCTGACCTCCAGGGTCATGGCACGGCCGTTGCGGTGGGAGATGCGGGTGGTGATGCGAACGAGGCTTTCGCAACGGCGGCGTTTCTCCTCGAACATGCGGCGTATCCGCTCGTCCTCGTCCTGCGACAGGCGCCGGAACAGGCTGGTTCCGATCAGCTGTTCCGGCGTGTAGCCGATGTGCCGCTCGACGCTGTCGCTGACGAAGGTCAGCCGGCCCTCGCGGTCGCACTGCCAGGTCCAGTCGCCGACCACCTCCAGCAGCTGCATCGTCACCGCGGCGGGGATCTGCGCCGGCGGCTCCGTGGTCCCGTCCGTCATGGCCCGCCTCCGCTCGTACGCCGGTTGCTTTTCGTCATTTGTAGTTCCGCTTGTCCAGTCCGTACTTGCGCATCTTGTCGTAGAGAGTCTTGCGCGGCACCCCGAGTACCGCCATGGTCTGTTTGATGTTGCCCTTGTGGGAGGCCAGCGCCTGCTCGATCACGCTCTTCTCGAAACAGGCCACCTGTTCCGGCAACAGGATCGGCGCCTCCGTTCCGTCGCCCCTCATCAGCTGGTCCAGATCATAGCCGCAGGCGGCACCGAGCAGGACGTGGCGTTCGGCCATGTTCCTCAGTTCCCGCACGTTGCCGGGCCAGTCATGGGCCAGTAGGGCACGGATCAGCTCCGGTTCCGGTGGCGGGGCCTCGCGCTGGTAACGGGCGGCGGCGACCAGCAGGAAGTGGTGGAACAGCAGCGGGATGTCCTCGCGGCGCTCGCGCAGGGGCGGGATCTCGATACGCACCACGTTGAGGCGGTAGTAGAGGTCCTCCCGGAAGCTCCCCTGTTCCGCCGCCGCCCTGAGATCGCCCTTGCTGGCGGCGATCACGCGCACGTCCAGCGGGATCAGCCGGTTGGAACCGAGCCGCTCCACCGCCCGCTCCTGCAACACCCGCAGCAGCCGCACCTGCAGATGGGACGGCATGCTCTCGATCTCGTCCAGGAACAGGGTGCCGCCATCGGCATGCTCGAACTTGCCGATGCGCCGCTCCCGGGCGCCGGTGAAGGCCCCGGCCTCGTGGCCGAACAGCTCGCTCTCGATCAGGTTCTCCGGTACCGCCCCGCAGTTGACGGCGACGAAGTTGGCTCCGGCCCGGCCGGAGTTCTCGTGCAGCGACCGGGCCACCAGCTCCTTGCCGGTGCCGGTCTCACCGACCAGCAGGACATCGGCGTCGGTATCCGCGATCTGGGCGATGGTGGCGCGCAGCCGCTGCATCGGTGCGGTGCGGCCGATGATGCGGGGGCCGGGGGCGCTCTGGGTCTGCAGTTCCTGGCGCAGCTGGCGGTTCTCCAGGGTCAGGGCCCGTTTGTCCAGGGCCTGGTGCACCGTCCTGACCAGGGCCTCGGCTGAGAACGGCTTTTCGATGAAATCGTAGGCGCCGTCACGGATGGCGTTGACCGCCATCGAGATATCCCCGTGACCGGTGACCAGGATCACCGGCAGTTCACGGTCGATCTCCAGTGTTCGCCGCAGGAACTCCAGACCGTCCATGCCGGGCATGCGGATATCGCACACCACCACGCCGGGCCAGTCCATGGCGACCAGCGGCAGCGCCTGTTCGGCACTGCTGAAACACTGTACGTCGAACCCCGCCAGTTCCAGGGTCTGCCGGTTGGCCTGGCGGATGTGCTTCTCATCGTCGATGAAGAGTACGCTGCTGCTCGCTGTCATGGTGTCGATGGTACCGGTTCCGGGAGCGCGCGCCCATACCGGGTACCGGGCATTCCGGTGCTCACACTGTATCCGGGATCGGGCTGCCCTGCGCGGCCGTATCCTCCAGCGCCAGGATGAGGGTGAAGACCGCCCCCCCTTCGGGATGGTTGCCGGCCTCCAGCGTCCCCCCCATCACCTCCATGATGCGCTGGGAGATGGAGAGACCGAGACCGAGGCCACGCCCCTCCTCCTTGGTGGTGAAAAAGGGATCGAAGATCCGGTTCAGGATCTCCAGGTCGATGCCCGGGCCACTGTCCCGGATCGACAGCATCGCCCGTGAATCCAGGGCCCGGGTGCGGATCTCGATGAACCGCTCCGGCACCGCCTCCACCGCATGCAGGGCGTTGCCGATCAGATTGACCAGGACCTGCTCCAGCTGCACCCGGTTGGCGCGCACCACCAGCGACGGGTCGCCGCTGCGGCGGACCTCGGTGCCGGTCTCGCGCAGCCGCGCCGCCAGCAGGTCGAGGGAATCGTCGATGGCCGCGGAGAGGGGGACCGGGGTGGTCTCGCCCGAGGTCCTGCGGGCGAAGATCTTCAGCTGGGAACTGATCCGGGCCATGCGCTCGGTCAGCTCCGAGATGTG
>DRKP01000010.1 GCA_011051715.1 Sedimenticola thiotaurini | reverse complement strand
GCAGGCAAGGGTGGTTCCCTTGGCAAGGCACGCAACGCCGGGAGGGGAGATGCCTGAGGCTCCTAACCTATTGAAATAAAATGATAGGCCGTGCTGTGCGCGCCCGCGGACTGCGTTGTCGAAACTGGCTGTAGAGGCGCTACAGCGGCGTTTCGACGCCTTGCCGCGAACGCGCACAGCACGGCTGAACACGATATATTAGGGTGCCGGGTTAATACCCGCGGCGGGACCGGCCGGCGAATCCGCTCAGCGTCCGCAGCACTTCTTGTATTTCCTGCCGCTGCCGCAGGGACAGGGGTCGTTGCGGCCCACCCTGGGACCGCTGTGCACTGCCGTCTTCGGCGGCACCAGGCGGCCGTCGACGAAGTACCAGCGTCCGCCTTCGCGCTGGAAACGGCTGCGTTCGTGATGGCGGCGCACCATGCCACCCCGGTCCCGGTAGCTGGCGATGAACTCGACCTCCCCCTGCTGGTCCCCCTCGCCACCGTCCTTGGTCGCCACCACCTCCAGTCCCATCCAGTCCGACTCCTCGGCCCAGCGGCGGGTCGCCGCCTCGTCGTGGTCGTGGCGGTGGGCCGGGTGCAGGCTGTCGCCGAGAAAGTCCATGTCGACACGGGTGAAGGCGGTATAGCGGGCCCGCATCAGCGCCTCGGCCGTGGCCGCCGGACGCTCGCCGGCCAGGACCGGGCCACAGCAGGCATCGAATTCGAGACCGGAACCGCAGGGGCATGGGGACATGGCTGGAGACTCCTCTGATGTCGGTTGTGGTTGCGCGGCGCCATTTTACCCCAGAATCGCCATTCCTCCCCGAGCCGGTCGTGCGGCCGTTACAGCCCCAGCTCCCGCCAGCGCTTTTCGATCCGCTGCAGGGAGACCGGGCCGTCGGTGCCAAGCTGCTGGGCGAAGAGGGAGACGCGCAGCTCCTCGAACAGCCAGTGCAGCTCGTCGATGCGCGGATCCGCCCGGCCGCTGCTGCGCACCTTGCCGTCCCACTGCTGCCACTTGTGCCAGGCCCCCTGCATCTGCTGCAGCAGTTTCTGGTCCCGGGCAGCGGCGTGCTCCAGCTTCTCCAGCCGCAGCTCGATCGCCTGCAGGTAGCGCGGAAAGTGGCGCAGCCGCCGCCACGGGGTCTGTTGCAGGAAGCCCTGGTACAGCAGCCGGTCGAGCTGCCCGCCCACGTCGGCCACGGTGGCCATCCAGTTGATCCGGTTGGCCTCCCCGAGCAGCTGCCGTACCCGCTGGTAGCGCTCCAGGATGCGCCCGACCAGCTCCAGCACCTCTTCCGCATGGCCCATCAGCTCCCCCCGGCACTGGTCGACACGCTGGCGGAAGGCACCGCCGTCACGGATCTCCGGCCGCTCGTCGAGAAAGGTGCGGTCCAGGATCAGGGCGGTCAGCTCCGCCTCCAGGTCCGGCTTGCGCGGCTGCGCCAGGCCCTCCGGCGCGGCCGGCAGCCGGGCATGGACCAGGCCCATCCGCTGCAGTCCCGGCAGATTCTTCTTCAGATGGCGCATCTCGCGGGACAGCCTGAGCATCAGCAGACGGCGCACCCCGGCTCGATGGGCGGCAGCCGCACCGGCCTCCGAGTCGAGGATCCGCAGGGCGACGCTGTCGCCCTCGTCCACCAGGGCGGGAAAGCCCTGCAGCCGGATGCCGCCCCGCTCCAGGGTCAGCGAGGCCGGCAGCTCGCCCACCTCCCAGTCGCGCAGCCCCTCCCGCTCCAGGGAGGGATCGGCCAGGCCCTTGAAGCCGCCCCGGCCCCGGTTGCCGTAGCGCCGCTTGAGGGCAGCCAGATCACGGCCCGCCGCCAGCCGCCGGCCGTCGTCGTCCAGCAGCACGAAGTTCATCCGCAGGTGGTCCGGCAGCCGCGACTCGTCCCAGGCGTCCTCCGGCACGTGCACCCCGGTCATCGCCTTGAGCTGCTCGCCCAGGGCCTGCACCAGGGGACGCTCTCCCGGCTGCAGGGCCCGCAGGCAGGCCTCGGCATGATCCGGGATCGGCACGAAGGCGCGGCGCAGGGACTTGGGCAGGCCCCGCATCAGGGCGATCACCCGTTCCTTCAGCAGCCCCGGCACCAGCCACTGGCAGCGCTCCTCGGAGACCTGGTTGAGGATGCCGATGGGAATGCGCAGGGTCACGCCATCCGCCGGCTGGCCCGGATCGAAGTGGTAGCGCAGCGGCAGCGGCGTGCCATTGACGTCGAGGTGGTCCGGGAAGGCCTGCTCCGACACCTCCCCGGCCTCCGGGCGGAGCAGATCCTGCAGCCGCATGTGCAGCAGCTTGGGCTGCCGGCGGGTGGCGCCGCGCAGCCACTTCTCGAACCGGGGCGTGCTGTAGATCCCCTCGGGGATGCGCCGGTCGTAGTAGGCGTAGATGCGCTCCTCGTCCACCAGCAGGTCGCGACGGCGCGCCTTCTGCTCCAGCCCCTCCAGGTACTCGATCAGCTCCAGGTTGTGGCGCCAGAACGGGGCGCGGCTGTGGAAGTCCCGTTCCACCAGGGCCGAGCGGATGAAGATCTCCCGCGCCTGTGCCGGATCGACGGGGCCGAAGTTGACCTTGCGCCGCGGCACCAGGGTGAGGCCGAACAGGGTGACCCGCTCGTAGGCTGCCACCTGCCCCCGCCTCTTCTCCCAGTGGGGTTCCGACCAGCTGTGTTTCACCAGGTGGCCGGCCAGGGACTCCACCCATTCGGGCCGGATCATGGCCACCTGGCGGGCATAGAGCCGGGTCGTCTCCACCAGCTCTGCCGCCACCACCCACTTGGGCTGCCGGCCGAACAGGCCGGAGCCGGGAAAGATCAGGAAGCGGCTGTTGCGCCCGCCCAGGTACTCCCGCTCCTTGCCGGAGGCGCGGAATCCGACATGGCTGAGCAGGCCGCTGAGCAGCGCCTTGTGGATCTCCTCGTAGCCGGCCCCGGCCTGGTTCTCGCGGTAGCCCATCTCGTGCAGCTGGCCGCGCAGCTGGTGATGGATGTCGCGCCACTCCTGCACCCGGGTCCAGGAGAGAAAATGATCGCGGCACCAGCGCTGGAACTTGCGCCGGCTCAGGTGACGCCGCTGCTGCTCCAGCTCCCGCCACAGGTTGAGCAGGGTGAGGAAATCGGACTGCTCGTCACGGAAGCGCAGATGGACCTCGTCCGCCGCCTCACGACGGTCCATGGGGCGGTCACGCGGATCCTGCACGCTGAGGGCGGCGGCGATCACCAGCACCTCGTTCAGGCAGTGGGTGTGGGCCGCCTCCAGCAGCATGCGGCCGATGCGTGGATCCACCGGCAGCCGCGCCAGCTGCCTGCCCAGCCGGGTGACCCGGCGGTCGCCGGTGACCGCGCCGATCTCCTCCAGGATGCGGTAGCCGTCCCTGATCAGGCGCCGGTCCGGCGCGTCGACGAAGGGGAAGGACTCGATCTCGCCGAAGCCGAGCAGCTTCATCTGCAGGATCACCGACGCCAGATTGGTGCGCAGGATCTCGGGCTCGGTGAATTCCGGCCGGCTTAGATACTCCTCTTCGGAATAGAGGCGGATGCAGATCCCCTCCGCCACCCGGCCGCAGCGCCCCTTGCGCTGATCGGCGCTGGCCCGGGAGATGCGCTCCACCGGCAGCCGCTGCACCTTGCTGCGGTGGCTGTAGCGGCTGATACGGGCATAGCCGGCATCGATCACGTAGCGGATGCCGGGGACCGTGAGCGAGGTCTCGGCCACATTGGTGGCCAGGATGATGCGCCGCTGCCCCCCCGGGTTGAAGATCCGCCCCTGCTCCGCCGGACCCAGGCGGGCGTAGAGCGGCAGCACCTCGGTCCGCTGCAGCCGGTGCTTGCGCAGGCTCTCGGCGGTCTCGCGGATCTCGCGCTCGCCGCTGAGGAAGACCAGGATATCCCCCCGGTCCGCCCGTGACAGTTCGTCCACCGCATCCAGTATCGCCTGCTGCATCGGCTCCCCGCGCTCGCCACCCCCCTCCTCCGCCGGTGGCCGGTAGCGCACCTCGACCGGCCAGGTGCGGCCGGAGACGTTGACGACGGGGGCGCCGCCGAAGTGTTGGGAGAACCGCTCCGGATCGATGGTGGCGGAGGTGATGATCAGCTTCAGGTCGGGCCGCTTCGGCAGCAGCTGTTTCAGGTAGCCGAGCAGAAAATCGATGTTGAGGCTGCGCTCGTGGGCCTCGTCCACGATCAGAGTATCGTACTCGTTGAGGTAGCGGTCACGCTGGATCTCCGCCAGCAGGATGCCGTCGGTCATCAGCTTGACCTGGGTCTCCGGCTGCACGTGATCGTGGAACCGGACCTTGTGGCCGACGGCGGTGCCCGGCGCCGTCCCCAGCTCGGCCGAGATACGGCTGGCCAGGGCACGGGCGGCGATGCGCCGCGGCTGGGTGTGGCCGATCCTCCCGAACACCCCCCGGCCCAGGGCCAGGCAGATCTTGGGCAGCTGGGTCGACTTGCCGGAACCGGTCTCGCCGCACAGGACGATCACCTGGTGGGCCCGGATCAGCTGTCCGATCTCCCGCCGGTGTTCGCTGATCGGCAGCTCGGGGGGGAAATCGGGCCGGGGCAGGGTCTGGCGGCGCCGTTCGGCCAGGGCGATGGAGTCGTCCATCTGCCGGCGCAACCGCGCCACCCCGTCGGCGAAGGCGGGATCGTCCGGGGAGAGGCGCGCCAGCCCCTTCAAGCGGCGCCTGAAGCCGTGACGGTGGAGCAGCATGCAGGCCTCCACCGCCTTGCGGTCGGGCAGGGTCGGCGTGGTCATGTCAGCGCCGGAACAGCCAGAACAACAGCGACAGCAGCAGGCTCACCAGCACCATGCTGGTGATCGGTACGTAGACCTTGAGCCCGGGGCGGTCGATGACGATATCGCCCGGCAGACGGCCGAACGGCAGCCTGCCGAGCCAGGGCCAGAGCAGCCCGGCAATCAGCAGGGCGAGGCCGAGGAGGATCAGGAACTTCTGCATGGGGGGATTCTAGCGCGAAGGGGAGGGAGTGAGGAGTGAGGGGTGGTGGCGGGCCGCCGTGACAGTTTGTGTAATAAGACTCATTCTCTTCTATACTTGCGGGACCGGATCCGGGAGGCCGATTGATTCACCCTTGGGGAAAAGGGCGGGAAACCGCCGGGTGAAGCACCAGCGCGTGGGCGATCCGCCCTCCCCCCACCGGCCCCCCGGTGCCTCCGCAATCCCGCAACCGGGGTGGAGCGTCCGCAGAGGCTTCGCCCAGTGGGTATACAGACCAGCACCGACACCTGAAACGAGGAGACAACGCATGAAAAAGAGGTCCATCATCGCCCTGCTGACCCTGGCCACCGGCATCCTGACCATGCAAGGCGCCGGTGCCAACGAGGCCGCCATCGAGTACCGACAGGCGGTCATGAACGTCTATCTGTGGAACCTGAAGCCGATGGCCGGCATGGTGAAGGGGAAGATCCCGTTCGATGCGGAGCTCTTTCGCAGCAGGGCCGAGGGACTGGCCACCGCCACCCGCCTGGACCTGCTGTCGGGCTTCCCCGAGGGATCCACCGACGAGTTCGACAGCTCCGCCAAGCCGGTGATCTGGGAGAAGTGGCCCGAGTTCAAGGGCAAGTTCGAGGCCCTGCGGCGGGAATCGGCGAAGCTGGCCGAGGCGGCCCGCAGCGGTGACGCAGCGGCGATGAAGGCCCAGTTCGGCAACACTGCCAAGAGCTGCGGTGGCTGCCACAAGAAGTTCCGGATGAAGAAGTAGTCCCCTTCCTCACCCGCTCCGGAGATCCGTCGAATCCCGGTGCCCTTCCCCTTCCCGGCCCGCTCCCCCGAAGGCGGGAAGGGGCGGGCAGAAAGCCGCTGCCCGGTGCTCACCACTAAAGATCTCGGCCCTTCCCGCCGCTCTTCAACACGAACATGCACGAATCCATGGATGGCAGCCCTTGCCGGGGCAGCCAGATGACATTGCAGGGAACTCTGATTCAGACACCACGACCGGACCGGATCGCGCGCTCGTTGTGACCGGCACCAACGGGCTGCTGCGGAACGAACCGCGCCACGGTGGCGGTGGGGGTGGACTGGACGCGAGCGGCAAGGAGTGAATACATTGAACCAGCATCCGACAACTCTACTCGTTGTGGACGACGAACCTCTCAACCAGGCCATCATCGGCGAATACCTGGAATCCGCCGATGCCGGTTACCACTGGGACACCGCAGACGACGGCAAGGACGCCTGGCGGATGTTGGAACAGACCCCCGAACGCTACTCCGCGATTCTGCTGGACCGGATGATGCCCGGCCTGGATGGCATGGAAGTCCTCGCCCGCATCAAGAAGCATCCGCAGCTGAAGGAGATTCCGGTGATCCTGCAGACCGCCCGTGCCGCCCGCCAAGACGTGGTCGAGGGAATCCAGGCCGGCGCCCACTACTATCTGACCAAGCCGTTCCAGGAAGACGAGCTGCTCTCCATCGTCCGCACCGCGATCACCGACTACCAGCGATATATCGGGATACGGCAGGAACTGGAGAGCAACCGACGCACCCTCGGTCTGATGCACTCCTGCCGTTTCCGCTACCGCACACTGGACGAGGCACGCAGTCTCGCCGCCCTGCTGGCCCAGGCCTGCCCCGATCCACAACGCGTCGTCACCGGCCTGACCGAACTGATGATCAACGCCGTCGAGCATGGCAACCTGGGCATCACTTACCACGAGAAGAGCCAGTTGAACGAGACCGGAAGCTGGGAGCAGGAGGTCAATCGACGGCTGCAGGATCCTGCCCACCAGGACAAATGGGTGGAGGTCACATTCACGTACCGAGATGACCAGATCCACATCCACATCACCGATCAGGGCAGTGGATTCGACTGTAGCCCCTACCTGGAAATCTCGGCCGAGCGCGCTGGTGACAACCACGGGCGCGGTATCGCCATGGCACGGCTGATCAGTTTCGAGCACCTGGAGTATCTGGGCAAGGGAAACCAGGTGCTGGCGGTGATCCAGGCACCGAGCCACACCGGTACAGAGGTCGAGATGCGCGCGGCACTGTCATGACCGCTTCCTGCCGTAAACGCGCCTTCGACAGCGAGGCCTTCCACCACACTGCATTCGAGGTCTCACACGACGCCATCCTGTTGATCGAAGGGGAACGATTCATCGACTGCAATCCGGCTGCCGTCAAGATGCTGCGTGCTGTCGAAAAATCAGCCGTTCTGGACATGCATCCCAGCGACCTCTCACCACAATGCCAGCCAGATGGCACCCTCTCCCGCCGCAAGGCGGCGGCAATGATCGAACAGGCACTGGACACCGGCTTCAACCGCTTCGAATGGTGGCACAGACGCATGGACGGTGAGGTGTTTCCCTGCGAGGTGACACTGACCGCAATCGACACCGGCGGTGGCCCCCTGCTCCACGTCACCTGGCGCGACCTGAGCAGGGAAAAGGCGAACCGGGAACAGCTCAAGTTCCTGGAAGCTGCGGTCCGGCATTCACCCAACGGCATCGCCACCAGCGGGCTGGACGGCATCATCCGCACCACCAACGAAGCCTGGGCCAGGATGCACGGTTACAACGTGGAGGAACTGTGCGGCCGCCATGCCAACCTGTTCTATACCCGGGAGCAGAGAGAGCGGGAGGTCGAGCCGATGCGGCAACAGGTGAGGGCCACCGGCTCCTTCAGCGGCGAAGTGGGCCACGTCAGGAGGAACGGCGAAACATTCCCCACCTGGATGACCGTCGGACCCGTGTTGGACGATGACGGCAGGGCCGTCGGCCTGATCGCCTCCGCCCTCGACATCAGTGAAGCCAAGGAACAGGAGCGCCGGCTGCAGGAGTCGGAGCGCCGCTACCGGATGCTGTTCGAGCAGGCGCCCAACGCCATCACCATCGTCGACCTGGAAGACGGCAGCTTTCTCCAGTTCAACCGCCAGGCCCACGAGAACCTCGGCTACTCCCGCGAGGAGTTCCAGCAGCTGAAGATCCCGGACATCGAGGTCGTCGAATCGGAGGACGAAGTACGGGAACACCTCGCCCGGATCGAACAGCAGGGACACGATCTGTTCGAGACCCGGCATCGCCGCAAGGACGGTGAGATCCTCGACGTGGAGGTGATCTGCCAAGTCATCGAGATCGACGGCAGAAGATACAACCAGAGCATCTGGCGCGATATCACGGAACAGAAGAGGGCTGAAGAAACACTACGCCGGGAGATACTCCGCCGTAGCAATCTGGCCCGGCTGCTGGAGGCATCCCTGGACAGCTCCGACCAATCGGCGCTGTTGGTGCTGTTTCTGGACCTGATGCTGGACCAGCCCACCATGAAGGTGGGACACCGGGGTGCTGTCTTCCTGATGGACCAGGAGAGCGGAGAGCTGCGCATGGCGGCCTCCCGCAACCTGGAGCCCTGCGTCACCACCAATTGTGCCCGGGTGCCTCTCGGCCGCTGTCTGTGTGGCCGGGTGGCCAGGGACAGGGTGCCCCTGCACAGCATGGACGTGGACGACCCCCGCCACGAGATCCGATTCCCCGGCATCGAACCCCATGGACACTACATCCTTCCCATCATGGGCAACGATCAACTGCTGGGCGTCGTCAATCTCTATCTGGAGCCCCATGTCCAGTACGATCAGATGGACGTGGACTACCTGAGGGCGGCCACCGATATCCTGGCCGGAACACTGCACCGCTTCCATGCCGAGGAAGAGCTGCAACGCTACACCGAGCAACTGGAGGAGGCGGTGGAGGAACGCACCAGGAAACTGGCCGATGCCGCCATTCACGCGGAACAGGCCAACCAGGCCAAGTCCCGGTTCCTGGCCAACATGTCCCACGAACTGCGCACCCCGATGCACGCCATTCTCAGTTTCTCCCGGCTCGGCAGTCGTCGCCTGAAACAGGCTTCCCGGGAGAAGCTGGGCAGTTATTTCTCCAATATCGGCGAAAGCGGTGACCGGCTGCTGCACCTGCTGGACGACCTGCTCGACCTGTCCAAGCTGGAAGCGGGAAAGATGACCATGGAGCCCAGGCAGGCGGATCTGCTCGAGGTGGTCGATAGATGCATGGCCGAGCACCAGGCCAGCCTGGAGGAACACCGACTCACCCTGGTACCGCCGACCAGCCAGGCCGATACTCTGGGCTGGTTCGACCCGGCGCGTATCACCCAGGTGATCTCCAATCTCCTGGGCAACGCAATCAAGTTCTCATCTCCGGGAGGGCGGATCTGGATCGAGATCCAGCAGGACAGGATCCGCTGGGGACGCAGGGCTTCCGACCGGAAGGAGATCCGGGCACTCCGGTTCAGCCTGCGTGACGAGGGGATCGGGATACCGGGAGATGAACTCGAATCGGTTTTCGACAAATTCATCCAGAGCAGCAAGACCCGCAGCAGGAGCGGCGGAACCGGGCTGGGGCTGGCCATCTGCAAGGAGATCATCGAGGCCCACGGTGGACGAATCTGGGCCGGGAATGCCGCCAAGGGGGGCGCCATATTGAGTTTTACCATTCCGGCCCGGAAGGTGCCGGGTTTTTTCCCCACACCCTGATCACCCGCTGCCGCTGTCTTCGGCCAAGTCGCGCGCCTCATCCAGGGCATCCCGATAACGCTGCCTCCGCTGTTCCTGCGTCAGGGGGGACGATCCGGCCACCGGCTCCAGGGCCCGTTGCAGAGAGAGGGTCGGCAGCTCCCCGCGCCACTCCCTGTGGGTCCAGCTGCCGCTGTGGGCATCGAAGTGGTAGCGGTGGACGAAGCGGTGGCCGTGATCGGCGACGAACTCCATGCACTCCAGCAGGTAGTCCACCTCGGCCTGGTCGAATGCAAAGTGGAATCCGACCCGGCACCAGCCGGGCTTGACGCCGTGATAACCGCGCGTGATCCAGCTGCGGTACTCCGCCGCCTTCACCGGGCTGATGTCCAGCAGCTTGTGACCGTAGGGCCCGGCACAGGAGCAGCCGGCCCGGCTCTGGATGCCGAACAGATCATTGAGCAGGGTGGTGACGAAACGGGGATGCAGGTACTGCCCCTCAGGGTCGCGGACGTTCAGCGAGACGATCCCCACCCGCCGCTCCGGGTCCTGGTTGCCGAGGATCTCGATCCCCGGATGGGCCTGCCAGCGCTCGAACGCCTGCCGCACCATGGCCCGCTCCCGCTGCTCGATGCGCTCGAACCCGATCGCCTGCTTCAGCTCCATCACCAGGGCGGCACGGATGGTCTGCAGGATGCCGGGGGTTCCGGCCTTCTCCCGCTCCTCGATGTCCTCCAGGAAATCGTGGTCCTCGGGTCCCACGTATTCCACCGTACCGCCGCCGGCCATGCTCGGCGGCAGGTCGGTGCGGTAGCAGCGCTTGTTGAACACCAGCAGTCCACTGGCACCCGGTCCGCCGAGAAACTTGTGCGGTGAGATGAACACCGCGTCCAGGTGATCCCCCGGCTGCCGCCCCGGATTCATGTCGATCGGCACATAGGGGGCCGACGCCGCATAGTCGAACAGGGCCAGGGCGTCGTGACGGTGCAGCAGCGCGGCGATCTCGGGCACCGGCGAGATCATGCCGGTGACGTTGGAGGCGGCGGAGAAGGAGCCGATGCGCAGCCGGTCGCGAAAGGCGGGCTCCTGCAGCAGGCTCTCCAGGTGCTCCAGGTCGATGGCGCCGTCGGCGGTCATCTGCACCTCCACCACCGTGCACAGGCTCTCGCGCCAGGAGATCTCGTTGGAGTGGTGCTCGTAGGGGCCGACGAAGACCACCGGCTGATGGCTCTCCCGGTAACGCCGGAAGGCGCTGGCCTGCTCCTGCCCGAGGAAACCCTCCAGCAGGGCGTCCAGCAGGGCGCGGCTGGCCGCCGGCAGCTTCACCCCCAGCAGTTGCTGCATGCGGTCGATGGCGCCGGTGGCACCGGTGCCGAAGGCGATGATCCGCCCGTCGGGACCGGCGTTGACCAGGGACTTGATCCGCTCCTCCGCCTGGTGCAGCAGCGCGGTGGTGATCCGGCCGGTGACATCGTCCTCGGTATGGCTGTTGGCGTAGAGGGGCAGCAGCGACCGCAGGTAGCCTTCGACGAAGTGCAGACCACGGCCGGATGCGGTGTAGTCGGCATACAGCATCGGCCTGGCGCCAAAGGGGGTATGGATGGTGGCATCCACACCGATGATCTGGCTGCGCAGCCAGTCCAGGTCGGTCACGTCAGGGGTCATGCGGCTGGCTCCTGTTCCGGGTCGATTCGGGCCCACAGGGTACACCGGGTGGGGATACAACCATAGCCCGAATGTTTCATCCGGGAATGCGATGATCGCGCCGGGGATCAGATCGCCTTCATGATCAGCGACGAGATCTCCTCGATGGAGTGGGAGGTGGTGTCGAGCACCTTCAGGCCCAGCCGGCGGAACATCTCCTCCGCCTCCTGCACCTCACGCCGGCAGCTGTTGAGGGAGGCGTAGCGGCTGCCGGGGCGGCGCTCCTCGCGGATCCGGTGCAGCCGCAGGGGATCGATGGTCAGGGCGATCAGCTTGTCCCGGTTGTTCATCAGCACCTGCGGCAGCCGGCCGCGCTCGAAGTCCTCCTCGGTCAGGGGATAGTTGGCCGCCTTGATGTCGAAGTGGATCGCCAGATAGAGACAGGTGGGGGTCTTGCCGGAGCGGGAGACGCCGATCAGGATCACGTCGGCCTGGTCGAACTTGTCCAGTCGCGCCCCGTCGTCATTGGTCATGGCGAAGTTGATGATGTTCATCCGGTGTTCGTAGCTGTCGCCGTTGCTGAAGCCGTGGGTCAGGCCGCGCTTGCCGCTGGGCCCCACCCCCAGCTCCTTCGCCAGTGGACCGATGAAGGTGTCGAACAGCTCGATGTAGAGGCAGGGTGAGCTGCTCAGCACCGCGCGGATATCCTCCTCCGGCATGGTGGCGAAGACGATCGGACGCACCCCTTCGAGCTCGTTCAGCTGCTTCAGCCGCTCGGCCAGCTCCCGGGCCCGCTCCATGGTGTTGATGAAGGGCATGTAGACGGTCTTGAACTCGACCGAATGGGCGAACTGGGAGAGCAGGCTCTGGCCCAGGGTCTCGGCGGTGATGCCGGTGCTCTCGGAGACAAAAAAGACGGTGCGCCGCAACCGCCCCTCCGGTTTCCGGCCTACTTCTTCTGGCAACTCTCCCCTCCCGCGCAGCTGCAGTTGCCGCCGCAGCCCCGCTTCTCGGTGTAGGGCCCGAACTCCGGATGGCGCCGGGCGAACCGCCGCGCCATCTGTTGCACCAGGATCCAGCCCCCCAGCATGGCCATGATCACCGCCGCCGCGATGACGAAGTCAAGCATGGCTGCCCCCCAGGCCGGCGAAGCCCATGAACGCCAGTGACAGCAGGCCGGCCAGCATCAGGCTCATGGCGGCACCCTGGCTGACGCTCGGGACCCGGGCCAGGGCCAGCCGTTCGCGCAGCCCCGCCATCAGCATCAGCGCCAGAGTGAAGCCGACGCCGGCGCCGCTGCTGAAGGCCAGACTCTGCAGGAAATCGTACTCGCGGAAGGTCTGGAACAGGGCCAGGCCGAGGATGGCGCAGTTGGTGGTGATCAGGGGCAGGAAGATGCCCAGCGCGCGGAACAGGGCCGGGCTGAACTTCTTCATCGCCATTTCCACCAGCTGCACCGCGGAGGCGATCACCGCGATGTAGGAGATCAGCCGCAGATACTGGATGTCGAACCTCACCAGCAGCAGATTGATCCCGTAGGCGCAGAGCGAGCTGACCAGCATCACGAACATGGTCGCCAGCCCCATGTTCCAGGCCGTCTCCTTCTTGGCCGAGACGCCGAGAAAGGGGCAGATGCCGAGAAACAGGGCCAGCACGAAATTGTTGATGACGGCGGCGTTGAGGAAGATGAAGCCGAGGGAATCAGGACTCATGGACGGTCGCTCCTTCCGCCGCACCGGCGGGCTCCGCCTTGCGCTGCTTCAGCCACTCGAACAGCAGCAGCCAGGCGCCGAGCACGAAGAATCCCCCGGGCGGCAGCACCATCACCACCCAGGGCTCGAAGTTGCTGCTGAACACCTGGATGCCGAGGATGGTGCCGTTGCCGAGCAGCTCCCGCACCGTCCCCAGGCAGAGCAGCGCGATGGTGAAACCGGTACCCATGCCCAGGGCGTTGACCACCGCCGGCCCGACCCGCTGCTTGGAGGCGTAGGCCTCGGCCCGTCCCAGGATCACGCAGTTGACCACGATCAGCTGGATGAAGGCGCCGAGGGCATTGTACAGGTCCAGGCTGATCGCCTGGATCACGTAGTCCACCATGGTGACGAAGGTGGCGATGATGATGATGTAGGTGGCGATGCGCACCTGCTTCGGAATCAACTTGCGCAGCAGCGACACCAGGGCGCCCGAGGCGACCAGCACGAACAGGGTGGCCAGCCCCATGGCGATGGCATTGATGGTGGAGTTGGTCACCGCCAGCACAGGGCACATCCCCAGCAGCATGACGAACACCGGGTTCTCCTCCCAGATACCGCGCAGGAAGGTGTCGAGGGTGACCTGCTCCTGTCGATTGGGTAGCGTAGCCATTGACTGGTACCTCGGTATCCCTAGTCTCTCCGCTCGAAGCCGTCGCGGTAGCGCAGGATCAACGGGAACATGCGCTGACCGCTGGCATCGATCATGCGGCCGACGGCCTTGGACGAGATGGTGGCGCCGGAGATGGCATCGATCTGCCAGGGTTGGCTCTTGGTGCCGTGCTTCACCGTCACGATGGCGTGCTCCAGTCCGTCGCCGGCGGCGTTCACCCGTCCGTCCAGGGCCTCGAAGTTGGCCAGGAAATCCGGATCCCTGGCGATCTTGTCTCCCAGCCCCGGCGTCTCCGCCATCTTCAGCACCCGGATGCCGGTGACGCACTGGCAGCCCGGGTCGTAGCCGTAGAGGATCCGGATCACGTCCTGGTAGCCGGTGGCGGCCGCCTCCAGGGCCACCCCTTTCAGGCGTCCATCCCGATCGTAGGCGGCATAGACCTGGTCACCCTTCGCCTTGCCGGCATCGCCCGGGAACAGCCCCTCCGGACCGAGGACGAAGTTCTTCCGCGTCACCGCCCCCGGCACCACCTGGAAGATCGCCTTCTCGATGGCGATGCGCTTGTTCTCCGCAATGATCGGGCGGGTCCAGTGGTAGACCAGTACCACCAGCAGCCCGGAGAGCATGGCGATGCCCCCCAGGGTGCGCAGCATGGCGCCCCCCGGGGTGCGGGGCTGGGACGGGGCCTGCGGTTGCGCCCCGGCCATCAGCCCTTCCCCCTGCCCACACCGTAGACCCGGGGCTGGGTCACCGAGGCGATCAGCGGCGACAGGGCGTTGGCCAGCAGGATGGCGTACATCACCCCCTCGGTGAGACCGCCGAACAGGCGGATGACCACGGTCAGGGCGCCGATCACCCCGCCGTAGATCCAGATCCCCAGGGACGTCACCGGCGAGGCCACCATGTCGGTGGCCATGAACATGGCCCCCAGCATCAGGCCGCCGGAGAGCAGCATGAACCAGGGCGACGGATAGTGGCCGGGATCGAACAGCCACAACGGCAGCGACACCAGCACCACGCCGGCAAAGACGCCGGCGCAGATGCGCCAGTCCATCATCCTCCGGGCGATCAGATAGAGGCCGCAGACGAAGATCAGCAGGGCCGCGGTCTCCCCGGCGGATCCCGCCACCGTCCCCAGCAGCAGGTCGGAGGTGCTCGTGGTGATCTGTTCGAACTTGTGCAGCGCCAGCGGGGTGGCCCCGGTGAAACCGTCCACCGCCCGCTCCAGCGCCCACTCCCTGGTCTCCACCGGGGACATGAACGGCAGCGCCAGGGTGGAGGGGATGAACTCGCTGAAACGCCCCGGCAGGAACGACGGTGTCCAGGTGGTGATGGCCACCGGGAAGGCCGCCTGCACGAAGGCGCGGCCCACCAGGGCCGGATTCATGACATTGAAACCAAGGCCACCGAACAGGGACTTGCCGAGGCCGACGGCGATGAAGCCGGCCACCGCCGCCATCCACAGGGGAAACCCGGGCGGCAGGGTGAGGGCCAGCAGGAGGCCGGTGATCACCACGCTGAAGTCCCGGACCGTGTTGTCCCGCCGTGACATCCAGCAGAAGAAGCTCTCGGTGGCGAGGCAGCTGACCAGGGTCACCAGGATCAGCGCGAGCGCGCTGATACCGAACTGCCACACCGACCAGGCGCAGACCGGCAGCAGCGCGTAGACCACGTTGCGCATGATCTGCTCCACCGAGATCGCCTTCTTCACGTGGGGCGAGGTGCGGATCTCCACCGGTCTGTGTTTCGTTTTCATCGTCTTTTCAGAACCACAACCGCGGGCGAACAGAGGGACCCCCATCTTCCGCGATCGCCGGTCGATGACGGTGACAGCATTCCCGGCGGCCAAAGACCAGCCACGGCTGTGCCTCTGCCCGTGCCGTTCGCGGCGGGGGCGCCGCTCCTACCGGCCAGGGGTCCTTTACAAGCAGGCGGTTCACGCCGCCGTCCTCGTCTCGCGGTTGATCGACTTGGCGATGCGGAAATACTGGGTCAGCGGGATGTTGGACGGGCAGACGTAGCTGCAGCAGCCGCACTCGAAGCAGTCGTTTAGGTGATAACTCTCCTCCATCACCCGGTATTCCCGTGCCGCCGCCAGCTCGCCCAGCAGGGAGGGATTGAGATGGATCGGGCAGGCGTTGAGACACTCGCCGCACTTGATGCAGGGATGGATGGGCCGCCGCTGCAGGTCGGGGGCATCCGGTTCGAACACGACCACGCCCGACACCCCCTTGGTCACCGGCACCTCCAGCGAGGCCACCGCCATGCCCATCATCGGGCCGCCCATGATCAGCTCGTTGGCCTCGGAGCTGGAACCCACCTGCTGCATCAGGAACCCCAGTGGCGTGCCAATCGGCACCAGGTAGTTGCCGGGACGGGCCACGCCGGGCCCGGAGACGGTCACCACCCGCTCGATCAGACCACGCCCGCGGGGAACCAGGTCGCCCAGCTGGGCCAGGGTGCCGACGTTGTAGACCGCCACCCCGATATCCGCCGGAATGCCGCCCGAGGGCACCTCCTTCCCCAGCAGGCTGGTGATCAGCATCTTCTCCGCCCCCTGGGGATACTTGGTCTCCACCGCCTCGACATCGATACCGGGCTGGTCCTTCAGCTTCTCCCGGATCACCCCCACCGCGTCGAGCTTGTTGTCCTCCACCCCGATGATGGCCCGCCCGGCGCCGGTCGCCTTCATCACCATGCGGATACCGCGGATCAACCGGTCGGTCTGTTCCAGCATCACCCGATGGTCGCAGGTCAGGTAGGGCTCGCACTCACAACCGTTGACCACCACCGTCCCGATCGACCGCCCCTCCGGCGGCAACAGCTTGACATGGCTGGGAAAGGCGGCACCACCGAGGCCCACCATGCCGGCCTCCTGCACCGCCTGCACCAGCTCCTGCGGCGTCATCTGATCGATATCGCGCGGCATCTCCCACCCCACACGCTGTGTGTCGGCGGCGTAGGTCTCGATCACGATGGCCGGGGTCTTCGGCCCCTGGGCGCTGGGGACCAGCCGGTCCAGCGCCCGCACCACCCCGGTCACCGGCGCGTGCATCGGCACCGAGACGAAGCCGCCCGCCTCGGCGATGGGCTCGCCGCGCACCACCTCCTGTCCCGGATGCACCAGCGGTTTCGCCGGGGCGCCCCGGTGCTGGGCCAGGGGCACATACATCTTCGGTGCGAAGGGGAGCCGGCGGATCGGCAGACCGGCGGTCTGCTCCTTGTGATCGTCCGGATGGATACCGTGGGGGAAGGTCTTGTGCCGCCGGAACAGATTCAGAAAGCCCATGCTGTCCCCCCAGAGTTCAACCGCTTACAGGGCGTTGGCGGCGCTGCACCGGGCCGCCTGTGGAGGCCCGCCACCAACCCGGGTTCCGGAGTGCCGGGCCCGCCGGGCCGACACCCGAAGGCCCGGTGCAGTGCCGCCAACGCCCACCCTCCGACTCCTCAGCCAAGCGCCTTCAGGGCGGCGTCGTAGTCAGGCTCCTCGGTGATCTCCTCCACCAGCTGGGTGTAGACCACCTTGCCGTCCCCGTCGATCACCACCACCGCGCGGGCGGTGAGGCCGGCCAGGGGGCCGTCCACCAGCAGCACACCGTAGTCCTTGGCGAACTGCTTGCTCCGCATAAGCGACAGCGTGACCACGTTCTCCAGACCTTCGCTCTCGCAGAAGCGGCCCTGGGCGAAGGGCAGATCGGCAGAGATGACCAGCGCCACGGCATCGTCACGGCCGGCGAAGGACTGGTTGAACTTCCTGGTGGAGGTGGCGCAGGTGGGGGTGTCCAGACTGGGCACGATGTTGAGCAGCCGCTTCTTGCCGGCGAAATCGCCCAGACTCACGTTCTGCAGGCTCTTGTCCGGCAGGCTGAAGTCCGGTGCCTGGGAACCCACCTCCGGCAGCTCACCGCTGGTGGTGACCGGATTGCCCTTCAGTTTCACTGTTGCCATATCGTATCGCTCCTCAAGATTTTTCGTCATGTTCGGTAGTCGTCGGGAAAGGGCCTGTGCAACCGGCCGTATCCCGGGGCCAAGCATATCGGTTCATCGGCATAAAATCCCGGCCAATCCTGCCCTGCCCCGGATCCCCGGTCACTGGTATTTCTCGGCCCGCCTGACCAGCTTGTCCAGGTCCTTCTCGTTCGGATTCCAGGGCGTCCCGGGATGCAGGCAGCCGGCGGTGCACTTCTCCGCCGCCTTGACGATATCCTTGAACGGCCCTCCCCTCGGATCGACCACAACCGCCTTCTTCTCCTCGTTGTAGGCGAAGATGTTGGGATTGATTTCGGTGCACTCGTCACAGGCGGTGCACTCGGGGGTCTCGATCCAGACCGGCTCGTAGTCGGCGGCCATGGCGCCGTTGCCACCGGCCTGGGAAGGGGCGCCGGCGCCATTGCCGCCACCGGCCACCGCATCGGTGAGGGCGGCCATGTCGCCACCGCCGGCCAGGGCCAGCAGGCTGTGGGTCAGCTTCTGCGCCATCTCCGCCTTGGCCTGCTCCACCACCGCCTGCATATCGAAGCGGTGCTCGACGCCGGCGAGGGACTTCAGCTGGCGCCAGAAGTCGCGCCGCTCCTCGCACGATTTGACGATCTCCTGGGCCACCAGGATGCGCATCAGCCGGTTCTTGCCGTCCAGCGCCCAGATGTAGGGATAGCGGCCGTCGCGGTCGTCCTCGTCCAGCTCAAGGAACTCGTGCAGCGGCACCATGTCCACCGCCCCTGCGGCACCGGTACCGGCCGGATCACCTTGATCCCAGGTCTCCGGCGGCGCCTTGCGGAAGTGCTTGCGGAAGCGGCCCTCGGTGAAGGCGAAGTCGGCGAAGGTCATGGGCAGCTCCAGGCTGGCCGGCCTGCCGTTCTCGTCCAGGTAGTCGAGACGATAGCCGGGCCAGTCCCGCTCCAACGCCGGGTTGCCCTCCAGGTCACAGCACTCCTCGAAGGTGGTGCCGGCGTCCGGGTCGTAGCGGAACAGGGGATAGGCGCGCGACTCCAGCGCCATCTTCGCCTGGTGCTCCGAGGCGTCGTCTCCCACGCCGTGCTCCGGCTGGCAGGTGGTGTAGATGTTGAACAGGGCCGGCCGGCGGCTGTTGAGGCCGTCGATGAAGCCCTCCAGCATGTGGGTGACATTGGCCTGGGAGCTCTGCAACACGAAACTGGTGCGGTGGGCCATGCCGATCAGACTCATCTCCTTGCGGATCTCGGTCTTGCCCTTCCACGCCTTGCCATAGGGGCTCATGTCCGCCACCTGGCCGACGAAACCGGAGGTGCAGGCCTGGCCGCCGGTGTTGGAGTAGACCTGGGTATCGAGCACCAGCACCTTGATCGGCATGCCCGATGCGAGGGCCCGGGACAGGTTCTGGAAACCGATGTCGTACATTGCCCCGTCGCCGCCGATGGAGACCACCGGCGGGCACAGCCGCCACTCCTCGTCGCTGAACTGCCTCCAGTCGAAGTGGGTGAAGAAGGCGTCGTGCTCCTCCGGCGAGTAGTTCCCCTCCAGCTCCAGCTTCGCCTGGCGGATCGCCTTGAAGCCCTCCGCCATCTTCGCCATGTGGCCCTCGAAGATGCCCATCGCCACCGATGGACTGTCCTGGAACAGGTGACTGGTCCAGGGGAATGGATAGGGATTGTAGGGGAAGGTGGAGCCCCACACCGAAGTACAGCCGGTGGCATTGACGATGCCCATGGCGGCGCGGCCCTGGCGGGTGGTGCCATCGGTGTAGAGCCACTTCAGATGGCGCAGTTTCTCCAGCAGCCGGGTGACCCGCTTGAGCCACTGCTGATCCACCGGCCGCGCCTCCTCGTCCAGGGTGGCGGAGAGCTCGGCCAGGGTCAGATCGGTCTCTTCATGGCTTTCCACCGCCTCGTTCACCGCCTCCAGGTTGGTCAGATCGATGGACTCGGCCAGCTTCAGGCGGACATGGGTCTCCAGCCGCCCGATCAGGTCGTCCAGCTCCGCCAGGTGGCGCTTCACCCGCGGCTGCATCAGGGCGGTGACCGTGGAGGTGAACAGGTGGATGGCGGTCTTCTCGCCACAGCCCAGGCAGGCGCCGTCACCGGAGACCATGGATTCGTAGTTGCCCTTGTCCAGCAGCAGGGTCTCCAGGGCGCCGATCTTCTCGTCCAGGTCGTCGATGCGGATGAAGTCGGGATCGGTGGTGGGCAGGTCGAGCCAGAACGCCCAGTCCCGGCGCATCCGCTCGATCGCCGCCTGGTCCTGCGGTTCGGCCACCAGGGCGCCGTCGTCACACACCTCGACGCACTCCATGCAGCCCTTGCAGGTGTAGGGATTGACGGTGATGGAGAAGAGGCCGCCGGAGCCCTTGCTCTTCTTCTCCCGGTTCAGGTAATAGGGCTTGGTGATGGAAAACTCGAACCCGCCCAGGGCCTCCATGAACAGGCCGAACTCCTGCTCCAGGGCGGCCTTCTTCTCCGCCTCCAGCTCCGAGGCGGCGAGGGTCTCGAGCACCGCCTGGTCGATCAGGCTCGACACCACCGCCTGCTCCCCGGCCTCGTCGATCAGGGCGCGCAGCCGCTTCTCCACCTGGCGGCTCTCCCGGCGCAGATAGAGGGTCGGCGTGCCGCGGGTCTCGATACGTTCGATGGCGGTGTTGAACACCTGGGCGATGGTGCTCACCAGGCCCGGAATGGCGCTGTCCGGGCAGGCGGTGTAGCAGTCACCGCAGGCGGTGCAGTTCTCGGTGACGAACTTGGGATATTCGAAACGGATCTGGGTCATGTCCCGGTAGACGCCGGTGGCCGCCGGGATCAGGCTGGTGGCCATGAACGGGTCGGCCAGGTTGTCGGAGCCGCGGCCGCTGAGATAGAAGGAGCCGGTCTGTTCCCAGAACCTGTGCACATCGGAGACCCGGCCGTCCCCCACCGGCAGCCGCCGCAGCATCACCGGCAGGTCGGGAGACTTCCGCACCATCTGCGGATTGAGCCCCACCGGCTTGTCGGTGATCTCGGTGATCTCGTCGAAGCCGCGGCGCACCACCCGCAGATTGTCCGCCACCACCCGCTCGCCCTTGGAGCCGAACTTGTCGCGCAACTGGTTTTCGATCGCCTGAAAAAGACCCTCCTCATCGAGACCGGCCTTCTCCATCAATGGCGAGGCGGCGAAGAAGGCGCCCTGGAAGGCGTTGCCCTGCATGCGGAACTGCAGTTCCGGATTGGAGGCCTCCTCGCGCGCGATGCGGAAGCCGTCGACGTAGAAGATGCGGATATCGTGGTCGACGATGTACTTCTGGTAGCGGGAGGGGATCTGGGCCCACACCTCTGCCGGCGACTCCAGACTGCTCTGGATGATGAAGGTGCCCCCCTCCTTCAGACCATAGAGGGGATTGGAGTGGCCGAACACGTTGGGATCGGGCGACAGCACCACGTCGACATAGTGGTACTCGCAGTTGAGGCGGATCCGCTCCGGCGCCGCCGACAGATAGTAGGTGGTGGGCTGGCCCTTCTTCTCCGACCCGTACTTGGGGTTGGCACGGATGTCGAAACCGAGCAGGTCGTACAGGGTCATGGCCAGGTTCTTGCCTGTGGTGATGGCACCCCAGCCACCCACCGAGTGCATGCGCACGGTGATGGCGCCGGCGGGCAGCAGGTCCGGGTTCTCGCTGCCGTGGATGGCCAGCTCCGCCACCTGGGGATAGGCCTCCAGCAGCTCGTTCTGGCGGATCTCCGCCTTGGGGTCGTCCGGTTCGCGCACGAAATCGACGCCCAGGTAGAAGAACCGGCGCCGGCCGCCGTCCGGCAGCATGTTCTCGATGGCGCCGATCAGCCCCTCCGGCTGCAGGTCGCGGGACCCCAGGCCGTAGGAGCCGGAATAGAGGGGCGGAACCTGGTCCGCCCGGTAACTGGCGTAGGCCGGCCAGGGACGGTCGCCGTCCTGCTGCATGCCGTTCTCCACGCACTTGCCGATGGCCGCCCGCACCTCGCGGATCAGGGGCAGGTCCTCGGCCAGGGGCTGGTCGGTGCGCTCCAGCACCGCCACCCCCTTTCTCCCTTGCAACGCCTTGCCAACCAGGTCGCCCGGGAAGGGTCGGTACATGGTGAGGTCGACCACCCCCACCTTCAGCTTGCGGGTGTCGCGCAGGTAGTCGGCCACCGCCTCCGCCTGCACGATCATGGAGCCCTGGCCGACGATGACGTAGTCGGCGTCCTCCATCCGGTACTGACCGATGCGGTTGTAGCGGCGCCCGGTCAGCCGGTAGTACTCGTCCATCACCTGATCGGCGATGGCGCTGATGTGTTCGAAGAAATAGGGGCGCTGGGCCGCCACCGCCTGCATGTAGGCGTCCTGGTTCTGCACCGACCCCGACAGCATCGGGTTGTCCACGTCCCACACCTCGGGCACCCGGCGGCGCCGGTCGCCGTAGAGCATGCGCTGGGCCGGCGTCGGGCAGTCGATGATGTCGTCGGGGCGGCCGCAGAACTCCTCGATCAGCTCCCGCTCCGGCACCCGCAGGGGTTCGATCAGGTGGGTGGTGAGGAAGCCGTCCTGGGCCACCGCGGCCGGGGTCAGGCTGAGTTCGGCGATCTTGCGTCCGATCAGGTTCAGGTCCGCCGCCCCCTGGGCGTCCTTGGCGAACACCTGGAAGAAGCCGGTGTCGTCGATGCAGTGGTAGTCGTCGTGACCGCAATGGACATTGAGCGAGGCCTTGGTGATGGCACGGGTGCCGATGTTGAGCACGTAGGGCAGCCGCTTGCCCACCGCCGCGTACAGGGACTCGTGCATGAAGGCGACGCCCTGGGCGGAGGAGAAGTTGGTGGCGCGCAGGCCGGACATGGACATGCCGGCGGTGACCGCCGCCGCCGCGTGTTCCGATTCCGGCTCGACGAAGACCAGCGGCTTGCCGGTCACGTTGATGTGCCCCCGGGCCACCTCTTCCGCCCAGTATTCGCCCATCTGGGTGGAGGGGGTGATGGGATAGGCACCGGCGGCGTCCGAGGCCTCCCGCTCGCACAGGATGACGGCGCTGTTGCCGTCCATCGCCATGGGGATGCCGGGATAGCGGAACTCTTTCTGTGCTTTCTTTCCGAACATGTCGTCTTTTCCCTGGGACTCGTCGTTTGTTTCTTCGTGTTTCGCGCCGGGGCGGCGCTCCTACAGCACCGTCCCACCGTAGGAGCAGCGCCCTCGCCGCGAAACGGTGTTGCGGCGCTCCTACGCGGTCGGGGCCAGGGGTAACGGCTCCTTGCGGATGATCTTCCTGGCATCCTTCCCCACCTGGTAGCCGCCCTTGCGGTCGAACCAGACGATAGCGCCGGTGGGACAGCGCTCGATCGCCACTTTCGACGCCAGTTCGTTCCTGCTGTAGTCGATCACCGCCAGGTTGTTGCGGATCTCGATCAGCCCCTCGGGCGAGTCGACCGCGCAGCGCTCACAGGCGGTGCAGATCACCTCGCACTCCGCCTCCGCCTGCTCCCCCTTCTCCAGGTTGCGGCAGGCGACGAACAGCCGGTGGCTCACCGGATGCAGGGAGAACAGCTCCTTGGGACAGACCTCCACGCAATCGTTGCAGGCGGTGCACAGCGCCTCGTCCACCACCGGCAGACCGTGGCGATCCATCCGGATGGCATCGAAATCGCAGACATCGGCGCAGTCGCCCATGCCCAGGCAGCCCCAGGCGCAGCCCTTGCCGCCACCCGCCACCAGGGCCGCCGCCCGGCACGACTCCAGGCCATCGTAGCTGGCCCGGATATAGGCGACGTGTCGGCCGCCGGCACAGGCCAGGCGTGCCACCCGCTTCTCCTGCCTGCCAAGATCGACTCCGAGATAGTCGGCGATGATCTTGTTCATGTCCCTGGAGTTGACGGTGCACTGGGCCGGTTCGTACTCCCCCTGCACCAGCCCCTCGGCGAAGGGTCGGCAGCCCGGCGTACCGCAGGCACCGCAGTTGGCATGGGGCAGCAGATCCTCCACCTCGTCGATGCGCGGATCCTCGTAGACGAACAGCTTGCGGTTGGCGATCACCAGGACGCCGGCGAGAACAAGCCCCAGCACCGCCATGAAGCCGGCCGACACCGCGATACTGGTGAGAACGGACATCTCTTCCATCCAACCGCCCCCTTTGCCCCCCGGTTTTCCTGTTGCCCCGATAAACCCGGTCTATTTCGCACTTGCAGCAAAGTCTAGCCAGAGGACTGGTATTTGACATTCCAATTATTTCAATTCTTACTATTTGCTGGAATAATAGTAGGGTCGAGGGCCGAGGGCCGAGGGCCGAGGGCCGAGGGCTGAGGGCTGAGGGCCGAGAGCCGAGGGCTGAGGGCCGAGAGCCGAGAGCCGAGGGCAGAGGGCAGAGGAACTAGGGGATAGGAGACAAGGGGACTCTGATAAATTCCCCCTCACTCCTCACTCCTCACTCCTAACCAGTAACCAAAAAATGGCATCCCCCACCCCCATCTACTACAAACAGAACCGCCTCAAGCAGTTGCGCGCCTTCTGTCATGCGGCGCGGACCGGCAGCATCAGCGAGGCGGCGGAGAAGATCTTTCTGAGTCAGCCTACGGTGTCGCTGCAGATCCAGGCGCTGGAGCGGGAGCTGGAGACGGTGCTGTTCGAGCGGCGGGGGCCGAAGATCCGGCTGACACCGGAGGGCGAGGCCCTGTACAAGCTGGCCCAGCCGCTGGTGGAGGGGATGGACAAGCTGCACGAGACCTTTGCTGCCCAGCAGGGGCTGCTGGAATCGGGGGAGCTGAATATCGCGGCGGGGGAGTCGACCATTCTCTACGTGCTGCCGGAGCCACTGAGGCGGTTCACCGAACAGTATCCTAAGATCCGCATCAAGCTGCACAACGTCACCGGCGGCCGTGACGGACTGTCGCGGTTGCGGGCGGACGAGGCGGACTTCGCCGTGGGCGCCATGATGGAGGTGCCGGACGACATCGTCTACCGCCCGCTGGTGACCTACTCCCCGGCCCTGATCGTCCCCCTGGACCACCCCCTGGCGAAAAAACAGGCCGTGACCCTCGAGGACATCGCCCCCTACGGCCTGATCCTGCCCCCACCCAGCCTCACCACCTGGCGCATGGTCGACCTGGTGTTCCGGCAGCACAACCTCAAGTTCAAGAGCGGCCTGGAGGCCGGCGGCTGGGAGGTGATCAAGAAATATGTGGAGATGGGCCTGGGCATCTCCATCGTCACCGACGTCTGCCTCACCGGCCGGGAGAAGCTGGTCACCTTCCCCCTGGACGACTACTTCCCCAAACGCACCTATGGCATCGTCCTGCGCCGTGGCAAGTACCTGTCGCCCCAGGCCCAGCGCTTCATCGAGACCATGGAGTCGTTCTACACCGCCGCCCCCCCAGAGGGGCCGGCGGCATGACCCCGCCTCCGCCCGGAAGCCGGTAGATCGCCGCCGAATGGTTCAGATCATATGGGCATCGGTCGTTAAAATCGTTACCATGAACGGATTCGGTTGAACCGCCGCGGCAGCGGACGGTCGCCATCCACCGACCCGGCACCACAGATCATGAGCAGCACAGCTTCAAAGGCCGCAGGCCGTGGCGGCAGGACGCACCGCCAGACTGCCACCGGATCGGGCAGCCACAAGCACCGCTACAGCCGCAGCCAGAGAAAGATCATCAGGCTCCTGATCACCTCCTGGATCCTCGGTGGCCTGCTGTTCGTGGTGATCCTGGTGTGGATCATCACCTCCATGAAACTCTCTTCGCTCAATGGCGACCTGCTGCTGGAACAGGCGCGGACGCGGGAACAGGCACAACAGAACCGCCAGCTGCAGGCCAGCAACAAGCAGCTCAGGGCCACCATCGACCGCCTCGAGCAGGAACAGGCGGAGCTGGTGGCGGGGCGTATCCCCAGGCTCCGTCCCCTGAAATTCGATGTCACCATCCCGATCGAGCAGGAGTATTTCCGCAACATCAATTTCACCCTCACCGGCACCACTCACCGGCGTCGCTACGAGTACCGGGTGGTGATGCACAATGGTGGCAGCGCGAACGTGGAACCGGACGTCACCCTGTTCCTGTTCGACGAGCTCGGAATCGAGGTGGGCAAGGCACGGCTGACCAGTGGCGGAAACGATACCGAAGAGGAGAAGAACCCCCTGCTCCCCGGCGAGACCCGCTCCTACTCCAACGAGATCCGGCTGGACCGGGAGGCGACACCCAAGTACTTCCTGGTCGACGTCCGGTAACCGGTCACTTGAACGACTATATCTTCGACGCCACCGCCGCCAGCTTCGAGCAGCTGGTGCTGGACAACTCCCGGCGCGGCACGGTGCTGGTCAACTGGTGGTCGCCCAGGGCCGGACCCTCGCTGCGTCTCTATCCCCTTCTGGAGAAGCTGAGCAACGAGTTCGGGGGCCGCTTCCTGCTGATCAACATCGACGCGGAGCAGGAGAAGACCCTGGCCCGCGACCAGGGTGTGACCAGCCTGCCCCTGCTGATGCTGTTCCGTAACGGCGAGGTGGTGGAGAGGGTCCACGGCTACCAGCCGGAGGCGGAACTGCGGCGCCTGCTGGAGCGGCACACACCGCGGGCCTCGGACACCCTGCTGGCCCAGGCGGTGCAGCAGTGGCGTCGTGGCGACCGGGACGGCGCCCTCACCCGGCTGGTGCAGATCGCAATGGACGACCCCGCCAACCTGCGTGTCCCCGCCACCATCGGCAAGCTGCTGATCGGTGACGGACGGCTGGACGAGGCGTGGAGGATCCTGACCGCCCTGCCCGGGGAGATCCGCAACCAGGGCGAGATCGCCACCCTGCTGGCCCACCTGCGGTTTCTGCGGCTGGCCGCAGAGGCGCCGGAACAGCCGGTGTTGCGGCAGCGGATCGATGCCGACCCCGACGATCTGGAGGCACGCCAGCAACTGGCCGCCCTGCTGCTGATCGCCGACGACTACGCCGGCGCCATGGAACAGCTGCTGGAGGTGATGCGCCGCGACCGCCGCTTCGGCGACGGTGCCGGCCGCCAGGGTCTGCTCGCCATCTTCCGCATCCTCGGCAACGAACACCCGCTGGTGGGCCGCTACCGCCAGTCGATGCTGGAGGTCTAGCCCCCCCGGCCCGGGTCACTCGGCGGCATCCAGCCGCAGTTCCAGCTCCAGGGTCCGCCCGTCACGCCGGATTCGCAGCGGCAGCCGTTCCCCGGGACGGCGGTCCAGCATGCCGATCTTGACATCCGAGGTGCTCTTCACCGGTGTCCCGTCGATGGACAGGATCATGTCCCCCGTGCGCAGCCCGGCGGATGCCGCCGCGCTCCCCGGCGCCACCCCCTGGATCATCACCCCGTCGCCGTGGTTGCCGATCATCACCCCCATCAGGCCCGCCGGTGGCAGCCGCGCCGGCACCGGCACCACCACCAGATCCGAGATCCCGGGTTCGATCTTCAGATCGTCCCCCGGCAGCACGATGGCGTCCTCCAGTGGCAACCGGCGCCGTACCCGGCTGGGAATGCCGGAGCCGTACATCAGGTGGCCGGAGCCGGCCAGCACCACCATGTACCGCTCCGGGTGCCGCTTCAGATAGTCGGCGATCTGCTCCGCCATGCCCTCGTCCCAGCTCAGCTGCACGTCCATGAAGCGGTCGAAAGAGCGGCCGCCACCGCGCCGCTGGTGCTGCTCGAACACCCGCCGCAGCCGTTCCCGGTAGCGCGCATCGCTGGTGTCGATGGTGGTGGGCAGTGCCGCCCGCTCATCCTCGCTCAGGCCACCGATCCCCTTGCGCGAGACCTGCCCGATGATCTCCATCGGCACATTGAGGGCCACCACCGGGATGCCCTTCTCCCGGGCGAAGCGGAGGATGGGGCGGTACAGCCGGTAGTCGTAGATCCAGCGGTCGTACCATTCGGCCCGCGCCAGCATCTCCCGTTCCGTGATCTCGCCACCGATGTAGGCGTCGAGCACCTGCTGGAACGGCTGCTGGAAGAACTCCAGACCGATGGCCATGCCGGGCCGGAGCCGGTAGAGCCCCCGGATGATCTCCAGCTGCAGCAGGTGGTGGCCATAGTTGCTGTGGGTCTCGCCGACGTATACGACCCGTTTCCGCGCCAGTCGCGGGATCACCTCGTCCAGCAGCCTGCGCTGCCGCTCCGGCGTGGCGGCATCCACCCGGAGCGGCGCTGCGGTATCCTCCCCCGCCCGCCGCAGCTCCGCCTCGTGGCAGCCGGCAAGGGCGAGCGGCAGCAGCAACAGCAACCAAAAAAAACGCTTCGCCATGTCACTTCACTCCCTGCCGCCACTGGCCGCCTGTGTTACATTCCGGGCCTGATGAAGGCCAATCTTATCAGTCTGCTGTTGCTGCTCCTACCGGCTCTGGCCGGGGCCTCGGCGAGCCGGCCGGTGGTGGGACACGCGCTCGAGGTGACCCTGGAACCGGACCGGCACCGGCTGTCGGTCCGCGACCGCGTCACCCTGCCGGCTGCGGTGGTCGAGGTGCTCTTCACGCTCCACGCCGGCCTCGAACCGGCACTGGAACAGGGGAAAGAGGCCCGCCTGGAATCCCTCGGCAGGGCCGGTGGCACCCCGGTGCCGGCCGAGCGCTGGCGCATCCGCTTCCGGCAGCCACAGCACTCCTTCACGCTGCGCTACGGCGGTGTCATCCATCACCCCACCCGGGGAACGGGACGCCGGGCGGGAACAGCGGGGACCATCGGCAGCAGGGGGGTATTCCTGGCCGCCTCCAGCCTCTGGTTTCCCTCGATCGGGGGACGCTTCCTGCGCTTCTCCCTGCGCGTGCGGCTGCCACCGGGGTGGCGCGCCGTCAGCCAGGGCAGGCCCGGCGACGACGGCTCCTGGCATATCGACCACCCCCAGGACGACATCTATCTGGTGGCCGGCCCCTACCGGCTGTTCCAGCAGCGCACGCCACGGGTACTGGCCCAGATCTACCTGCACCGGCCCGACGATGCCCTCGCCCGGCGTTATCTGCGGGCCACCGACGACTACCTGGCGCTCTACGACCGCCTCATCGGCCCCTACCCCTATACCAAGTTCGCCCTGGTGGAGAACTTCTGGGAGAGCGGCTACGGCATGCCCTCCTTCACCCTGCTCGGCCCCCGGGTGATCCGCCTCCCCTTCATCCTGCGCTCCTCCTACCCCCATGAGATCCTGCACAACTGGTGGGGCAACGGCGTCTACGTCGACTATGGGGGCGGCAACTGGAGCGAGGGGCTGACCACCTACCTGTCGGACCACCTGTTCCAGGAGCAGCTGGGCCGGGGGGCCGCCTATCGCCGGGACACCCTGCAGCGCTACGCCAGTTATGTGAAGGAGGAGCGGGACTTTCCCCTCACCGACTTTCGCGGCAACCACGGCGAGGTGAGCCAGGCGGTGGGTTACGGCCGCATGCTGATGTTCCTGCACATGCTGCGCCTGCGACTCGGGGACGACCGCTTCGTCCGCGGACTGCGCCGCTTCTATGCCGACAACCGGTTCCGCATCGCCGGCTTCGACGATCTGAAGCGGGCGTTCGAGGCCGTCTCCGGGGAGGACCTCGACGGGGAGTTCGATACCTGGACCACCCGCACCGGCGCCCCGGCGCTGGCGGTGGAGGGTCTGAAGGTCGCGCGGGAGGGGGATGGCTACCGCCTCGGCGGCAGCCTGCGCCAGATCCAGCGGGATCCCCCCTTCCCACTGCGGGTCCCGCTCTACGTCCAGGTCGAGGGGGAACAGCCGGCACATCTGCGGTGGGTGCGGATGACCGGACGGGAACAGGACTTCGAGTTCCGGTTCGGATCGCGGCCACTGCGGCTTGCGGTGGACCCACTGTTCGACCTGTTCCGCCGGCTGGCGCCGGGTGAGGTCCCCAGCTCCCTGGGCCAGCTGTTCGGCAGCGATCGTCTGACCCTGGTGCTTCCGGCCCGGGCGGCAGACGAGACAGTCCAGGCGTGGAGGGAGCTGGCGCAGCAGTGGGGCAGGCGCTACCCGGGCCTGCGCCTGGTGCGCGACGACGCGCTGGAGCGACTGCCGGATGGTGGTGTCTGGATCCTGGGACGGGAGAATCGCTTCTCCGATCGCCTGTGGCGGGAGGTGTTTCCACCGGACCTGATGCTGGAGCATGGATGGGTGCGCATCGGTGGCGCCGCCTTCGAACGCGCCGGCAGCAGCCTCGCCGTCACCGGCCGCGACGGGCCCCGGGTGCTGGGCTATCTCGAGGCATCCTCCCCCGCCGCGATCCGGCGCCTGGCCCGCAAGCTGCCCCACTACAACAAGTACAGCTACCTGCTGTTCCAGGGCGACGAGGCGGCCAACCGGGTGAAGGGGCAGTGGCGGACCACCGGATCACCCCTCGTCGTCACCCTGACCGGGGGAGACGACCTGCCGCCACTGGAGATCCCCGATCACCGGCCGCTGGTCCCCGCGGAGAAAGAGGCGGGGACCGCGGTCACCCCTCGTAGTCGAAGGTGATCTCCTCGTCCTTGCGAATGGTGCGGCAGGCGTAGAGATCGAAGCCGTCGAACTCGGCGTTGCCCGGCCTGGCATGGTTGAGGTAGCGCAGCAGGTTGCGTCCACTGCGACCGACGATGTCGGACTCGTCGTCCGGATCGTACACCCACAGCACATAGGTGCCGTTGCGCTTCGCCTCCGGTCCGTGGTAGGTGCCGATGTACTCGCCCTTGCCGATACGGCGGCGGGCGAACAGCCCGGTGCCGTGGATCGGTGACGGAGCGGAGTAGACGGTGTCTCTCAATTCCCGGTTACGGATCTTTCTCGTCAATGCCATGATCGTGTTCCCCTGGAACCCGTGGACAGGTCGTTCCGGTGCCGGTGGGGCGGTATCCCGCCCTACAACCGGCAGCTATCCCCATAGACCGCCATGATGGCGCGCAGCTCGGCCAGCACCGCCTGCCGCTGGTCGTCGGACAGGGGCTCCAGGCCGCTCACGTCTCCCCCCTGCTCCAGCGTCACCATGTCCTCGCGCACGGCCCTGCATCCCTTGTTGCAGATCACCTCGACGCACCACTCCAGGCTCTGCCGATCCACCATCCGATCCTGTTCCGTCACCGGCACCTGCTCCCCTCCGCTGCTCGTCGTCGGCCTCCGGTCCCGGATTCCCCCGGTTCCGGCGCCCCGTCCCCCGGCCCTCCCTGCAGCAATCCATCGAACGGCAGGGGTTCTCTTTTCGTTCTCTCCCTGCTAGAGTAGAACCCAGAGAGAACGAATACCGGTGCAGTCGCCCCTCTCATCCCGCACGGATGATCGATCGATCATCCGGCAGACCCGGACAACAAGGAGAATCGAAATGAACCACCAGTGCAACTACATCATGCAGGACCTGGCCGACGACCCGATTCCGGAGATCATGCGTTACCGCGTGACCCGCAACCGGCGCCGTTCGCACGGTTTCTTCTACTACGCCCTTTCCGCCGCCACCGTCACCTTCGCCTATCTGCTGGCCATGGCGGTCGCCGCCAACTGACGGGGCAGACGCGCCCGTTCCACAGGGAGGTGGAGGGCCCTTCCCTCCGATGGGTTGCGCTGGAGTCCTGTTCGCGAATCGATCCACCCAGCGCCTGGCCGGAAAGATCGAAACCCGCTGTTTCCGGATCGGAACCGATCCGGGGTGCCCGTCACCGGATTACCACAACAGGCCTTGCGGCCGTTTCACTGCTGACTCTTCTGCCAGGAGGCATTGACCCGCTCCCGCAGATCCTTGCCCGGCTTGAAATGGGGGACATACTTGCCGGACAGGGTCACCGACTTGCCGGTCTTGGGATTACGCCCCTGGCGCGGCGGCCGGTAGTGCAGGGAAAAACTGCCGAACCCCCGGATCTCGATCCGCTCCCCCGAGGCCAGCGCCTGACTCATCTGTTCCAGCATGCACTTCACCGCCAGCTCCACGTCCCGATAGGCAAGGTGGCTTTGTTCTTTTGCGATGACGTCAATCAGTTCCGATTTAGTCATTCTTGTGCTCTTCCCCTGATGGGGCCGGGGCCCGCGGGCCCCGGCCTGCTTCACGTTAGGACGCAGTGGTCCGGGTTACCGCCGCCTCACTCTTCCTCACTGTCCATCTGCTGCTTGAGCAGATCGCCCAGGGTGGTGGCGGACGAAGCCGCCTCACGGGAGTAGTTCTGGATCGCGGCCTGCTCCTCGGCGTAGTCCTTCGCCTTGATCGAGAGGGTGATGGTGCGGTTCTTGCGGTCCACGCCCATGAACTTGGCCTCGATCTCCTCACCCTCCTTCAGCACGGTACGGGCATCCTCGACCCGGTCACGGGAGATCTCGGAGGCACGCAGATAGCCCTCGATGCCCTCGTCCAGCTCCACCACCGCGCCCTTGGCATCCACCTCCTTGATCACGCCCTTCACGATGCTGCCCTTGCTGTGCTTGCCCAGGTAGGTGGAGAAGGGATCCTTGTCCAGCTGCTTGACGCCGAGGGAGATACGCTCGCGCTCGGGATCCACCGACAGCACCACCGTCTCCAGTTCCTGGCCCTTCTTGTAGTTGCGGATCGCCTCCTCGCCCATCTCGTCCCAGGAGATATCGGAGAGGTGCACCAGGCCGTCGATGCCGCCCTCCAGGCCGATGAAGATACCGAAATCGGTGATCGACTTGATCTTGCCGGTGACGTGATCGCCCTTCTTGTGATTCTCCGCGAACTCGTCCCAGGGATTGGGCTGGCACTGCTTCATGCCGAGGGAGATACGGCGGCGCTCCTCGTCGATGTCCAGCACCATCACCTCCACCTCGTCACCCATCTGCACCAGCTTGGAGGGGTGGATGTTCTTGTTGGTCCAGTCCATCTCGGAGACGTGCACCAGGCCCTCGACGCCCTCCTCGATCTCCACGAAACAGCCGTAGTCGGCCAGGTTGGTGACCTTGCCGAACAGGCGGGTGCCCTCGGGATAACGGCGCGCCAGGTTGACCCAGGGGTCGTCGCCCATCTGTTTCAGTCCCAGCGAGACGCGCTGCTTCTCGCGGTCGAACTTGAGCACCTTGACGGTGATCTCGTCGCCGATCTCCACCACCTCGGAGGGGTGCTTGACCCGCTTCCAGGCCATGTCGGTGATGTGCAGCAGGCCGTCGATGCCGCCCAGGTCGACGAAGGCGCCGTAGTCGGTCAGGTTCTTGACGATGCCCTTGACCTCCATGCCCTCCTGCAGCGACTCCAGCAGCTTGTCCCGCTCCTCGCTGTACTCGCTCTCCACCACTGCGCGGCGGGAGACCACCACGTTGTTGCGGCGACGATCCAGCTTGATCACCTTGAACTCCAGGTCCTTGCCCTCCAGGTAGGTGGTGTCGCGCACCGGGCGCACATCAACCAGGGAGCCCGGCAGGAAGGCGCGGATCTCGCCCAGTTCGACGGTGAAACCGCCCTTGACCTTGCCGTTGATGCGGCCGGTGACGGTCTCGCCGGCCTCGAAAGCTTTCTCCAGCACCTCCCAGGCGTGATGCCGCTTGGCCTTCTCGCGCGACAGGCGGGTGGCGCCGGTGCCATCCTCCACCGCCTCCAGGGCCACCTCGATCTGGTCGCCGACGGAGACCTCGAGTTCGCCGTCCTGGTTGATGAACTGGTTCTTGGGAATGACGCCCTCGGACTTGAGGCCGGCATTTACGATCACCGCATCGTTGGTGATGTCGACGACGGTGCCAATGACGATGGCGCCGTTGGTGAGCCGGGTGTTGGCAACACTCTGCTCGAACATTTCTGCAAAGCTTTCTTGGGTAGTATCGGTTTCGGTCATGGGAATAGAGTCCTGAATCGGCTGTGCCGATCCTCCGCCCGCCCGCGGGGGTGGGCCTGTCGCTATGGTTGAAGACAATGACCCGCGCACGGGTCTCCGGTAAAAAAAGCCGGCCTCGCGGCCAGCGGTCGCTCCTGGTCAGACGCCCTGGTCCGGCCAGATCCTGCGCACCTCATCCAGGACCCGGTCCATCACCTGCTCGATGGAGAGTCCGGTGGAATCCAGCTCCAACGCATCCGGCGCCGGCCGCAACGGTGCCACGGACCGGTTCCGGTCCCGCTCGTCGCGCTCACTGATTTCCTTGATGAGATCGCGTAGGTTAGCATCCAACCCTTTTTCTTTCAACTGGTTATAGCGCCTTTTCGCCCGTTCAGCGGCACTGGCCGTGAGAAATATCTTGAGCGGCGCATCGGGAAACACCACCGTCCCCATATCGCGTCCGTCGGCAACCAGGCCGGGGGCGCGGGCATAGTCCCGCTGCCACTGCAGCAGCGCCTGCCGCACCGCCGGCAGGGCCGCCACCCGCGAGGCGCGGTTGCCCGCCTCCTCGGTGCGGATCTCCAGGCTGACGTCATCACCGTCCAGCAGCACCCGCTCATCGTCGAACGCCACCTCCATGGTGCGCGCCAGCTGCGCCAGCCGCGCCTCGTCGTCCAGGGGGATGCCGCGGCGTTGCGCCGCCAGTCCCAGCAGCCGGTAGAGGGCGCCGCTGTCCAGGATGCGCCAGCCCAGGCGCCGGGCCAGCAGGCGGGCGATGGTCCCCTTGCCGGATCCACTGGGACCGTCGATGGTGATCACGGGGATCATCGCTGCACCTCCCGCACCGTCAGGTCCAGGCCGGCGCCCGCGGCCAGCTCCGCAAACCCCGGAAACGAGGTGTCCACGTTGGCGCAGTCGTCGATCAGGATCTCGTCCCCGGCCCGCAAAGCGGCCATGGCAAAGGCCATGGCGATGCGGTGGTCGCCATGGCTGTCCACCCGGCCACCGCCGATGGCGCCGCCGCGGATGCGCATGCCGTCGGGGGTCGGCACCGCGTCGACGCCCAGGGCGGAGAGACCGTCCGCCATCACCTGGATACGGTCGCTCTCCTTCACCCGCAGCTCTTCGGCACCGCTGAGCAGGGTCTCTCCGTCGGCGCAGGCGGCGGCGATGAACAGGGCGGGAAACTCGTCGATGGCCAGGGGCACCTGCTCCTCCGGGATCCGGATCCCGTGCAACGGGGCCGAGCGCACCCGCAGATCCGCCACCGGCTCGCCGCCCACCTCGCGCCGGTCCAGCACCTCGATGTCGGCCCCCATCAGGCGCAGGATGGTGATCACCCCGTCGCGGGTCGGGTTGATACCCACGTGCCGCAGGGTCAGATCGGAACCGGGGGCGATGCTGGCACCGACCAGGAAGAAGGCGGCGGAGGAGATGTCCGCCGGCACGTCCAGCTCGCAGGCGGTCAGGCGGCCACCGCCGGTGACACAGATGCGCGCCCCCTCCCGGCGCACGGGGTAGCCGAATCCCTGCAGCATCCGTTCGGTGTGGTCCCGGGTCGGGGCCGGCTCGGTGACACAGGTCTCACCATCGGCATACAGCCCGGCCAGCAGCAGGGCGGACTTGATCTGGGCGCTGGCCACCGGCAACTGGTAGTCGATGCCGTACAGTCCCTCCACCGGCCGGATATGCAGCGGGGCGGTACCCTGCTCCGAGGTGTCGATCCGTGCCCCCATCCGGGCCAGGGGATCGGTCACCCGCCGCATGGGACGGCTGCGCAGGGAGGCGTCCCCGGTCAGGGTCACCCCGATCCCCTGCCCCGCCAGCAGGCCGCACAGCAGGCGCATGGAGGTGCCCGAATTGCCCAGGTCCAGCACCCCGTCGGGCGCACGCAGACCGTCCATCCCGACGCCGTGGATCACCACCCTGCCGTCGTCCGGCCCCTCGATCACCACGCCCATGCGGCGAAAGGCCTCCAGGGTGGCGAGGGCATCCGCCCCCTCAAGGAAACCGCTCACCCTGGTGGTTCCCCCGGCCAGGGAACCCAGCATGATCGACCGGTGGGAGATGGACTTGTCGCCCGGCACCCGCAGGGTACCCGACAGGTGCCCCCCGGGCCCGGCCCGGAACTGGAGCGGCTGGATTGAACTCAAAGCGGCCTCCGGCAGCGTGGACACGCGGCTGAAAAAAGGTGGGAAAGCTTAGCCGGGCAATGGGTTGAAGTAAACATCGAAGCGCCGCCGGTGGGCGGGACCCGGGACGCCGGAGCCGGTTGACGGATTATCCGGGAGTGTCACCGGCCAGCGCCAGGTCCACCGCCTTCAGGGCGTGGAGCCGGGTGGTGTCGAACAGGGGCAGGCCGGTGTCCTCCTGCTCCAGCAGCAATGCGATCTCGGTGCAGCCGAGGATCACCCCCTCCGCCCCCCGCCGCCCGAGCCCGGCGATGATACGGAGATAGTCGTCCCGCGAATCGCCCCGGATGGAGCCGAGACAGAGTTCATCGTAGATGACCCGGTGTATCCGCTCCCGCTCCGCCGGATCCGGCACCAGTACATCGAGCCCGAAGCGCTCCTCCAGCCGGCCGCGGTAGAACGGCTGTTCCATGGTGAACCGGGTCCCCAGCAGCGCCACCCGCTTCAATCCCTGTTGCACGATCGTCTCACCGGTGGCGTCGGCGATGTGCAGCAACGGAATGTCCACGGCCGCCTCGATCTCCGGCGCCACCCTGTGCATGGTATTGGTGCAGATCAGCAGGAAGTCGGCCCCCGCCGCCTCCACCCCCCGGGCCGCCGACGCCAGGATACGGGCGGTCTCGTCCCAGCGCCCGGCGTGCTGCAGCCTCTCGATGGGCTCGAAATCGACGCTGTGCAGCACCACGGAGGCCGAGTGCAGCCCCCCCAGGCGCCGCTTCGTCTCCTGGTTGAGGATGCGGTAGTAGCTGGCGGTGGATTCCCAGCTCATGCCGCCGAGCAGGCCGATGGTCTTCATCTGGGCACCCGCGCCCTTCGTGCTTCCACGGTGAACAGCGTCATTCCTCATTCAGGTGAATCCAGCAACCCGTCCACGTAGCGGTCACGGGCCGCCTTGGCGCGGCTGAAGATCTCCAGCAGGCGGTCACCGTCGCCCCGGCGGATGGTCTCGGCCAGCTCGCTCATCTCCTGGATATAACGCTCCATCACCTCGCCCAGGGCCTCCCGGTTGGCGACGCAGATGTCGCGCCACATCACCGGGTTGCTGGAGGCGATACGGGTGAAGTCGCGGAAGCCGCCGGCGGCGTAGCGGAAGATCTCGTCGTTGGCCTTCATCCGCGCCAGGGTGTCGACCAGGCTGAAGGCCAGCATGTGGGGCAGATGGGAGGTGGCGGCCAGCACCTCGTCGTGGTGGGCCACCGACATCTCGGTCACCTCGGCGCCACAGGCGTGCCACATGGCGCGTACCCGCGCCAGCGCCGCCGCCGACGAGCTCGGCAGCGGGGTGAGGATCACCCGCCGGTTCCGGTACAGCCCGGCGAAGGAGGCCTCGACGCCGCTGTTCTCGGTGCCGGCGATGGGATGACCGGGCACGAAGCCCGGCGGCAGCCCTCCCAGTCCCGCCTCGCAGGCGGCGACCACGCTGGCCTTGGCACTGCCGCCGTCGGTGATCACCACGTCGTCGGAGAGATGGCCGTCCATGGCGGCGAAGGTCTGCTCCATCGCCCCCAGGGGCACTGCCAGGAACACCATGTCGGCCCCGGCGACCGCCTCCCCGGGGTCGTGGCTCCAGCGGTCGATCACCCCCAGCTCGACAGCGCGCTCCAGGTTGTCACGGCCCCGGCCGCAGCCGACGATCTCGCCCACCTCTCCGGCCTGCCGCAGGTCGCGGGCGAGGGAACCGCCGATGAGGCCGACGCCGATGATGGCGAGGCGACGGATCAGCATCAGGCCAGCACCCTCTCCAGCGCCTGCAGGAAGCGCCGGTTCTCCTCCGCCAGCCCCACCGTCACCCGCAGGTGGTTGGGCAGGCCGTAGTTGGCCACCGGCCGGGCGATACAGCCCTCGCGCAACAGGGCCTGGTCCACCGGCCCCACCGGCCGGCCCAGATCGATGGTGACGAAGTTGCCCACCGAGGGGATGTAGTCCAGTCCCAGCCGCTCGAATCCTGCGGTGAGCTGGGCCATGCCGTCCCGGTTCACCGCCACCGAGCGCTCGATGAAGGCCTGGTCTCCCAGGGCCGCCCCGGCTGCCGCCAAAGCCATGCTGTTGACATTGAACGGCTGGCGTACCCGGTTGAGCAGATCGGCCACATCGGGATGGGAGAGGCCATAGCCCACCCGCAGCGAGGCCAGCCCGTAGGCCTTGGAGAAGGTGCGGGTGACGATCAGGTTCGGATAACGGTCGAGCCAGCGGCTGGCATCGGGATAACCCGGCTCGTCCACGTATTCGGTATAGGCCTCGTCGACCACCACGATCACCCGTTCCGGGAGGCCGGCGACGAAGCCCTCCAGCTCCCCGCCATCGAGCCAGGTGCCGGTGGGGTTGTTGGGATTGGCGATCCAGACCACGCCGGTCGTCTCACCGACCAGATTCATCATCGCCTCGAGGTCGTGACCGTAATCGCGGGCCGGGGCGATGCGCAGGGTGGCCCCCACCGCCTGGCTGCTGATGGGATAGACAGCAAAGGCGTGCTGGGAGAAGAGGGACTCACGGCCCGGCGCCAGGAACACCCGGGCGATCATGTCGAGCACGTCGTTGGAGCCGTTGCCCAGGGTGATGCAGGCCGGATCCACGTTATGTTTGCCGGCCAGGGCGTTGCGCAGGGCGAAGCCGCCACCGTCGGGATAGCGTGCCACCTCCGCCAGCCCGGCACGGACCGCCTCCTGTGCCCGTTCGCTGCAGCCCAGGGGGTTCTCGTTGGAGGCCAGTTTCACCGAATCGGCGATGCCCAGCTCCCGTTCCAGCTCGGAGACCGGCTTGCCCGGGATATAGGGCTTCAGGTTGGCGATGCCGGGGGCGGCGAGGGGGAGAAAGCGGTTGGTCGGTTGTTCCATTGGGTTGCGCCTTGTTGGTTGTCTGCCGGATCGATCATTCACCACAGAGACACGGGGCCCGGTCTGCCCTGCCGCCGGAACAACGGGGTCGCCAGAGTGACGGGCTTGTCAGAATGACGGGGTCGTCAGAGTGACGGGCTCGTCGGAACGACAGGGTCACCGGAATGCCGGGTTCGCCGGAACGACGGGATTGTGCTGTCGACAGGTGGACTCTGTGCCTCCGTGGTGAAAAACGTGGGGAGCTCTCTCCCCGTCAAAGCACTGCGTTGGGATAGGAGCCCAGGACCTTGAGCATCCGCGCCGCCTGCTGCATGTCCTCCAGTGCCGCCGCCACCCGGGGATCGTCCTGGTGACCCTCGATGTCGATGAAGAAGACATAGTCCCAGTTGCCCTGGCGTGACGGCCTCGACTCGATGCGGGTCATGCTGATGCCGTGTTGGGCGAGCGGATTGAGCAGCGCGCTGAGGCCGCCGGCCACGTTGCGGGTGGCACAGATGAAGGAGGTCTTGTCGTCGCCGCTGGGCAGTGCCTTCTGCCGCCCGATCACCAGGAAACGGGTGGTGTTGTCCGGCTCGTCCTCGATGTTGCGCGCCAGTCCCTTCAGCTTGTACAGCTCCGCCGCCATCTCGCTGGCGATGGCGGCGGAGCCGGGATCCTCCCGCACCATGCGCGCCGCCTCGGCGTTGCTGCCGACGGTGATCTGCTCCGCGTTGGGCAGATTGCGGTCGAGCCACAGGCGGCACTGGGCCAGGGACTGCTGGTGGGAGTAGACCCGCTGCACCTCACCCAGATCCGCCTCCAGACTGAGCAGGTGGTGGTGAATGCGCAGGCTCACCTCGCCGCAGATCACCAGCGGCGAGCGGATGAACATGTCCAGGGTGTGGTTGATCACCCCCTCGGTGGAGTTCTCCACCGGCACCACGCCGTAGTGGGCGTTGCCCGACTCCACCTCCCGGAACACATCGGAGATGGAGCCGAGCGGGTCGGTGTTGATGGAGTGACCGAAGTGCTTCAGGGCGGCCGCCTGGGTGAAGGTCCCCTCCGGCCCCAGGTAGGCGATGTTGAGGGGTTGCTCCAGGGCCAGGCAGGCGGACATGATCTCGCGGAACAGGCGCGCCATCTCCTCGTCCCCCATGGGACCGGTATTGCGCTTCTGCACCTTCTTGAGAATGGCGGCCTCCCGCTCCGGGCGGTAGAAGAAGGCATCCTCGTCCTCCTCCAGCTTGATCTGCGCCACCTCCTTGGCCGCTGCCGCGCGCTGGTTGATCAGCTCCTGGATCTGCAGATCGAGCCGGTCGATGCGATCACGGATCGCCGCCAGCCGGTCGTCGCCACCGCCACTCATGCCGCTCCTCACGCCTCCCGGGTGCAGCCCAGACAGCGCACCGACAGCACGCCCTCGATGGCCGCCAGCCGGTCGATGGTGCCGGCTCCGGGCTCCTTGTCCACGTCGATCAGGGTGACGGCGATGTCACCCCGGGACTTGTTCACCATGTCGAGGATGTTGAGGCCGGCCTCGGCCAGGTCGGTGGAGACCTGGCCCACCATGTTGGGCACGTTGGAGTTGACCACGGCGATGCGGAAGCCGCCGTTGCGCGACAGGTGGATGGCCGGGAAGTTGACCGAGTTCCTGACGTTGCCGTTCTCCAGATAGTCCCGCACCTGCTCGGCCACCATGATGGCGCAGTTCTCCTCCGCCTCGCGGGTGGAGGCGCCCAGGTGCGGCAGGGTGACGCAGCGCGGATGGTCCTTCAGCAGGTTGCTGGGGAAATCGCAGATGTAGGCGTACAGCCTGCCCTCGTCCAGGGCCGCCACCGCCGCCTCGTCGTCGATGATGCCGGAGCGGGCGAAGTTGAGCAGCACAGCCCCCTTCTTCATCAGTTTCAGCCGCTCCTGGTTGATCATGTGGCGGGTGGAATCCACCAGCGGCACATGGAAAGTGACGAAGTCCGAACGCACCAGCAGGTCGTCCACGCTGACGGCCTGCTCCACCTCGGAGGAGAGCTGCCAGGCGCTCTGCACCGTGATGGTGGGGTCATAGCCGATCACGTTCATGCCCAGGGCCCGGGCCGCGTTGGCCACCCGCACACCGATGGCGCCGAGACCGATCACGCCCAGGGTGCGGCCCGGCAGTTCGAAGCCGACGAACTGCTTCTTGCCCTGTTCCACCGCCTTCGAGATCTCGGTGTCGTCGCCGCTGAGCCCGCGGGCGAAGTCCCAGGCCGGCCCCAGGTTGCGCGCCGCCATCAGCATGCCGGCAACCACCAGCTCCTTGACCGCGTTGGAGTTGGCCCCCGGGGCGTTGAACACGGCGATGCCCTGCCGGGTCACCCGCTCCACCGGGATGTTGTTGACCCCGGCACCGGCGCGGCCGATCGCCTTCACCGTTGCCGGAATCTCCATGTCGTGCATCTTGTAGGAGCGCAGCAGGATCGCGTCCGGATGGGCGATCTCCGACGCCACCTCGTACTCCTCCCGCGGTAGCCGGTCCAGGCCGGCCACGGAAATATTGTTCAATGTCAATATCTTGTACATGATTTCTCAACCTTAATATTGCTTCTTTCCGGCCGCTCAGCCATGCCGCCTCTCGAACTCGGCCATGAACTGGATCAGCGCCTGCACCCCCTCCTCCGGCATCGCGTTGTAGATGCTGGCGCGCATGCCGCCGACCGAGCGGTGCCCCTTCAGGGTGACCAGCCCCGCCTCCTTGGCCTCCGCCAGGAAGGTGGCATCCAGCTCCGGATCGGCCAGGGTGAAGGGCACGTTCATCCAGGAGCGGCAGGCCGGCTCCACCGGGTTGTGATAGAAGTCGGAGCCGTCGATGGCGGCGTAGAGGGACTCCGCCTTGCGCTCGTTGACCACCGCCATCACCTCCAGCCCGCCGTTGCGCTTGAGCCACTGAAATACCAGCCCCGCCAGGTACCAGGCGTAGGTGGGCGGGGTGTTGTACATGGAGCCCGCCTCGGCCATGGTGGCGTAGTTGAACATGGTCGGGGTGCCGGGCAACGGTTCACCGATGAGATCGGAACGGACGATGACCACGGTCAGGCCGGCCGGGCCGATGTTCTTCTGCGCCCCGGCATAGATGATGCCGTATTTCGACACCTCCACCGGACGTGACAGGATGGTGGAGGAGAAGTCCGCCACCAGCGGCACGTCACCGGTCTCCGGCACGTAGGGGAACTCCACCCCCTGGATGGTCTCGTTCGGGGTGTAATGGACGTAGGCGGCGGCGGGATCGAGCTGCAGATCCTCCGCGGCCGGCACCGCCAGCACCCCCTCGGGCGAGGCGCCGGCGATCTTCACCTCACAATAGCGTTTTGCCTCGGCGATCGCCTTCTTCGACCAGGAGCCGGTGTTGATGTAGTCGGCGCTGCCCTTCCCCTGCAGCAGGTTCATGGGCACCATGGCGAACTGGCTGGAGGCACCGCCCTGCAGGAACAGCACCCGGTAGTCGTCCGGAATCCCCATCAACTCGCGCAGGTCGGCCTCGGCCTGCTCGGCGATGGAGAGGAACTCCCTGCCCCGGTGACTCATCTCCATCACCGACATGCCGGCACCATGCCAGTCGAGCATCTCTTCCTGGGCCTGCCGCAGCACCTCTTCCGGCAGGGCCGCAGGGCCCGCGCTGAAATTGTAGACTCTGGACATCGTTGGGTTCTCCGCTACTTCGTTGGTCGATTGGATCCTGGTTTCACCGGGGAGAGATGGGAGACCTGCCGAGGCACCGTTCCCTCGATCCCCTCCCGTCCCGATGAAGCCCCCGCCGGGCCGTCACTCCCCGCCCGGCTCGCCGTCGGCGTGCTCTTCGTTTTCGTCGAGGGACTCGATGCGGGCGATGCCGACCAGCCTCTCGCCCTTGGCGAGGCGGATCATGGTGACGCCCTGGGTATCGCGCCCCATCACCGAGACGTCCGCCACCCGGGTCCGCACCAGGGTGCCACCGTCGGTGATCAGCATGATCTCGTCCTCCTCCTCCACCAGGATGGCGCCGATCTGGTCGCCGTTTCGGGCCGAGGTCCGGATCGAGATCACCCCCTTGCCGCCCCGGCCCTTGACCGGGAACTGGGCCACCGGGGTGCGCTTGCCGAAGCCGTTCTCGGTCACCGTCAGCACCGTGCCCTCGCCATTGGTGATGATCAGGGAGATGACCCGCTGGCCCGGCTCCAGCCGGATGCCGCGCACGCCGCAGGCGGTGCGTCCCATGGTGCGAACCTGTTCCTCGCGGAAACGGATCGCCTTGCCGGCGGAGCTGAACAGCATCACGTCGCTGGTACCATCGGTGATGGCCACCCCCACCAGCTGGTCGTCGTCGCGCAGGTCGACCGCGATGATGCCGCTGGCGCGGGGGCGGGAGAAATCGGTGAGACGGGTCTTCTTCACCGTGCCCGAGCTGGTGGCCATGAACACGTAGCGCCCCTCGGCGTACTCCCGGATCGGCAGCACCGCGTTGATGCGCTCCCCCTTCTCCAGCGGCAGCAGGTTGACGATCGGCTTGCCGCGGGCGTTGCGTCCGGCCTGGGGCAGCTCGTACACCTTCAGCCAGTACACCCGGCCGCGGCTGGAGAAGCAGAGAATGGTGTCGTGGGTGTTGGCCACGAACAGCTGGTCGACGAAATCCTCGTCCCGGGTGGCGGTGGCGGTCTTGCCCTTGCCGCCACGCCGCTGCGCCCGGTAGGTGTCGAGGGACTGGGCCTTGGCGTAGCCGGCGTGGGAGAGGGTGACCACCACGTCCTCCTCGGTGATCAGATCCTCCAGGGTCAGGTCCAGCCTGCTCTGGATGATCTCGGTGCGGCGCTCGTCGCCGTACTGCTCACGGATCTCGGCCAGCTCGTCGCGGATCACCCGCAACAGCCGGTCCGGGCTCGACAGGATCTCCAGCAGTTCCCGGATCCTGTCGACGATATCGCTGTATTCGTTGAGGATCTTGTCCTGTTCCAGGCCGGTGAGCCGGTGCAGCTTCAGGTCCAGGATCGCCTGGGCCTGGATCTCGGTAAGACGGTAGCCCTGCTCCGTCAGACCGAACTCCGGCGCCAGTCCCTGGGGCCGCGAGGCGTCGGCCCCGGCCCGTTCCAGCATCGCCTCCACGGTGCCGGAACGCCAGTGGCGGGCGAGCAGGGCCTGCTTCGCCTCGGCCGGGCTGGAGGCGGCCCGGATCAGCTCGATCACCTCGTCGATATTGGCCAGGGCCACCGCCAGCCCCTCCAGCACATGGGCCCGGTCGCGCGCCTTGCGCAGATCGTAGAGGGTCCGCCGGGTCACCACCTCGCGCCGGTGGCGGATGAAGAATTCGAGCATCTGCTTCAGGTTCAGCAGCCGCGGGCGTCCATCCACCAGCGCCACCATGTTGATGCCGAACACGCTCTGCATCTGGGTGTGCTGGTACAGGTTGTTGAGCACCACCTCGGCCACCTCGCCGCGGCGCAGCTCGATCACCATGCGCATGCCCTCCTTGTCGGACTCGTCGCGCAGCTCGGTGATGCCCTCGATCTTCTTCTCCTTCACCAGCTCGGCGATCTTCTCCAGCAGCCGCGCCTTGTTCACCTGATAGGGCAGCTCATGGACGACGATGCGCTGGCGGCCGTTGTCCTCGTTCTCGATCTCCGCCCGGGCGCGCAGGTAGATGCGGCCCCGGCCGCTGTGGTAGGCCTCGCGGATGCCGTGGGCGCCGTTGATGATGGCGGCGGTGGGGAAATCGGGCCCGGGAATGTGGGCCATCAGCTGGTCGATGGTCAGCTCCGGCCGGTCGATCAGGGCGATGCAGCCGTCGATCACCTCGCCCAGGTTGTGGGGCGGGATGTTGGTGGCCATGCCGACGGCGATGCCGGCGGAGCCGTTGACCAGCAGGTTGGGAAGACGCGCCGGCAGCACCGACGGCTCGTGCTCCGACTCGTCGTAGTTGGGGATGAAGTCGACCGTCTCCTTGTCCAGGTCGTCCAGCATGCTGTGGGCGATCCGGGCCATGCGCACCTCGGTGTAGCGCATGGCGGCGGGGGCATCACCGTCGACCGAGCCGAAGTTGCCCTGGCCGTCGATCAGCATGTAGCGCATGGAGAAGGGCTGGGCCATGCGCACGATGGTGTCGTAGACCGCGGTGTCGCCGTGGGGATGGTATTTACCGATCACGTCACCGACGACGCGGGCCGACTTCTTGTACGGCTTGTTCCAGTCGTTGCCCAGCTCGCTCATGGCATAGAGCACACGCCGGTGCACCGGTTTCAGCCCGTCGCGCACGTCGGGCAGGGCCCGGCCCACGATCACGCTCATGGCGTAATCGAGGTAGGACTGTTTCATCTCGTCTTCGAGATTGACCGGAAGGACTTCTTTGGCGAATTCGGTCATAGGCGCTCGGGGGTCCTCGATACGGCACAGCGATCCCGCCGCCTTCGGCAGGACAGCACAAACAGCTCAAATCCAGCCGTGCATCATACCATATCGGGAGGGGTAGCGCCTGGAAAAAAAGGCCGGTAAAACGGCGTTCAGGGCTTCTGAGGGGGTTTTGCCATCAATTCGGCCATCTTTTCCGCCGTCGGTTCCAGGACCACGCCCCGTTCGGTGACGATGGCGTCCACCAGCCCGGCCGGGGTGACGTCGAACACCGGGTTCCACGCCTCCGCGCCGGCCGCGCCCACCCGTACTCCGGCGCAGCCCAGCACTTCGTCCGCCGCCCGCTGCTCGATCGGGATCGCCGCACCGTCCCGCGTCTGCAGATCGATGGTGGAGGTGGGTGCCGCCACCATCACCTTCACCCCGTGATGGCGTGCCGCCACCGCCAGGCCGTAGGTGCCGATCTTGTTGGCGACGTCCCCATTGGCGGCGATGCGGTCGGAACCGACGATCACCCACCCCACCCCGCCCCGGCGCAGCAGGCTGGCGGCAGCGCCGTCGGCGAGCAGGGTCACGGGGATGCCCGAGCGCACCAGCTCCCAGGCGGTGAGCCGCGACCCCTGCAGCCAGGGCCGGGTCTCGTCGGCATAGACGCATTCGATGGTCCCGGCGGCGAAGCCGCTGCGCACCACCCCAAGGGCGGTGCCATAGCCGCCAGTGGCCAGGGCACCGGCATTGCAGTGGGTGATGACGCCGGTGGGGCCGTCGATCAGGGCGGCACCCAGCTCCCCCAGGGTGCGGTTCGCCGCCACGTCCTCGGAATGGATCGCCCGCGCCTCGGCCAGCAGCGCCGGTTCCGGGTCCTGCTCCGCCGGCAACCGTGCGATCAGCCGCTGCATCCGGCGCAGGGCCCAGAACAGGTTGATCGCGGTGGGGCGCGACGCCGCCAGTCGCTGCAGGTCCGCATCGATGGCGTCGCGCCATCCCGACCCCGCGCCGGCGAAGCCGGATCGTGCCGCCAGCACCACGCCATAGGCGGCAGTGATGCCGATGGCCGGCGCCCCGCGCACCACCATATCGGTGATGGCCGCGGCGGTGGCCGCGGCGTCCTGCAGCTCCAGATAGCGTTCCCGGGCCGGCAGCAGGCGCTGGTCCAGCAGGTAGAGCCGGTCGTTCTCCCAGACGATGGCATGATCGGCGTCGGCGCGGATTTCGAGGGGTCTGGCTTCCATCTGTGGTCCACCCGTGGCAAATTCGGCTATCGTACACCACGACCAAGGGTCATCGACATGCACAAGACGTCCCGATCCCGGTGAATATCGACACCCTGATCCATGCCCGCTGGGTGATTCCGGTGGAACCCCACGGCGAAGTGCTGGAGTATCACTCCATCGCCGTCCATGCCGGCCGCATCCTGGCCATCCTGCCCAGCAGCGAGGCGCGCGAGAGCTACCAGGCGGCGAGCGAGCACGAGCTGCACCGGCACGCCCTGATCCCGGGGCTGGTCAACGCCCACACCCACGCCGCCATGTCACTGCTGCGCGGGCTGGCCGACGACCTGCCATTGATGACCTGGCTCAATGAACACATCTGGCCGGCCGAGCGGCGCTGGGTGAGCGAGGAGTTCGTCGCCGACGGCACCCGGCTGGCGGTGGCGGAGATGCTGCGCGGCGGCGTCACCTGTTACAACGACATGTACTTCTTCCCGGACGTGACCGGCCAGGTCACCGCCGCCGCCGGGATGCGGGCGGTGGTGGGACTGATCCTGATCGACTTCCCCTCGGCCTGGGCCGGGAACGCCGACGACTACCTGCAGCGCGGCCTGGCGGTACACGACCAGTTCCGCAACGACAGCCTGATCACCACCGCCTTCGCCCCCCACGCCCCCTATTCGGTCTCCGACGCACCGCTGGAACGGGTCCGCACCCTGGCCGACGAGCTGGAGATCCCGATCCACATGCACGTGCACGAGACCCGGGACGAGGTGAAGCAGGGGCTGGCCGACTTTGGCAACCGGCCGCTGCGGCGGCTGGACGAACTGGGGCTGCTCTCCCCCGCCCTGATGGCGGTGCACATGACCCAGCTCGAGGATGAAGAGATCGAACTGTTCGCCAGCCGTGGCGGCAGCGTGGTGCACTGCCCCGAATCGAACCTGAAGCTGGCCTCCGGCTTCTGCCCGGTGGCACAACTGCTGGAGGCCGGTATCAACGTCGCCCTCGGCACCGACGGCGCCGCCAGCAACAACGACCTGGACCTGCTCGGCGAGATGCGCACCGCCGCCCTGCTGGCCAAGGGGGTGGCCGGGAGCGCCAGCGCCCTGCCCGCCGCCGATGCCCTGCGCATGGCCACTCTGAACGGCGCCACGGCCCTCGGCATCGCCGGCGAGACCGGCTCGCTGGAGCCGCAGAAGGCGGCCGACATCACTGCCGTCGACCTGGGCCGGGTGGAGAACCAGCCGCTCTACCACCCCCTCTCCCAGCTGGTCTATGCCACCGGCCGGGACCAGGTGAGCGACGTCTGGGTGGCGGGGCGCCAGGTGGTGCGGGAGGGGCGCCTCACCACCATCGACGAGGCGGAGCTGGGCGCCCGCACCCGGGAGTGGCAGGAACGCATCGGCCGCGGTGACACTCTGAGGGGGTGAGGAGTGAGGAGTGAGGAGTGCGGGGCGTGCCGCTGCCGGCGATGACCACGCAATTCACAATTACCAAAGGAGAACACCGAGCATGCGCCTTCCAACCATCCTGCTGCTTCTCATGGCCGCGCCGGCAGTGGCGGTCGAACCTGTCACCCCGGCCGACTCCCCGATCGTGGTCTACCGGAGCGACGACGGCTACGACGACGTCCGCGACGCCCTGGTGACCGCCATCGAGGGCCAGGGCATCAAGATCACCAATACCCTGCACATCGGCGACATGCTGGAACGCACCGCCGCCGATACCGGCCTCACCCGGCGCATCTACCGGAAGGCGGAATCACTGGAGTTCTGCAGCATCCCCCTCTCCTACCGGATGTCCCTCGCCCATCCGGCCAACATGGCCACCTGCCCGCTTACCATCAGCATCTTCCAGAAGGCGACGGCAGACGATGGCGTCTACCTCGCCTTCCGCCGCCCGCGCATGCTGGGCGACGCCGCCGACGCGGAACGGGCACTGCTGGAGTTCCTCGACGGTATCGTGCAGGAGACACTGGAGTAGTAGCCGTCGTGCCGCTGGCGGCGCACGGGTCCCCGCCTGTCCCCGGCGCCGGGCAGGCGGTATAATCCCGGCCTCAGCAACCACCCCGGAACCCCTGCCATGACCGGCCATTCCGCCAACGTCGACCACGCCGAGATCCGCAAGTTCGAGGAACTGGCCGCCCGCTGGTGGGACCCGGAGAGCGAATTCAAGCCACTGCACGAGATCAACCCGCTGCGGCTGGACTACATCGACCGCCATGCCGGCCTGGCCGGCAAGCGGGTGCTGGACGTGGGCTGCGGCGGCGGCATCCTGGCCGAGAGCATGGCCGCCCGTGGCGCCGATGTAACCGGCATCGACATGGGCGAGGCACCGCTGGAGGTGGCCCGGCTGCACCTGCTCGAGAGCGGCCTCGAGGTCCACTACGAACGCATCCCGGCGGAGCGGCTGGCGCGGGAACAGCCGGCCTCGTTCGACATCGTCACCTGCATGGAGATGCTGGAGCACGTACCCGACCCGGGTTCGGTGGTACAGGCCTGTGCCGATCTGGTGAAGCCGGGGGGGCAGGTCTTCTTCTCCACTCTCAACCGCAACCCGAAGTCCTACCTGTTCGCCATCGTCGGTGCCGAATACATCCTCGGCCTGCTGCCGAAGGGGACCCACGACTACGCCAAGTTCATCCGGCCATCGGAGCTGGACCGCTGGATCCGCGCCGCCGGCCTGGAGACCGGCGACATCACCGGCCTGGTCTACAACCCCCTGACCCGCCGCTACCGGCTGGAAGCGGGAGACGTGGACGTCAACTACATGGTCCTCTGCCGCAAAGATGCCGACTCCTGAGCCGACACACCGGCTGGTCCTGTTCGATCTCGACGGCACCCTGGCGGACACGGCGCCGGACCTGGCCTACGCGCTGAACCAGACCCTGCTCCGGCAGGGGCGGGAGGCGCTCCCGTTCGCCGCCATCCGCCCCCACGTCTCCCACGGCGGTATCGCCCTGATCCGGCTCGGCTTCGGCATCGGACCGGAACACCCGGAGTTCGACACCCTGCGGCAGCGCTTTCTCGACATCTACCTGGCCAACCTGACCCGGGAGACACGCCTGTTCCCCGGCATGGAGCAGGTACTGGCGTGGCTGGAACAGAGGGACATTCCCTGGGGGGTGGTTACCAACAAGCCGGCCTGGCTCACCGACCCGCTGATGCGGCAGCTGGGGCTGGACCGGCGTGCCGCCGCCATCGTCAGCGGCGACACCCTGGAGCGGCGCAAGCCCCATCCCGATCCCATCCTGTACGCCTGCGAGGCGGCCTCGGTGGCCCCCGCCCAAACCCTCTACGTGGGCGACGCCCGGCGGGACATCGAGGCCGGCAACCGGGCCGGCACCACCACCCTGGCGGCCCTGTTCGGCTATATCGAGGAGCAGGACGACCCGCGGGACTGGCAGGCGGATGGCATGATCGAGGCTCCGCGGGAGATCCTTCCCTGGGTCCTGCAAGATACCGCCACCGCGATTTGAACCGACCGAGACTCAGGAAATCCAACGCCATGTTCGATTACCAGCCCGCCACCGACCTCCTCGCCGACCGCCACATCCTGGTGACCGGGGCCGCCTACGGTATCGGCCGGGAGGCGGCCCTCGCCTACGCCCGCCATGGTGCCACCGTCATCCTGCTGGACCGGGACGTGACCGGGCTCGAATCGGTCTACGACGCCATCGAGGAGGAGGGTTCGCCCCAGCCGGCGATCTACCCGATGGATCTGCAGGGTGCCCGGGAGGAGGACTACCAGCAGCTCGCCACCACCCTGGAGGAGACCTTCGGCCCCCTCCACGGCCTGCTGCACAATGCCGCCCAGGTCCGCCTGCTCAGCCGGATCGACGACTACGACGCCCAGACCTGGTTCCAGGTGATGCAGGTGAACCTCAACGCCCCCTTCCTGCTCACCCAGGCCTGCCTGCCGCTGTTGCGCCGGGCCGGGGATGCGGCGCTGCTGTTCACGTCCGACCGGGTAGGGCGGCGGGCAAAGGCCTACTGGGGGGCCTACGCCGTCTCCAAGTTCGGTATCGAGGGGTTGATGCAGGTGCTGGCCCAGGAGCTGCGCAACAGCCCCATCCGGGTCAACAGTATCGCCCCGGGTCCCACCCGGACCAACCTCCGGGCCCACGCCTACCCGGGCGAGGACCCGCAGGAGGTGAAACCGCCGGCGACCCTGATGCCGCTCTATCTCTGGCTGATGGGCCCGGAGAGCCGGGAGATCCGCGGGCAGGCTCTGGACGCGGAGGCACTGCTGCAGGGGGAAGGTGGGTGATTCCCCTCCCCGGCGGGTGACGGGGATCCGTCTGCTTTCGCGCGCAGGTAGGCGACAGAATTCCGCCGCAGAATGAGGTTCTTTTGATTATCTATTGTTTCTATTGGTGATTTTATATTTGGCACGAATCTGGCTTCAGTCGGGGCACGAACCGTTTCACCAGCAGGTGACCGCAGACCATGAACAGCCCGAGCCAGATGCAACGCAGAACAGGGAGTGATGACAACGTGGCCACTCATCCAGCGAACCGCGGCGGCAGTCAGACAGCGGCACAACAACCGGCCACCTCCCGGATCCTTGCCCTGACCGGGATCCTCCAGACCACTCTGGAGATCAATGAACTGATGGCCCTGTTCGCCAAGGAGCTGGGCCGCTTCATCGCCTTCGACGGTCTCGTCTACCACTTCACCAGCCTCGATATCTCCATCGCCCTCGGGCAACAGACCGGGCACAGCTGTGAATACCGGCTGATCGTCTCCAGCGAGGAGCTGGGTGACCTGAAGCTGCACCGGGACCACCCGTTCAGCCGCGAGGAGATGGAGACGGCGGAGAACCTGCTGGCCGCCCTGCTCTATCCCCTGCGCAATGCCCTGCTCTACCAGCGCGCCGTCCAGTCGGCCATGATCGATCCCCTGACCGGGGTGAAGAATCGCAGCACCATGAAGGACAGCCTGGTACGGGCCATCGAGCTGTCCCGGCGCCAGGGCACCGAGCTGTCGGTGCTGCTGCTGGATATCGACCACTTCAAGACGATCAACGACCGCTTTGGCCACCTCTATGGCGACCAGGCCCTGAAGGCCGTGGCCCAGTGCGCCGACAGGAGCATCCGCGACAGCGACGCCCTGTTCCGCTATGGCGGTGAGGAGTTCGTCATCCTGCTCTCAGGCACCAGCCTGGAGGGGAGCCTGAAGCTGGCCGAGCGGATCCGCCACAACATCGAACGACTGCACCCGCTGCCGGACCGGGACGTCTCCGTCACCATCAGCATCGGCGTCGCCATGCTGCAGCAGGACGACGACATCGACCGCCTGCTGGAACGGGCCGATACCGCCCTCTACCAGGCCAAGAGCCAGGGTCGCAACCGGGTCGTGGCCGGCTGACGCACGGGGCGCACAATCCCCCCTCCGCCGTCGTGCCGGCATCTGCAGTCGGGCAATGGCCTATGGTGAGGAGTGAGGAGTGAGGAGTGAGGAGTGAGGAGTGAGGAGTGAGGAGTGAGGAGTGAGGGGTGAACGACTCCCGGGGGGCTGATTTGGGGTAGAATCCAGGGCCATGGAATGGATGGCCCACACCACTGTCGCCGCCCTGATCGAGCGTGACGGACGCTACCTGCTGGTCGAGGAGATGACGCGCAACGGACTGCAGGTGATCAACCAGCCGGCCGGCCACCTGGAAGCGGGCGAGAGCCTGGTGGAGGCGGTGATGCGGGAGACCCTGGAGGAGACCGCCTGGCAGTTCACTCCCGAGGGGCTGGTGGGCATCTACCGCTGGCAGGTGCCGCCGGATGGCGCCACCTACATCCGCTTCTGTTTCCACGGCCGCTGTCACGATCACCGGCCGGAACTGCCCCTGGACAACGGCATCCTGCGCACCCTGTGGCTGTCCCGCGAGGAGCTGGCCGCCGATCCCATGCGCCTGCGCAGTCCGATGGTGCTGCGCTGCATCGACGACTACCGGGCCGGGGCCCGCCACCCCCTCTCCCTGCTGCACGATCTCGGACACTGACCCGGCCGCCATGCCCGTCGCCCCCGGCAGATCGCCTCTCCGGTTCCGGTTCAGGAAGATGAGGCCCTGGCCGCTCGTCATGCTGCTCTGGTGGGGTCTGGCCGCGGGCGCCCCGCCATCGCTGCCGGTCTGCACCGAGTACAACTGCGACCATCCGGTCACCATCCGCCTGTCCGCCGATGACTGGCACGGCATCGAACGGCTGTTTCCGGCCGGGCAGCCGGCCGCCGCGGAGCGGACCGCGATCCGGCGCGCCATCGCCCGCCTCGAGACCCTGGCCGGGGCCCTCACCGGCACCTGGCGCGACCGCCCCCGCAACGAGGGCGACCCGGCCGATCCCGGTCAGCTGGACTGCGTGGCCGAATCCATCAACAGCCATACCTACCTGGAGCTGCTGGCGCAGCGGGGACTGCTGCGAAGGCACCGGGTGCTGCCCCGCGAATCCCGCAACCCCTGGCTGTTCGACTTCCACTGGACCGCCGTCATCCAGGAACTGGACAGCGGCCGGCGCTACGCCGTCGACTCCTGGTATCTGGCCAATGGCGAGCCCCCCTACATCCAGCCGCTGGAGTCGTGGCGACGCGGCATCGAGCCGGCGGCGGAGACGACGACCATCGCCGGTGATGGCACCCCAGCCGGAGCGACCGATGCCGACTGACGCCATGCGCATCCTGGTCGGTCTCTCCGGCGGCGTCGACTCGGCGGTGGCGGCCCTGCTCCTGCTGCGGCAGGGACACCGGGTCGAGGCCCTGTTCATGAAGAACTGGGAGGAGGACGACGACAGCGGCCACTGCGCCGCCGCCGAGGATCTGGCCGATGCCCGTGCCGCGGCCGATCACCTGGGCATCCGGCTGCACACCATCAACTTCTCCGCCGAGTACTGGGACCGGGTGTTCGAACATTTTCTGGCCGAATACCGGGCCGGTCGCACCCCCAATCCGGATGTGCTCTGCAACCGGGAGATCAAGTTCCGCGCCTTTCTGGATCATGCCCTGGAGCTGGGCTGGGACGCCATCGCCACCGGCCATTACGCCGTCGTGCACTCGGGGGATGGTGGCGTGGAACTGCTGCGCGCCCGCGACGAGAACAAGGACCAGACCTACTTCCTCTACCAGCTCGACCAGTACCAGCTCCGCCACAGCCGCTTCCCTCTGGGCGGGCTGACCAAGGCCGAGGTGCGCCGGATCGCCCGGGATGCCGGGCTGCCCAACCATGCGCGCAGGGACAGTACCGGCATCTGCTTCATCGGCGAGCGCCGCTTCCGTGACTTCCTGGCCCGCTACCTGCCGGCCAGCCCCGGCCCCATCGTCACCCCGGAAGGACGCGAGATCGGCCGCCACCAGGGACTGATGTACCACACCCTGGGTCAGCGCAGGGGGCTGGGCATCGGCGGCCCCGCCGGGGCCGGCGAGGCGCCCTGGTTCGTGGTGGGGAAGGATCTGGCTGGCAACCGCCTGGTGGTGGCCCAGCAGCACGACCACCCGTGGCTGATGAGCACGGCACTGGAGGCGACGCGGCTGCACTGGGTGGCGGGCGAACCGCCGCCACTGCCACTGTCCTGCCAGGCGCGCATGCGCCACCGCCAGCCGCTGCAGACGTGCCGCCTGGATGCGGCCGGCCAGGACCGTTGCCGGGTCCGGTTCGACACGCCGCAGCGGGCCATGACCCCGGGACAGTCGATCGTCTTCTACCAGGGGCGCAGCTGCCTCGGCGGCGGCATCATCGAGCGGACCCTGGACCAGCGGGAGACGACCGATGAGGAGTGACCGCGACCGCTGCATCGCCCTCGCCGGGATCTTCCAGGCCGCCGACCTGGCAGCCCGGATCGCCCGTCACGGCATGGCCGACGCCGATGCCGTCGGGCACAGCATCTACAGCCTGTTCCAGACCGATCCGGACACCACGACCTCGGTCTACGGCGGCGTCGCCGGCATCCGCCATGGCCTCCTCTCCCTGCTGCGGCAGCTGGATGGAGGCGCCGACCGGGACATGGACACCACCCGTTACGTGATCGCGTTGATGCATCTGGAGCGGAAGCTCGCACGCAAGCGACCGATGCTGGCGGAGATCGCCGCCGGTATAGAGACCACGGCGGCGCGGCTGGATCACTTCCCGATGACCCATCCCAATATCCTCGCCGGGCTGGCGGAGATCTACAGCCGCACCATCAGCACCCTGCAGCCGCGCATCATGGTCCGGGGGGAACCCACCCACCTGCACAATCCGGACAACGTCAACCGCATCCGCGCCCTGCTGCTGGCCGGCATCCGCGCCGCCATGCTGTGGCGCCAGTGCGGTGGCGGGCGGCTGCAGCTCCTGCTCCGGCGTCGCCGTCTCGCCACCACCGCCCGCGCCCTGCTGGCGGAGGGCGGGTGCGCTGAATCCGCCTCCTGAGCAGTGCTATAATCCCGGCCCTTCGCCCGCTTCCGGCATACCGAACACAGGACCATCATGGAACTCTCGACCCTGACCGCCGTTTCCCCCATCGACGGCCGCTATGGCGGCAAGTGCGCCGACCTGCGCCCGATCTTCAGCGAGTATGGCCTGATCCGCCACCGGGTACTGGTCGAGGTGCGCTGGCTGCAGGCGCTGGCGGACCATCCCGGGATCGACGAGGTGCCGCCCCTGAGCAAGCACGCCCGCAACATTCTCGACGGTATCGCCGCCAACTTCAGCCTGGAGGACGCCCGGCGGGTGAAGAACATCGAGCGCACCACCAACCACGACGTCAAGGCGGTGGAGTACTTCCTCAAGGAGCGGATCGGTGGCAACCGGGAGCTGGAGGCGATCAGTGAGTTCATCCACTTTGCCTGCACCTCCGAGGACATCAACAACCTCTCCCATGCCCTGATGCTGCGCGAGGGCCGTGGCCAGGTGCTGCTGCCACAGATGGACGAGGTGATCCGGGCGATACGTCAGCTCGCCCACCAACATGCCGACCTGCCGATGCTGTGCCGTACCCACGGTCAGCCGGCCTCGCCCTCCACCCTGGGCAAGGAGATGGCCAATGTGGTGCGGCGTCTGCAGCGCCAGCGCGACCAGGTCGCATCGGTCACCATCCTGGGCAAGATCAACGGCGCCGTCGGCAACTACAACGCCCACCTCGCCGCCTATCCGGAGATCGACTGGCCCGGACTGGCACGTGCCTTCGTCGAGTCCCTCGGCCTGGAGTGGAACCCGTATACCACCCAGATCGAACCCCATGACTACATGGCCGAGCTGTTCGATGCCGTGGCCCGCTTCAACACCGTCTGCATCGACTTCTGCCGCGACGTCTGGGGCTACATCTCCCTCGGTTATTTCAGGCAGAAGACGGTCGCCGGCGAGGTGGGCTCCTCCACCATGCCGCACAAGGTGAACCCGATCGATTTCGAGAACGCCGAGGGCAACCTGGGACTGGCAGACGCCCTGTTCGACCACTTGGCGCGCAAGCTGCCGGTCTCCCGCTGGCAGCGGGACCTGACCGACTCCACGGTATTGCGCAACATGGGGGTCGGCATCGCCTACACCAGCATCGCCCTGCAATCCATGATCCGGGGCATCGGCAAGCTGGAAGCCAACGAGGCCCGCCTGCTGGAGGATCTGGAACAGAACTGGGAGGTGCTGGCGGAACCCATCCAGACGGTGATGCGGCGCTACGGCATCGACAAGCCCTATGAGAAACTGAAGGAGCTGACCCGCGGACAGCGGGTCACCCGTGCCGAGCTGATCCGTTTCGTCGACGGCCTCGACATCCCGGACGAGGCCAGGGCAGCATTGAAGGCGTTGACGCCGGCCGGCTATACCGGCAACGCCGCCGGGCAGGCGCGGTCGGTCT
>DRKP01000009.1 GCA_011051715.1 Sedimenticola thiotaurini | reverse complement strand
GTTCGACGAGCCCACCTCGGCCCTCGACCCCGAACTGGTGGGGGAGGTGCTGCAGGTGATGCGCAGCCTGGCCGAGGAGGGACGTACCATGCTGGTGGTGACCCACGAGATGGGATTCGCCCGCGACGTCTCCTCCCATCTCATGTTTCTGCACCAGGGCTGTGTGGAGGAGTATGGCCCCGCCCGTCAGGTGTTCGACAATCCGTCGTCACCGCGCATGCGTCAGTTCATCGGGCGCGAGCCCGACAGGTCGGGCTGAACCCCGAACCAGGTGGAGCATCCCCGGATCCCTGTCATCCGGATCAAAGAAGAACCTGCAACGAGGAGAGAAGAAACAATGAAAAAAATGCTACTGGTACTGATGGCACTGATACTGGTCTCCGGCCACGCGCTGGCGGACAAGATCCGGATCGGAACGGAGGGCGCCTATCCCCCCTTCAACATGATCGACAAGAACGGCAAGCTGGCCGGCTTCGACATCGATATCGCCAAGGCCCTGTGTGACAAGATGGGCGCCGACTGCGTCTTCGTCACCCAGGACTGGGACGGCATCATCCCCGGCCTGCTGGCGGGCAAGTACGACGCCATCATCGCCTCCATGTCGATCACCGACGAGCGCAAGAAGGCGGTCGACTTCACCGACCGCTACTACTCCAACAGCCTGGCCCTGATCGCCAGGAAGGGCAGCAAGGTGGATCCGGGCAACCTGAGCGGCCTCAGCATCGGCGCCCAGCGTGCCACCATCGCCGCCGAGCACGCGCAGAAGATCAAGGGCGCCCGGGTGAAGCTCTACGACACCCAGGAGAACGCCTACCTGGACCTGGCCTCCGGCCGTATCGACGTGCTGGTGACCGACCGGCTGCCCGGCTACGACTGGCTCAAGTCGCCCCAGGGGAAAGAGTTCCAGTTTATCGGTGACCCGATCGACATCGGCGACCAGATCGGCATCGCCGTGCGCAAGGGTGAGGACAAGCTGAGGGAGCGCTTCAACAAGGCGATCGACGCCATTCGTGCCGATGGCACCTATGACCGGATCAACGCCAAGTACTTCCCCTTCTCCATCTACTGAGCCGGCGACCGGAAGGAGACGACACCGGCACCGGCAGCCAGCAGAGATGGATTCGACCGGCGATCGGCAGCCGCTATCGGCCCCACGGCCCCCCGTGCCTCCCGGCGCAGCCGGCGGGCCGTTGCGGGGGGGCCGCGGGCTGCGGCCATCCCTTCCGGAAACCGCTGTGAATACATCCCTGTACGCTCGACGGCGGCGTCCCTGCCGCCGACGTTTCCTGCAGGGATGGCCGCACCCCGCGGCCCGTGCCAGGATCCTGCCTCGCTGCTGGCCGGTGTCCCGGAAACCCATTGCCCCGCATGCGCGTTCATGCGCACGCAGTTGCGGACCGTTCCCCTCCCGTGTTTGACCTGCAGGGCTTCGGCGACCAGCTGCTGCTGGGCACCCTGATGACCCTCAGGGTCGGGGCCGGCGGACTGCTGGTGGGACTGGTGCTGGGCCTGATCGGCGCCAGCCTGAAGCTGTCCCGGTCACGCATCGCCTACGCCATCGGCGCCACCTACACCACCATCATCCGCGGCCTGCCGGAGCTGCTGGTGGTGCTGATCATCTACTTCGGCAGCGCCACCCTGCTGACCCGCGTCGGCAGCTGGTTCGGCTACGACGGCTACATCGAGCTGTCACCGCTGGCGGCCGGCATCACCGCCCTGGGGATCGCCTTCGGCGCCTACGCCACCGAGGTATTCCGCGGCGCCATCCAGGCGATACCACCGGGCCAGATCGAGGCCGCCCTGGCCTGCGGAATGAGCCGCACCCAGACCTTCTTCCGCATCACCCTGCCCCAGGCCTGGCGGGTCGCGATACCGGGGCTGGGCAACCTGTTCCAGGTACTGCTCAAGGACACCTCCCTGATCTCGGTGGTGGGGCTGGAAGAGATCATCCGCAAGAGCCAGATCGCCATCTCCAACACCAGGGAACCGTTCACCTTCTACTTCGTCGCCGCGCTGATCTATCTCTCGATCACGGTGATCGTCATGTTCGGCCAGCGCTACGCCGAGGCCTGGGCCCGGCGCGGCATGGAACGGAGGGTGGAATGAACTGGAACTGGTCGGTCATCTTCGACAACTTCCCGCAACTGCTGGAGGGTACCGGCCTGACCCTGGAACTGGTCGCCCTCTCCCTGCTGGCCGGCGGGCTGATCTCCATTCCGCTGGCGCTGATGCGGGTCTCCGCCAACCCGCTGGTGCGCGGCCTGCCGGTGGCCTACACCTTCTTCTTCCGCGGCACCCCGCTGCTGGTGCAGCTGTTCCTGTTCTACTACGGCCTGGCCCAGTTCGAATGGATCCGCGACAGCCTGTTCTGGCCCTACCTGCGCGAGGCCTACTGGTGCGCCCTGATCGTGTTCACCCTGAACACCGGGGCCTATACCACCGAGATCCTGCGCGGCGCCATCCAGGCGGTGCCGGCGGGTGAGCTGGAGGCGGCCCAGGCCATGGGAATGAGCCGCTTCACCATCATCCGTCGCATCACCCTGCCCCAGGCCTACCGCATCGCCCTGCCGGCTTACAGCAACGAGATCATCCTGATGCTCAAGGGCAGCGCCCTGGCCAGCACCATCACCCTGCTGGATCTCACCGGCATGGCCCGCACCATCATCGCCCGCACCTACATGCCAATCGAGATCTTCTTCGCCGCCGGCTGCATCTACCTGGCCCTCACCTTCCTGTTCATCCAGGGCTACCGCCTGCTGGAACGACACCTGCTGCGGCATCAGCGGCCGCGGGTCTCGGCCACCGCCACATCGTAGAAAGACCAGGGAACGGCTGCTCTCCACGGACCGCGTGGCCGGTTCATTCGCGGCGGGGGCGCCGCTCGCTCCTACTGGTGATGCGGGCGTCATGACGCGCCGGGCGGCCTGTGGAGGCCCTCCCCCTTCCAGCCGATGGGATCGCCCCACCATCAGGGCCGACACCGAAGGCCTGGGGCGTTGCGACGGCAGCTTCCCACGGAGTGCCGGGGGCCGGTTCGTTCGCGGCGGGGGCGCCGCTTGTATGTTTGTTCCCGATAGGTCAGAAAAGACCTGTCGGGGCGGAGGGACGAGCGCCGCATCTGGCCTTGGTACAGACAGTAGGAGAAATCGTCCCGCCCTCCCCCTTACC
>DRKP01000008.1 GCA_011051715.1 Sedimenticola thiotaurini | reverse complement strand
GCCCTTGGCCCTTGGCCCTTGGCCCTTGGCCCTTGGCCCTTGGCCCTTGGCCCTTGGCCCTTGGCCCTTGGCCCTTGGCCCTTGGCCCTTGGCCCTTGGCCCTTGGCCCTTGTCCCTTGTCCCTTGGCCCTTGGCCCTTGGCCCTTGGCCCTTGGCCCTTGGCCCTTGGCCCTTGGCCCTTGGCCCTTGGCCCTTGGCCCTTGGCCCTTTAGGAGACCAACAACCTTGCCAGAAATCGGATCCTTCCTGACGGCCCCGGCGGTGATGACCGGTCTGGGGCTGTTCTTCGGCATCATCCTGGCGGTGGCCTACCGGCTGCTGCGGGTGGAGGAGGATCCGCGCCTGGAACGGACCGAGGCACTGCTGCCGGGAACCAACTGCGGCGCCTGCGGGGAACCCGGCTGCATGCCCTTCGCCGAGGCGCTGGTGAAGGGGGAGGTGCAGCCGAGCGGCTGTACCGTGGCGGACGCGGACACCATCGAGGCGATCGCCGAGTTCCTGGGCGTGGAGGCGGGTGAGCAGGAGAAGCGGGTGGCACGGCTGCACTGCGCCGGCGGCCAGGCCCAGGCCTACCAGATCGCGGAATACCGCGGCTTCGAGAGCTGCCGGGCGGCGGCGGTGGTCTCCGGCGGTGGCAAGGGCTGCTCCTGGGGCTGCCTGGGACTGGGTGACTGCGCCATCGCCTGCACCTTCGATGTCATCCGGATGAACGCAAACGGGTTGCCGCGGGTGGACACCGAGCACTGCACCGCCTGCGGCGACTGCGTCGAGGCCTGCCCCCGGGACCTGTTCGAGATCCTCCCCATCAGCCGGCAGTTGTTCGTCCAGTGCAACACGCCACTGGATGGGGAGGTGGCCACCGCACTCTGCGCCGTCGCCTGCGACGCCTGCGGCCGCTGCGCCGCTGACGCCGCCCCGGGCCTGATCGAAATGCGCGACAACCTGCCCCGTATCGACTACGGTGCCGGCGTGCCGGTGACCGACGCGGCCACCCGGCGCTGTCCCACCGGCGCCATCCTCTGGCTGCAGGGGGACCAGTTCAGCGAGCAGGAGGCCGGCGCCGCATGATCGACCACATCGCCCTGCGTCTCTATCGACGCCTGTTCGGGGTGCCCGGCCGGGAGGCGGCGCCGACCGATGCCGACCAGGTCCTGGACGGCATCAGTGCCGTCGCCCTGGTGGAGGCGGCCCTCTGTGACGCCACCACCCTGAGCGGCGCCCCCTCCAGCAGCGGCGCCGCCACCGCCTGGCGCCAGGCGGTGGCGCGGCAGCCATCCAATCTCTGGGGCCGGCGACTCATCACCCACCGCGCCGAGGGGGCGCGCGGTGCCATGGCCAGCGCCATGGGTCACGGCCTGGCCGGCCTGCGCACCACCCTGTTCCTCTCCGGTGCCGAGCTGGCATCGGTGCAGGACCAGCTGGCTGGCGCCGCCGGCCGCCACCTGCCGCTGGTGATCCACCTGGTGGGCCAGGCGCTGCCGGCCCAGGGCAGCACCCACGGCAGCGGTGACCGGGCGTTGCAGCTCGCCTGTGACAGCGGCGCGGTGGTGCTGCACGCCGAGAACGTCCAGCAGGCGGTGGACTATGCCCTGGTCGCCCGCCGCCTGGCCGAGGAGCGGCTGCGCCCGGTGGTGGTGGCGATGGACCGGGAGGGGACCGCCCGGTCGCTGCAGGAGGTGAGGCTGCCGGAAGCGGAGCTGATCCGCTCCTGGCTGGGATCGGCGGAGGAGAGGATCCCCTGCCCCGATGCCGCCCAGGAGCTGCTGTTCGGCCCCAGCCGGCGCCGGGTGCCGCGCTGGCACGACCTGGATCACCCCCTGCTGAACGGTGCAGGGCAGGGACCCGGGGCCTTCGCCCGCGGTATCGCCGGCAACCAGCCCTGGTTCGCGGATGGTCTGCTCGACCGGTTGCGTCATCTCTGCCGCGAGCTGGGCCAGCGCGGCGGCAGGCGCCCACCGACCCTCTCCCGCCACCGTACCGACGACGCCCGCCTGCTGCTGCTGGCCCATGGCAGCGTGCTGGAGCAGGCCCGGGCGGTGGCCGACGAGCTGCGCCGCAGTCACCGCATCAGGGCCGGTGTCGTCGGCATCCACAGCCTGCACCCCTTCCCGGCCGACCGCCTGCTGGAGCAGCTCAGGGGGTGCCGGCATCTGCTGGTGCTGGAGCGCCACGACACCCCGCTGGCGGGAGACCCGCCACTGCTGCAACGGGTGCGTGCCGCCCTGGCGATGGCGGCGGAGAACCGGGCCAACGAGGGGTCCCCGCCCCATCCCGGACTGCCGGCGATCGGGACCGGCTCCGCCCCCCGGCTCCACTCCGCCCTGTTCGGCGTCGCCGGGCTGCCGCTGGCCAATGGTGATCTGATCGCCTTCTGCCGCTCGCTGGAACAGGGCCGCGCCGGGCCCTGCTGGCTGGGGATCGACTTCCATGCCGACAGCAGCCGCCACCCCAAGCGCCAGGTGCTGCTGGACCAGATCCGTCGCGCCTGTCCGGAGATCCAGTCCCTGGGCCTGCGGGCGCCCGATGCGGCCATCGACCTGCGCCCGCCGGGAGCCATCGCCCTGGGTCTGCTGCACCGGCCGGGGCACCGGGCCGCAGGCCTGCCCGCCGACTGCGCCGGTCTGCTCCGGGGATTGGTTGGCGGCCACCTGCGCGGGGTCGCCGATCCGGCGGCCGACAGCTGGGACGGCTGGCGACTGGAACAGCTGCTGCTCAGCGCGGAGGCGGCGCTCTCTCCAACCGGTGAACAGAGCCTCGACCTGCTGCTGGTGGCCGGTGACGGCCCTCTTCAGGACCACCACCTGAACCGCCTCCGCAACGGTGGCGGGCTCCTGCTCTGTGACCTCGACGACCAGGCGCCGGACCGTTTCGGAAAAAATAACCGGGTTATCGAAAAAATCGGGAAAAAGGCGCTGCGCCTGTACCATCTGCCTCCGCCGGAGAGATTGGAGGAGTCCGCACCGGTCCCTGCCGACGGGGAATGGCTGGATGCCTATCGCCTCGGCGGGTTGATTGGGGTGATGCTGTCGTCGAACCTGCTCACTCACAGCCCCAGCCGCGTCGCGGCGGCCTGGAAACGGCTGCTGCAGGGGTTGCCGGAGCACGAGTCACAGCGGCTCGGCGAGGCCTTCGACAGCGGCATGCGCCGTATCGGGGCGGCCAGCCCGCCACCGGCCGACGACACCACCGGCAGCTGGCGCGAGCAGGTCCCCGGCGCGGTGCGCCGGCTCGGCGGCAGCGACGAGACCCTCTACAGCCTGCCCCGCTTCTGGGATCAGCTCGGCATCCTCTACCGCGAAGGGGAACAGGATACGCTCACCGCCGATCCCTATCTCACCGCCGGTGCCGTGCCGCCCCTCAGCAGCACCTTTCGCGACCTGAGCCCCCTGCGTCACTCCCTGCCCCGCTTTCTGCCGGATCGCTGCAGCGGCTGCGGCGACTGCTGGAGCGCCTGCCCCGACAGCGCCATCGGCGTCACCGCCCTCACCCCGGCGGCACTGGTCGACTGTGGCATCCGCCTCGCCGGTGCCGATGGCGCGCGCCAGGTCGCGGGCAAACTGGCCGCCCGGATCAGCGCCCTCGGCCGCCAGCAGGAGTACCGGGGCACCACGGCCGGGGAACTGCTGCAACAGGCGTGGCAGTGGCTGCAGCAGAAGGCACCGCTGCCGGAGGGACGGCGGGAGAGCGTGGAGGCAGCCGTCGGCACCCTGGTGCAGGCGCTGGAGCCGTTGCCCCTGGCCCGCACCGATCTCCTGTTCGAGGCCGGCGAGCGGCTGCAGCGGGACGGCGGTGAACTGCTCACCCTGGTGATCGACCCCGCTGCCTGCAAGGGTTGCGGCCTGTGCGTCGCCGCCTGTGGCGATGAGGCCCTGGAGATGCCTCCCCAGACGGACCGGCGGCTGGCCCGGGCACAGGCCCGCTGGCGCATCTGGGAGCAGCTGCCGGACACTCCGTCGGCGACCATCGAGCGGCTCATGGGCGAGGGCAGCATGCATGGCCTGGCCGCCCTGCTCCTCTCCCGCCACTGCGCCATGGCCATGGCCGGCGGCGACGGCGCGGAGCCCGGCGACACCGGCCGGCTGGCGCTGCGACTGGCGCTGGCCGCCATCGAATACCGCCAGCAGCCGCTGGTGAGCCGGTTCGCCGGCCAGCTCGAGACGCTGCAGCGGGATCTGCGGGAGCGGATCCGCGAGACCCTCACCAGCGCCCTGCCGGTCGACGACCTGGAGGCCCTGCTGCGGAACCTGGGCAGGGGGGGCGACGACATCGATCTGGCCGCCCTTGCCCGGGATAGCGCCGGCGCCGCCATCGACGGCCGCCGGCTGGAGGCGCAGGTCGGGCTGGCCCGGGAGCTGGAGCAGGCCCACTGGCGCCTGACCGAAGGCGACTACGGGCTGGGTCGCTCCCGGGTCGGTATCGCCCTGGCGCCCGGGGCCCCCGCCGACCGGGTCGCCCTCTTCCCCAACAACCCGTTCCACTCCCCGGTCACCCTGGACATGAGCGGCAACGGTGCCGAGCTGGCCTTCGGCCTGCTGCAGGGGCAGCTGCACGAGACCCTCGCCACCCTGGACCTGGCGCGGCGCGCCCGCCAGGCCCTGGCCGGAGAGGACCCCTCCCCTCCCCCGGCCGGATGGGCGGATCTGGACGAGGAGGAGCGGGCGCTCTGCCCGCCCCTGCTCCTGGTCGGCTCGGAGCAGGAGCTGGGCGGGCGCGAGCTGGCCCAGATCTCATGGCTGCTGGGCACCGGGCTGCCGCTGAAGGTGCTGCTGTTGAGTGAGCTGGACCTGGGACTGGCCACGCCTCCCCGCACCGGCCCGTCCGACGGCCATACCGACCCGCTGCTGACCGCCCTCGCCCAGCGCAGCGCCTATGTCGCCCAGTGCGCCGTGGCAGAGCCGGGGCACTACCACCACTGCCTGCGCGAGGCGCTTCGTTTCACCGGCCCCGCCCTGATCCGGCTGTACGCCCCCAACCCGTTGCGGCACGGTTTCCCTCCACACCACGGCCTGGAGCAGTCGCGCCTGGCGGTGACCGGCCGCGCCCTGCCACTGCTGCGCTACCACCCGCAGGGGGAAGGGGTGTTCGGCAGCCGGATCTCGCTGCAGGGCAACCCCGACCCGGAGCAGACGTGGGCCCGGGACGGGACCGGAGAGCCCCTCACCCCGCTGCACTGGATGCTGACCGAGCGCCGCTTCGCCGCCCACTTCCAACCCCTGGAGGAGGACGATCCCCCGCCCCGCCCGGCCCTGGAGTGGCTCGACCTGTCCCCGGACGAGCGGCGCCGGAGCACCCCGGTGATCACCCGCGCCGACGACCCCCGGGTACGGCTGAAGGTGAGCCCCGCGGCGCTGGCGGGGGTGGAGCGGCTGGGCGGGGTGTGGCGCACCCTGCAGGAGCTGGCCGGTCTGGTCACCCCCTTCACCCGGCGGGTGCGCGAGGAGGCCGAGCGCGAGGTCGCCGCCAGCCACGCAGCGGAGCTGGCCGCCCTGAAGGCCGACTACGAGGCGCGTCTGCAGGCGCTGCAGGGGCAGCTCGAGGACGAGATCGCCGGCCGCATCCGCCAGCGCCTGCTGAACCTGGCGGGGTACGAATAGCATGCGCCACACCGGCAACAGGCCCCCACGGCCCCACCGTCCGGATCCCGTCCCGCCCGGGGCGGTCGCCGAGGCACAGGTGCCATGTCCCTGCTGACCCTGTTCGAACGCAGCTTCTCCCACGGCGTCCACCCCGAGGGCCACAAGGAGCAGACCGCCGACCGGCCGATCCAGCGGGTTCCGTTCGGCGAACGCTACGTCATGCCCCTGGGC
>DRKP01000007.1 GCA_011051715.1 Sedimenticola thiotaurini | reverse complement strand
GTCGAAACGCCGCTGTAGCACTTCTACAGCCAGTTTCGACAACGCAGTCCGCGGGCGCGCACAGCACGGCCTATCATTTTATTTCAATAGGTTAGGAGCTTCAGGCATCTCCCCTCCCGGCGTTGCGTGCCTTGCCAAGGGAACCACCCTTGCCTGCGGCACGCGCCTTGACAGGGAAGATGCCTGAGGCTCTGAATACGACATATTAGGTTGCCGGGTTAATAATAGATTTGTACAGAAATTCCCGGGGCCCGAAGTATCCGTTGTCTCTGTGTCCTCTGTGACCTCTGTGGTTCATTCGGTGTCCGGTCTGGATCCCGGCCTGTACCGGGATGTCGACCCATGCATAGATCTTCCTATGGCTCCGCCTTGCGGCTGAGCAGCACGTAGACCGCGCCCATGCCGCCGTCGAAGCGGGGGGCGGAGCAGAAGGCGAGCACTTCGCGTCGCTGCCGCAGCCACTGGTTCACCTTCTGTTTGAGGATCGGCTGCCGGCCCTCGGAGCCGAAGCCCTTGCCATGGATGATATGGACCACGCGCAGCCGGTGGTGGCGGGCGTAGGCGAGGAACCGGGCCAGCGTGCTGCGCGCCTCCGCCACCCGCAGGCCGTGCAGGTCCAGGCTCTCCTGCGGCGGCAGGTGGCCGCGCCGCAGCTCCTGGAACAGCCGGTTCTGCACCCCGGGGCGCATGAACAGCAGTTCGTCCCCGGTCTCGATATTCAGGTCCCTCAGGTCGTCGCCGGGATCGGATTCCTGTCCCGGGCGGGGTGGCAGGGGGACCGGCGGCAGGCGCCGGCGAAAAGGCTCTGCCCGGTCGTGGCGCAGCGGGGTGGCGGAGGCCATCTCGCGGCGGAACAGCTCAGTCTCGTCGTCGTCCGGGGCCGGGGGTCGTTTGCTCATGGTCGGGGGTCGCCGCAGGGGAATGGTGCCAGTATATCAGCCGCCTCCGGAGATGAGTCCGGCGGCGGTTTCCAGTATAGTCTGCGCCTTGGCGGGCTGACCGCGACCCGTTGGGGCGCCCTCTGTCGATGAAGATTCTGTTGAGCAATGACGACGGTTACCAGGCGCCGGGCCTGATGGCGCTGGCCGATGCCCTCGGGTCGCTGGCGGAGATCGTGGTGGTGGCCCCGGAGCGCAACCGCAGCGGTGCCAGCAACTCCCTCACCCTGGAGTATCCGATCCGCGCCGAACGGGCGGAGAACGGCTTCATCCGCGTCGACGGCACCCCCACCGACTGCGTCCACCTGGCCATCACCGGGCTGCTGGAGGAGGAGCCGGACATGGTGATCGCCGGCATCAATGCCGGCGCCAACATGGGGGACGACGTACTCTACTCGGGCACCGTGGCGGCCGCCACCGAGGGGCGCTTTCTCGGCCTCCCCGCCATCGCTCTGTCGATGAACAGCCACGCCCCGCGACATTACGGGACCGGCGCCCGGGTGGCGGCGGATCTGGTCCGGCGGCTGCAGTGCGAGCCGCTGGACCCGGACACCATCATCAATGTCAATATCCCCGATCTGCCATTCGACCGGCTGCAGGGATACGAGGTCACCCGCCTGGGTCACCGGCACCGGGCGGAACCCGTGGTGAAGTCCACCGACCCGCGGGGGCGTACCATCTACTGGGTGGGACCGGCGGGCGCCGAGCAGGACGCCGGCCCCGGCACCGATTTCCACGCCCTGCGCCAGGACCGGGTCTCGCTGACGCCGCTGCAGGTGGATCTGACCCGGCATTCGGCCATCGACGGGCTGAGAAGATGGCTGGACGGCTCGACGTCATGAGCCGGCCTGAACACCGCGGCATCGGCATGACTTCGGAGCGCACCCGCGAGCGGCTGGTGCAGCGGTTGCGGCGTGAGGGGATCCGGTCGGTCCGGGTGCTGGAGGCGATCCGCAACACCCCGCGCCACATCTTCGTCGACGAGGCCCTGGCCAGCCGCGCCTACGAGGACACGGCGTTGCCCATCGGTCATGGCCAGACCATCTCCCAGCCCTATATCGTGGCGCGGATGACCGAACTGCTGCTGGAGGGCGGGGCGCTGGACACGGTGCTGGAAGTGGGGACGGGGTCGGGCTACCAGACCGCCATCCTCTCGCCCCTGGTGCGGCGTATCTACAGCGTCGAGCGCATCGCCGCCCTGCAGCAGCAGGCGCGGCACCGGTTCCAGTCCCTCGGCCTGCGCAACATCCGGCTGCGCCACAGTGACGGCGGCATGGGGCTGCCCGAGTATGCCCCGTTCGACGGCATCCTGGTGACGGCGGCGCCGGAGGGGATCCCCCGGGCCCTGGTGGAGCAGCTGAAGCCCGGTGGCCGCATGGTCCTGCCCATCGGTCCGCGCCGTGAGCAGGTGTTGGTCCGGGTGACCAGGAAGGGGAGTGGATACGACAAGGAGCTGCTGGAACGGGTCGCTTTCGTCCCGCTCCGGGGCGGCGTCCTGTGAACGGCGGCCGGAGGAGAGCGGCGGTATGAGGAATGCGATGATGGAGGGACTCCGGATCCTCCGGTGCCATTGTCCGGTCGGGGTGGATTGATGCGGATCTTCTCGGCGCTCTACGAGCGTGTCATGCGCTGGTCGCGGCATCCCCATGCGCCGCGCTACCTGTTCGGACTCAGTTTCGCCGAGTCCTCCTTCTTTCCCGTCCCCCCCGACGTGATGCTCGCCCCGATGGCACTGGCACAGCCGTCCCGTGCCTGGCGCCTGGCCGCCATCACCACGATCGCCTCGGTGATCGGCGGTCTGTTCGGTTACATGATCGGTCTGTTCGCATTCGATCTGGTGCAGCCACTGCTGCACGATCTGGGATACTGGGAGAGTTATCTTCGGGCCAAGTCCTGGTTCGACCGCTGGGGGTTCTGGGCCATCTTCCTGGCCGGCTTCTCTCCCATCCCCTACAAGGTCTTCACCATAACCGCCGGTGTCATCTCCATGGCCCTGCTGCCGTTCGTGATCGCCTCCCTGTTCGGTCGCGGCCTGCGCTTCTTTCTGGTCGCATCGCTGATGGCCTGGGGGGGTGAGCGCATGGAACAGCGGCTGAAGCTGTATATCGACCGTATCGGCTGGATCATGGTGGTGCTGCTGCTCGTGGTGGCGCTGGCCGTGGGTTACTGATCGTCATGGAGGCGTATGAGGGGGCGCGTACAGGCGGCGGCTGCTGCGGACCACGGGGCCGGTGATGGGGTCATGGGCGGTCTGGCCGCCGCCCGTCGCCGCACTCCGGCGGGGCTGCTCCTGGCGCTGACGCTGCTGCTGCCGCTGGTGCTGGGTGGGTGCGGTTCCCACGGCGGGGCGAAGGTGGTGTCGCGGGAGGCGCCGGCAAGGAAGGAGTCTTCCCGGCCGAAACCGAAGCCGAGACCGGCCGGTGGTTACTATCGCGTGCGGCGGGGCGATACCCTCTATTCCATTGCCTGGCGCTTCGGCATCGATTTCCCGTCGCTGGCGGCCTGGAACGGCATTCGCTCACCATACGTCATCTATCCCGGGCAGCGGTTGCGGCTGAGCCGGCCGGCGGCGTCGCGAAAGAGCAGTGGCTCCGGCTCCAGGGCGGCGCGCAGCAGCAGGCGGGCGGACTCCAGAAAATCACGGTCGTCGACCGCCTCCCGGCCGGCGATCCGGAGCAGGAGCACTCAGGCCGGAAAGAGCGGCACCGCCAGGCGGCGGGTGCAAACCGGTTCTCAATCCGCGATGGCGCGGGTAAAGCTGAACTGGGCCTGGCCGACCTCGGGGAAGGTGGTGCAGCGTTTCTCCGCCGACGATCCGGGAAAAAAAGGGATCAAGATCGGTGGCCGGAGCGGTCAGAAGGTGCGCGCCGCCGAGGCAGGAAAAGTGGTCTATGCAGGCAGTGGTCTGATAGGGTATGGTCGCCTCATCATCATCAAGCACAACAAGAACTATCTCAGTGCCTATGGTCATAACAGGAAGCTGCTGGTGCGCGAGGGTGATCGCGTCGGCCGCGGTCAGGTGGTGGCGGAGATGGGCCGTAATGGCAGTGGCCAGAGCCTGCTCCACTTCGAGATCCGGCGCAACGGCATACCGGTCGACCCCCTGCGGTTGTTGCCACGCCGCTGACGACCGCTCCCCCCGGTCGACCGGTCCCATGGCAGGATCCGGCTGAGGACACCCTATGGCAAGCAAGCCTCCTTCGGACGAACCTGCTGAGATTCCGCCCATCGATGGCGAGGGGCCGCTCGAGGCGGTGGACGAGTCGATGGTCCCGGAACTGAAACCGGAAGCGGCGGCCCCGGTGGACAATCCCACCTTCGATGCCGGGGACACCTCCAGCCTGCAGATGGATGCGACCCGTCTCTACCTCAGCGAAATCGGCAGCGCCAAGCTGCTGACCGCGGAGGAGGAGGTCTACTTCTCCCGCCTCGCCCAGAAGGGCGACATGAAATCGCGCCAGCGCATGATCGAGAGCAATCTGCGGCTGGTGGTGAAGATCGCGCGCCGTTACATGAACCGGGGACTGGCGCTGCTGGATCTGATCGAGGAGGGCAATCTGGGGCTGATCCGGGCGGTGGAGAAGTTCGATCCGGAGCGGGGGTTCCGCTTCTCCACCTACGCCACCTGGTGGATCCGCCAGACCATCGAGCGGGCGATCATGAACCAGACCCGCACCATCCGCCTGCCGATCCACGTGGTGAAGGAGATCAACGTCTACCTGCGTGCCGCCCGCAGCCTGGCCCAGACCCTGGACCACGAACCCACGGCCGAAGAGATCGCGGAGCTGCTGGACCGGCCCATCGCCGAGGTCAAGCGCATGCTCGGCCTGAACGAGCGCATCGCCTCGGTGGACACCCCGTTCGGCAAGGATGCGGACAAGCCGCTGCTGGACACCATTCCTGACCAGCAGACGGAGGATCCCTCGGAACAGCTGCAGCACGATGGCCTGAGTGCCCACCTGGACGAGTGGCTGGGCAAGCTCAACGACAAGCAGCGGGAGGTGGTGGAACGCCGCTTCGGGCTGCACGGCTATGAGAATTCCACCCTGGAACAGGTAGCCAACGAGTTGGGCGTGACCCGGGAGCGGGTGCGGCAGATCCAGATGGATGCCCTGCGGAGGCTGCGCATCATCCTGGAGAAGGACGGCTATTCGGTGGACGCCATCTTCAAATAGACAATCCCTGTCCGACGGCGTACCCCGGTTTCCTCCAATCCGCGATTTTGGCAAGATAACACCCTGTTCCCACCGACTACCCCTGGAACTGCGGGCGATCATGGACACACCACGTATTGCGGGCCATCGTTCGGCCTGCTCCGCCGGTCTGTGCAGCGGCGGGCAGCCGGAAGTCGAGTGCGAGGATTGCGGCCTCGACCCGATCTGCCTGGTTCTCGACTACGCCGACGAGGAGAGTGGTGTGCCCGAGGGCGTACTGATACGCCGCCGCCCGGTCGAGCGGGGCGAGGCCCTGTTCCACCAGGGCGACCCCTTCCACTCCATCTATGCGGTGAAGTCCGGCGCCTTCAAGACCCTGATCCCCCATGCCGATCAGGCGGATCAGGTGATCGGCTTCCATTTTCCCGGAGAGCTGATCGGGACCGAAGGGATGGCCGTCGCGGCCTATCCCTGCACCGCCCGGGCGCTGGCGAACAGCAGCGTCTGTGAACTCCGCCTCGACCGTCTGCCGGACTCCGGGCGGCCGCTGGAGGCGCTGCAGCGCTCGATCATCGAGCTCCTGGGCAGGGAGGTGACCTTCAGTCACGAGCTGATCGGGTCGCTGGTCCATCAGACTGCGCAGCAGCGGCTGGCCGGTTTCCTGCTCAGCCTGTCGGAGCGGCTGCAGCGCCGCGGGCTGCCCGGGCGCGACTTCACCCTCAGCATGTCCCGATCCGATATCGGCAACTACCTGGGCCTGGCCGGCGAGACCATCAGCCGCCTCCTCACCCGCTTTCAACAGCAGGGACTGATTCGCATTCAGCGCCGCCGGATCGTCATTCTGGATCCGGCGGGAATGGCGGCCGCCAGCGGCAGCTGAGCGGGGCCGTTGCCGGACCGGGAAAAATTTGGGAATCTTTTTTCTTGATCCACATCAAAATTATTATTGGTGTGGTTATTATTTACGTTAAATTCATTTGGTTAGCCGCATTTTACCAAGGCTGTTCCCGGCTCCATCAGTAGTTTCCAATATTGACATTTGTCAGCATTTGCAGTGTCATATCACGCACTTTGAATACCGTGATCCGCGGTCTTCGGGGTGCAGGTTTTCGATTATAGAATCTGCTGTTTTCCACATAAAAATCTTTAGGGGGGCTCATGGACGCCGCAGCTGAACAAAAGTACGACTATGGAGTTGTACGCTGGTTCACCGTTATGGCCGCTGTCTATCTGGTCGTGGGTGCGACTGCCGGGGTGTATATCGCCTCGGAACTTGCCTGGCCATTTCTGAACTTCGACATTCCTTACATCACTTTCGGGCGTCTGCGTCCGCTCCACACCAACGCCGTGATCTTCGCCTTCGGCGGTTGTGCCCTGATGGCCACGGCCTTCTACAGCGTCCAGCGTACCTGCGCCACCCGCCTGTGGAGCAACAAGCTGGCCTGGTTCACCTTCTGGGGCTGGAACCTGATCATCGTCGCGGCGGTGATCACCCTGCCGCTGGGTATCAACCAGTCCAAGGAGTACGCAGAGCTCGAGTGGCCGATCGACATCGCCATCGCGGTGGTCTGGCTCTCCTACATGTTCAACTTCATCATGACCATTCACCAGCGCAAGACGTCTCATATCTACGTCTCCAACTGGTTCTTCCTCGGCATGATGGTGATGATCACCTACCTGCACGTGGTCAACAGCCTGGCCATCCCGGTCGGCATGTTCAAGTCCTACTCCCTGTTCTCCGGCGTCCAGGACGCCATGATCCAGTGGTGGTGGGGACACAACGCGGTGGGCTTCTACCTGACCGCCGGCTTCCTCGGCATCATGTACTACTTCGTGCCCAAGCAGGCGGGTCGTCCGGTCTACTCCTACCGGCTGTCGGTGATCCACTTCTGGGCCCTGATGTTCGGTTATGTCTGGCTGGGTGCCCATCACCTGCAGTACACCGCCCTGCCTGACTGGACCGGCTCCCTCGGCGCCGCCGTCTCCATCGCCATGATCATCCCCTCCTGGGGTGGTGCGGTGAACGGCATGATGACCCTGTCCGGGGCCTGGGACAAGCTGCGTACCGACTATGTGCTGCGCTTCCTGATCATGTCCCTGGCGTTCTACGCCATGTCCACGTTCGAGGGTCCGATCATGTCGATCAAGACCGTCAACGCCCTGTCCCACTACACCGACTGGACCGTGGGTCACGTGCACTCCGGTGCCCTGGGCTGGGTGGCCATGGTCGCCATCGGCGCCATCTACCACATGATGACCCGGTTGTTCCACGTCGAGCTGTGGTCGACCAAACTGGTCAATGCCCACTTCTGGACTGCCACCATCGGCACCGTGGTCTACATCGTCGCCATGTGGGTCTCCGGCATCATGCAGGGCCTGATGTGGCGCGCCTACGACGAGTACGGCACCCTGGCCTACACCTTCGCCGAGTCGGTCGAGGCCATGCACCCGTACTACGCCATGCGTGCCATCGGCGGCATGATCTTCCTCTCGGGTGCGATCCTGATGTTGATCAATATCCTGATGACCGTCGCCAAGGCGTCGTCCGAGCGCAGCATCGAGCGCGCCCGTACCGCCGCTGCCACTGCTTAAGGGGAGGAGATATCAATGTCTAGCAACAACTCATCGGGTGGCCTCCAGGAATGGTTCGAGAAGAACGTCTTCGCCCTGTTCCTGGGCCTGGCCATCGTCCTTTCCGTGGGTGGCCTGGTGGAGATCGTGCCGCTGTTCTATCTCCCCAGCACCATGGAGTACAACAAGTTCCCCGAGCTGGTATGGCAACGCAAGGAGGGGCAGACCCTCAACGATCACCAGCCCGGTGATGGCGTTCGCCCCTACAAGGCGCTGGAACTGGCCGGCCGCGATGTCTACCAGCGGGAAGGCTGTTACCTCTGCCATTCGCAGATGGTGCGCCCGTTCCGTGACGAGAAGGAGCGCTATGGCCACTACTCTCTCGCTACCGAGTCCATGTTCGATCATCCCATGCAGTGGGGCTCCAAGCGCACCGGTCCGGACCTGGCCCGCGTCGGCGGCAAGTACTCCGACGACTGGCACCGCAAGCACCTGCGTGCCCCGCGGTCGGTGGTCCCCGAATCGGTGATGCCCAACTATCCCTGGTTGAAGGAGAACCCGGTGGACGGACAGACCATCCAGGCGCACATGCGCGGTATGCAGATGCTGGGCGTGCCCTACACCGATGCCGACATCGAGGCCGCCGCCAAGGAGGTCGAGGGCAAGACCGAGGAGGACGCGGTTGTCGCCTTCCTGCAGGTCCTCGGCACCATGGCCAAGCTGGACGAGAACAAGGCCTATCGTGAGTAGTCTGACGGACTATTTCCAGACCGACTGGGAGGCGATGACCACCACCGACTGGGTGGGCACCATCCTGACGGTGGTCGTCTTCCTCCTGATGGTCGGGCTCTACGTCTACGTCCTGCGTCCGAAGAACCGGGAGCGGCTGGAACGCTTCAAGAACATCCCGGTGGACGATGACGAACATATAAATAGCGGAGACAACAATGGCGGATAAAAATCCATTTCCGGGTGAAAACAACACCGGGCACATCTGGGACGACAATCTGCGGGAGCTGAACAATCCCCCGCCGCGCTGGTGGATGATCGCCTTCTGGGTGTCCATCCTCTGGTGGATCGCCTACGGCATCATCTATCCGATGTGGCCGGCCCTGCCGGGAGGCACCGGCTTCACCAAGGGTGTGACCGGCTGGACGGCAATGAAGGAGTACAAGGAGGGTGTCGCCGAGGTCCAGGAGGTGCGGGCCCCGTTCGAGAAGAAGATCGCCAGCATGAGCGCGGCGGACATCCTCAAGGACGAAGGGCTGGCCGAATACACCGTGGCGTCGGCCAAGGTGCTGTTCGGTGACAACTGCGCTGCCTGCCACGGTTCCGGTGGTCAGGGCGGTCCCGGTTTTCCGGTCCTGGCAGACGACGACTGGCTGTACGGGGGGGACATCAACACCATCGTGCAGACCATCACCATGGGGCGCAAGGGCATGATGCCGGCCAAGGGTGGTGCGGAACTGAGCGCCGAGGAGATCGACTCCCTGGCCAAATCCATCGTGGCGGGCAAGGTGACCGAGAATCCGCTGTTCGTGGCCAAGGGCTGCATCGGCTGCCACGGCCCCGACGGCAAGGGCATGAAGCCCCTGGGCTCGGCCAATCTGACCGACCAGATCTTCCGTTTCGTCCCGGTGAACGGTGAGACCCAGCTCGACAGCGTGAAGTACACCATCACCCATGGCGTCAACTTTCCCGGGGATCCCAAGAGCCGGGTGGCGGAGATGCCCAGCTTCGGTGATCGTCTGAGTGAGAACGACATCAAGAAGCTGGCGGTCTATGTCTACAAGCTCGGTGGTGGTCAGTAACCCGGGGTGCAGTGACCGGGTCCGTGCCGTGGTGGCACGGACCCGCAGAGAAAGAGGGGAAGTGTCATGGATATGAGCGATCCGGTCGTCTGGGGTTCCATCGGTGCGGTGATCGTCTGCATCGTGATCATTGGTTTCCTGGCCTTCAAGATCAAGACTCTGATTGCGAAGGACGCGGAAGCACACAAGAAATAAAAACAGAGAGCAAGGAAAACGGGGGAGAGGGGGAACCTTCTCCCCTTTTTTCGTTCCCTGACATATGTCAGGTCGGTTATTGATAAATCGCATTGCCGGTATGCGGGCAATGGGTAGACTGGTGTCACCTTCCCGGCCGGCGCTGGCGGCGGCTGAGCGGCGAGGCACGGGTTGCGCGGCCATCCTGATTTCCAGGGGGCCTGTCCACCATCCAGCAGCAGTTGACCGGGATGCAGCAGCGGTATCGGCAGGCAGGCGATGTCGCCAGTGCCATCCCAACAGTGAGGAGAGATTCCGGTGAGTGACAATCAGCAGACGAAGCGGGATGCCGCCATCGACGCACTGTACGAGGAGGCCGCCCACTGGGAATTGAACACCGGTGGTGAGACCATCCACGCCAAGCGCATGCCCGGCCGCTGGCGCACGCGCAAGTGGTGGGCCGATGCGTTCTGGCTGATCTTCTTCTTCGGGCCCTATCTGCGCTGGGGTGACCGCCAGGCGGTGCTGTTCGACATTCCCAACCGCCAGTTCCACCTCTTCGGTGTCACCGTCCTGCCCCAGGATATCTGGATGCTGGCCCTGCTGCTGCTGTTCTTCGCCATCCTGCTGGCGGTGGTGACCGCGGTCGTTGGGCGGGTGTGGTGCGGATTCTTCTGTTTCCAGACCGTGTGGACCGATCTGTTCACCTGGATCGAGGAGAAACTGGAGGGCCCGCCGGCCAAGCGGCGCAAGCTGGACAAGGCGCCGATGGACTTCCACAAGTTCCGCATCAAGCTGATCAAGCACCTCCTCTGGCTGCTGATCGGTTTTCTCACCGGTGTCTCCTTCGTCGCCTGGTTCACCGATGCATATCAGCTCTGGTACGACATCTTCACCCTCAACCTGAGTGTGGTGGCAGCCTCCACCATCGCCCTGTTCACCGCCGGCACCTACGGCCTGGCCGGGTTCATGCGCGAGCAGGTCTGTTTCTGGCTCTGCCCCTACGCCCGCATCCAGGGGGTGATGGTGGACAACACCACCGCGGTTCCCACCTATGATTTCCATCGCGGGGAGCCGCGTGGGCGGATCAAGAAGGGCCAGAAGGATCAGAACCGCAAGCTGGGGGACTGCGTCGACTGTGGCCAGTGCGTCGCCGTCTGTCCCACCGGTGTCGATATCCGCCATGGCCAGCAGGAGGGGTGCATCATGTGCGCCCTCTGCATCGACGCCTGTGACGCGGTGATGGAAAAGGTGGGCAGACCCACCGGCCTGATCCGCTACGAGTCCCTGGACGAACTCAACGGCAAGGAGACCAGGCCCATCTACATGCGGCCGCGTGTCTGGATCTATACCGCCGTACTGACGCTCGCCCTGGCGGGGATCGGCTACGGTCTCCTCTCGATCGACGCCATCGAGATCAAGGTTCTGCATGCACGGCAGCCGCTGTATGTGATGCAGAGCGACGGCTCGGTGCAGAACAAGTACACGATCAAGATACTGAACAAGCTGGACCAGGACGTGGATGTGAAAATCAGTGCCACGGGCCCCAAGGGGCTGGTACTGGTCGGCGCCGACAAGCCGGTATATGCCAAGCGCAGCAAGGTGACCCCGCGTACCCTGTTCGTCCGGGTTCCGCGGCAGAATCTGACATCGGAGACGGTGCCCATCGTGTTCCATGCAACCGGCAGGACCAGGGATGGCAAGCAGTTCGCCAGCGAGCGGGAGAGTGTCTTCATCGGTCCCCGCTGACGGGTGACCGGATCGCGGGTGCGGGCGGCGTGCAGGTGCCTGCATGTGAAAGGGGGCGGATCGTCGGGATCCGCCTCTGCCTTTTCCGGTGATTCAGACGATTCGGTGAGAACGACGATCATGGCAGACAAGAATTCGGCATGGCGCAGCCCCTGGGTACTGTTCTGGTTCGGACTGCTGGCCCTGTTTTTCGTCTTCACCGGCTTCCGGGTCTTTTTTGCCATCACCTCGAACCCGGGACTGGTGGTGGAGGACTACTACGAACGGGGAGAGGCCTATTCCCGTGACCGGCTGAAACGGGAGGCGCGTGATCCGGGCTGGCAGATGGAGATCGAGGCCCCGGAGTTCGTCGATATCGGCAAGCCCACCCTGTTCGGTTTCCGGTTGAAGAACAAGGTGGGCAAACCGATCGATGCGGATGCGGTGATCTTCTACGTCTACCGGCCGGCCGACAAGCGGCAGGATTTCGAGGTGCCGATGAGACGGGTCGGGGTCGGCCACTACACCGCTGAGGTCAGCTTTCCGTTGCTGGGCGTCTGGGATATCCTGATCAGCGCCAAGAACGGCCCCGACGAGTACAATCTGGCCCATCGGATCAGCGCCGGCGTCAAATGACCGCCAGGCGGCCCGGGCCGCGAGATATGGCGGTCGCGTCGCGCCGGAAGAGTCTGCCGGTGGCACACCCCGGCCCGGCTTCGGCGGCCGGGATTTCATCTTCGTCCACGATCTGTCTCCATGCCTGAGCAAGAGTCCCTGCCATCGTCACAGCCGCAGGCGGCGTCCTGTTTCCACTGCGGTCTGCCGGTCCCGGCGGACGCGCCGGTCAGCGGAGAGGTGGAAGGCCGGTCACACCAGTTCTGCTGCAACGGCTGCCGTTCCGTATGCCAGGCGATCTACCAGGCCGGCCTGCAGGGGTTCTACCAGCGTACGCCGGAGGGCACCCTGCTGGGACCGCCGCCGGAACTGCCACGGGAGCTGGCCCAGTATGACCTGGACGAGGTGCAGGAGGAGTTCGTCGACGATCTGGGCGAGGTGCGCGACATCAACCTGCTGGTGGAAGGAATCCACTGCGCCGCCTGCGTCTGGCTGATCGAGAACAGCCTGAAGGCCACCCCGGGTGTGACCGAGGCGCGGGTGAACCTCTCCGGCCGGCGCCTGCATGTGCGCTGGGATGCGGGCCGGCTGAAGCTGTCCCGCATCATCCAGCGCCTGGGGCAGATCGGTTACGCCGCTGTCCCATTCGATCCCGACACGGCGGAGAGCCGGCTGCAGCGGGAGAACCGGGCCCTGCTGTACCGCATGGCCTTCGCCGCCTTCGCCATGATGAACCTGCTGTGGGTCTCCATCGCCCTCTATGCCGGAGCGGACCAGGGCGAGTACCGGACCCTGTTCCACTGGGTCGGGTTCGCCCTGGCGACGCCGACGCTGCTCTATTCCGGCCAGCCCTTCTTTGCCGGGGCCTGGAGTGGCCTCAGGGTGCGCTATCTGAGCATGGACCTGCCGATCGCCATCGGCGCCAGCATCACCTATCTCTACTCCCTGTACGTCACCGTCTCCGGCACCACCACCGGCGCGGTCTACTACGATACCGTGGTCAATTTCCTGTTCGTCATCCTGGTGGGCCGCTACCTGGAGGCCATCTCCAAGCGCCAGGCGGTGGCCGCCACCCAGCGCCTGCTGGATCTGCAGCCGCGGGTGGCAACGGTGCTGAAGAATGGCGAAGAGGCGATCGTGCCGATCCGGACCGTCAGGCCGGGTGACACGGTGGTGATCCGTCCCGGTGAGCGGGTGCCGGTGGACGGAACCATCCTGGAGGGGGGCAGCGCCGTCGACGAATCCATGCTCACCGGTGAATCGGCAGGGGTGGAGAAGGGGGCGGGGGACCGGGTCTCCGCCGGTACCATCAACGGGAACGGCCTGCTGCGGGTGCGGGTGGAGGGGGCGCTGCAGGATACCGCCCTCGGCCGCATCATCCGGCTGGTGGAGGAGGCCCAGGCCAGCAAGGCGCCGATCCAGCGGACCGCCGACCGCATCGTGCCCTGGTTCGTCGCCGTCACCCTGGGGCTGGCCCTCGCCACCTTCCTGTGGTGGTACGGGAGCGGAGTCGAACACGCCCTGATGGCGGCCACGGCAGTGCTGATCATCACCTGCCCCTGTGCCTTCGGCCTGGCCACGCCGATGGCGGTGGCGGTCGCCTCGGGAGCCGGTGCCCGCAATGGTATCCTGGTCAAGAACGGGGAGGTGCTGGAGACCCTCTCCACCATCGACCACTTCGTGTTCGACAAGACCGGCACCCTGACCGAGGGACAGATGCAGGTGACCGGGTTTCTCTCCTGCGACGATCGCTGGTCGGCCGGCGAGCGACCGGGGCCGGCCATGCGCGAGCTGCTGATCCCGCTGGCGGCGCTGGAACACGCCTCGGAGCATCCGGTCGCCGCTGCCATCGGGCGCCTGGCGGAGGCGCTGGGGGTCGACCGGGAACTGCCTGAAGTGAGCGGTTTCCAGGCGTTCCCGGGGCAGGGGGTCCGGGGCATGCTCGACGGCCGGGAACTGCTGGCCGGAACCAGGGAGTGGCTGCTACAGCGGGGGGTGCGGATGGAGCCGGCGTTCGATGCCGAGGCGGCACGCCTGGAAGAGAAGGGCATCAGCTCCCTGCGCTTCGCGGTGGAGGGGCGGGAGAGGGCGCTGGTGGCCATCGAGGACCGGGTCCGGGAGGATGCGGCCGCCCTGGTCGCGGCGCTGAAGGGGGAGGGCATGCGGGTCACCATGCTCAGCGGTGACCGCCGCCGGGCGGCCGAGGCGATCGCCCGGCGCCTGGGGGGCATGGAGGTGATCGCCGAGGTGCTGCCGGAACAGAAGGACGAGGTGATCCGCCGGCTCCAGGACGGTGGCCGGCGGGTGGCCATGGTCGGTGACGGCGTCAATGATGCGCCGGCGCTGGTACGGGCGGATGTCGGTATCGCCCTGGGTTCCGGTACCGACGTCTCCATCGCCAGCGCCGACATCGTGCTGATCAGCAACGAGCTGGACAAGGTGCGTCTTGCGGCGGCCCTGTCCCGCCGTACCCTGCGCACCATTCGCCAGAATATCGGCATCTCCATCACCTACAATCTGATCATGGTGCCGCTGGCGATGGCGGCCCTGGTGACCCCCCTGGTGGCCGCCGTCTCGATGCCGGTCAGCTCCCTGCTGGTGATCGCCAATGCCGGGCGTATCGGTCGCCTGTTCGGCCGGCGCTGATGCCGGTCGTTCCGGTTTTGCCCGGCAGGCGTGAATTGGCTACCCTTGTCGGGCCCGGATCAGCGGCAGATCCCGGCCCGGGATCCCCACCTGCCGCAGGTGGAGGGTGGCCTGGAGGCGGTGCACCGGGGACTCAGGCAGACCGGGGGCGGGACCAGGGCGGCGGTCGCCGGTATGATGGAGGCGTGACCGGGATGCATCGGCCTTCGGACAGCGAGAGAGGTGAGCCACGATGGATGTGATCTACGGCTTGATTCCAGGCATGATCCTGCTCGGTCTGATCGCTGTGGCCGTATTCTTCTGGGCCGCCCGCAGCGGCCAGTTCGACGATCTGGAAGGGGAGGCCAACCGGATCCTGATGGACGAGGACCTGCCCCCGGAGCAGCCCAACAGCGGCAGAGACGGCGATGATGGATCCGCGGCAGGTGCGGAACAGCGCCGGGACTGACCACCCCCCGTTGCCGGTAGGACCCGGGTGAGCAGGCGCGAAGAGGCCCTGTCCCGGATCCATCCCCTGGTGGCGGAACTGCACCGCCACCAGCGTGGGCTGCCGGAGGGGATTGCCGATGGAGCTGCGCGCTCCCCGTCGCTGGTGTATGCCGACGGTCTGCTGCGCCACGCCCTGGCCGGTTCGGAGCGGAGCCTGCTGCCGCGCCAGCTGGTGGTGATCGGCCCGACCCAGTCCGGCAAGAGCACCCTGGTCAATCTGCTGCTGGGTGCCCAGGCGGCACAGGCGAGCCCGCTGGCCGGCTTCACCCGCCATGCCCAGGGTTTTCTCTGCGGCACCGGGGCCGAAGGGTGGTCCGGGGTATTGCAACGGCTGCTGCCCGACTGGGAACGGTTGCCCGCCGCGGATCAGGCCGGCGCCCGGGGTGATCAGTACAGCGTCCAGGCCGTCGTCACCGACCCGGCCCCGTGGGGGAGGGAGCCGCTGCTGGTCTGGGATACCCCCGATTTCGACTCCGTGGCGTCCTGCCACTACCGTGACAGCGTCCCCGCACTCTGCGCCCTCGCCGACCTCGTCCTGCTGGTGGTCAGCCGGGAGAAGTACGCCGACCAGTCGGTGTGGAACATGCTGCGGCTGCTCTCGGGCGTCGGCATCCCGCTGCTGATCTGTCTGAACAAGGTCGACAGCGGCAGCGAGGCGGCCCTGCTCGACTCGCTGCGGTCCCGCCTGACGGAGGAGTCGCTCCCCTGTGCCGGCCTGCTCACCCTCCCCTATCGGGCCGGTATCGGCGACGACCCCTCCCTGTCCGGGGAGGGGGACGATCTGCGACGGCACTGCAGCGCGCTGCTGGAACGGGATCGGGGGGAACGGCCGGGCCTCGCCGGGTTCCTGCGGCGGCACTGGCCGGCATGGACCGGGCCGGTGCGCAACGAACTCGACGCCGCCGACCAGTGGCGGCAGCAGGTGGAGGAGGCGGTGACCGCGGCGCTGCAGATCTACCGCCGGGACTACCTGGAGGATACGCGCTGCTCCGACGCCCTGCAGCGGGCAATGGTACAGTTGCTGGAGCTGCTCGAGATTCCCGGTCTCGCTGCCGCCCTGGTGCGGGCACGCCGGCTGGTCACCTGGCCGGCCAACCGGATCCGGGAGCTGGTGCGGACCAGGCGCCGGCAGGCGGGGGGCGGCCCCGGTCCGGACGCCGAGACCCGGGTGCTGGACGAGGCCCTGGGCCACCTGCTGACCCGGTTGCAGCATGGGCTGGCGGAGCGCGCGCTGGAACAGGGACCGCCCCTGTCGGCCTGGTGGCAGGCCATGGGCCGGGACTTCGACCGGGAACGGCAGCCCCTGGAGCAGGCGTTCACGGACGCGACCGGACACTACCGGGCCGGTTTCGATCACGAGATCCAGCAGGCGGCACGCCGGCTGATGCGCCATCTCCAGGCCCATCCGGTGACCCTCAACAGTCTGCGGGCGGCACGGGTGACCACCGATGCCGCGGCGGTGGCGCTGGCGGTGAAGACCGGTGGCATCGGTCTCAATGACCTGATCGTGGCGCCGGCGATGCTCTCGTTCACCACCCTGCTGACCGAGGGGGCAGTGGGGGGCTATCTGCAGCAGGTGGGGAAAGAGCTGCGCCAGCGCCAGCAGCAGCTGGTGGAGGAGACCCTGTTCCGTGGCGTGGTCGTCCCGCGCCTCGATTCACTGCCGGAGCGGATCCGGTGCGACCGCTGCCACGGCATCCGGCGGGAGACCCTGGAACAGGCCGACCGGGCGCTGGAGTCGCTGCGTGGATGAGCTGCGCCACAGGCTGGAACGCTGGGCCGCGACCGCTGCCGGTGAAGGCTGGCTCGGTGAGCAGGAACTGGAACGCCTGCGGCGGGTGGAGAATCAGCAGGCGGAGATCCTGTTCCAGGATCAGGGCCGGCGCCCCCTGATCGTCGCCTTTTTCGGCGGCACCGGCGTCGGCAAGAGCAGCCTGCTCAACCGGCTGGCGGGGGAGGCGATCGCCCGGGTGGGGGTGGAGCGCCCCACCTCCCGGGAGGTGACCCTGTATCTGCACCGCAGCTGCCGGCTGGCGGACCTGCCGCCGGAGCTGCCGCTGGAGGCGACCCGCATCGCCTGGCACGACGACGACCGCCGGCGGCGGGTGGCGTGGCTCGACCTGCCCGACATCGACAGCGTCCAGGAAAATCACCGGCAGCTGGTGGAGGCCTGGCTGCCCTACGTCGACTGGCTGGTCTATGTGGTCAGCCCGGAGCGCTACCAGGATGAACGGGGCTGGCGCTTCGTCCAGCAGCGCGGCGGCAGCCACGCCTGGCTGTTCGTCATGAACCAATGGGATCTGGGTGGCGCAGCGGAACAGCTGGAGGCCTTCTCCCGGCGTCTGCGGGAGGCCGGTTTCGAGCGGCCGGTCATCCTCCGCACCCGCTGTGACGGCGGCGATGGCGAAGACGACTTCGCGGAACTGGAGGGAACCATCGCCCGGGCGATCGAAGAGTATGGTATGGACGATCTGCAGCGCCTGGCCGGACAGGCGCGCGAGCGGGAGCTGCGGCAGCTCGGCCAGGAGTGTCTGCAGCGGCTTGGCCGCTGCCGGGAGCCGCAGCTGGAACAGGCGTGGCGGGCGCTGGTGGCGGGGCAGTTGCAGCGTATCCGCGAGGAGCTGGTGCTCGATGCCGGGCGGATAGCGGCCCGGCTGCCCCCCCGGGAGAGCGGCTGGTGGCGTCGGGAGCGGACGCCGGAGGTGCCGGATGCGGAAGAACTGCTGCGGCAGCTCTGGAGTCCCCGGGTCGAGACCAGGCTGCAGGATCTGGCCACCGGCCTCGATCGTCTGCTGCTGGAGTACGCAGTACCGCGACCACCGTTCACGGAGGCGCTGCAGCGACTCGGTGACGAGGGACGGGAGGCCTTCCGGCGGGCGGCGGCTCCGGCCCTGGCCGACTACCTGGCCCGTCCGGGCAGCCGCCTGGGCCGGTTCTGGCGCAGACTGCTGCGGGAACTCGGCTGGCTGCTGCCACTGGGCGCGGCCGGCTGGGTGGTCTACTATCTGGTCCAGGGTTTCTATCTCGGCACCAGGCAGGGCGGGGGCTTCCTGGGGGTTGACTATGCGGTTCACTCCCTGATGCTGATCGGGCTCGCCTGGTTCATCCCCTGGCTGCTACAGTTAAAGGCCACGCCGGGTCCGGCCGCTACCGTTGAAGGCGCCCTGCAACGGGCGGGAGAGGCCGGATCCGGTGCGCTGCAACAACTGCTGGAAGGCGTGCTGGAGCGGCGCTGCCGGGAGGCGGCCGCCCTGGCGGATCGGCTGGAAAGGGAGCTGGCCGAAGCGGGCGACGGCAGGCCGGTGGCGCAGGATGCGCTGGCAGGGAGATTGACGGCGAATCCCGGAAGGGTTGCAGGGGAGACCTCCAGTCAATCTGAATAATGTGACGTGATCAATTGATTTGAAAGGAATAATTGGCCACACTTAAGGTATCGTTTCAACGCAAGGGAAAGGGGTATATCCGCATGACGACGAGAAAGAACAGGGTCCTGGCGCTGGTGTTGGCAGCCGGCCTGGTCACCCTGCCGATGGCGGGCAGCGCCGGGAGCATCGCATCCCAGGGATACGACTATGACGAGGGACCCAGCGGGGGACACATGTTCCTCGACGCGGTGGTGGTCCGTCCCCTGACCCTGCTGATGTCGGCCGCCGGGGCGGTCACCTGGGTCGTCACCCTGCCGTTCACCATCCCGGCCGACAGTGCCGGCGAGGCCGGGCGGGCCTGGGTGGCCGGCCCGCTGAAGTATACCTTCATGCGCCCGTTGGGCGAGATGGAGGAGGGCGTGGAACCGGCCTACGTGCAGGAGTCCTCCAGCCTCTGAACCGTCGTCACCGGCCGTTCGCCGGCCGCCCGGCGGGATCCTGTTCCAGCGGCGCCGTCACCCGGTCGAACCGGGATGGCGGCAGATACTGGAACACCTCCCGGCCATCCGGGTTGACCGCGATATCCAGGCCTTTGTCCGGATACAGCAGATGGACCACGCCGGAGGCCTCGGTGGCGCGCCTCGCCGGTTTGCCGAACCGGCGCACCAGCAGTGCCTCGTCCAGGTCCGCCTGGGGGATGTAGGTGAGGTGGGCGATCCGGCTGTTCCGCAGCCGCTCCTCGTCCGGCCGGGTCAGTTTCACCTTGCGCGCCCCGCTCTCCAGCTTGCTGATACGCAGGCCGCGCCGGTACATCTGCTCGAGGGTCTGCCGGTCCACCTCCAGGGTGGCCACCAGATCGCCACGGATACCGCTCAGGAACAGCCTCTCGAAGTAGACCTCGACGCTGAGTTCGTCCTCCCCCGGCGCCACGAACAGGTTGAGCACCCCCTGCTCCTGCAGACCGTCGCGCATCTCCTGCAGGGTGCTCCTGCCCAGGGTGACGCCGAATACGGTGATGCTGCCCTGGGCATCCTTTTCGATCAGCCAGGGCAGTTTCGGGTGCTCGCTGACGGTGCGCCCCCCCGGCAGCAGGATGGCCAGCGCCAGGGCGACCAGGGTGATGCCGAGGATGGTCAGGGCGATCTTGCGTTCCATGGGGGGGGTCCAGGTCTCGAGGTTGACAATTGTCATGGTGGCGGAGCCGGGCAGGCGGCTAGTGTAACGGACAGTCGACCCGGGGCAAACGGCGGATTACACGATGGGAAACTCACTCTGGTTCATCACCCTG
>DRKP01000006.1 GCA_011051715.1 Sedimenticola thiotaurini | reverse complement strand
CGAGAGTCCAGTTGAAACCACCCCAGAGGATGATACCCAGGACGATGCCGATCAGCAGTGTGCCGAAAACTCCCCTTTTTGCGCCGCTTGTCATGATTGTGATACCTGCAAAGAATCATCGTTTGTGATATCCGCCGCTGCGCCACTTTCCGGACACAGCGGCGGCCCTGAAAACCACCCGACTATTTCGCCCCCTCGAAGGTGTTCTCCACCAGCGGCGTGGCGTCCATCTGCGGCGCATGACACTGATTGCAGAAATAACGCCGGCTGGAAATGGTCGTCAGCACCTTGCCGTCCCGGGTCACATAGTGGCTGTCACCAACCTTCGGCGCCTTCTTCTTCTTGTAGGTCTTCTCGGAATGGCATTTCAGGCAGGTATTGACCTTCAGGTTGATCTTCTCCTTGTCGATCTTGTGCGGAATGGTTGGCGGCTGGATCTTGTAACTGCGCTCGAAACCGCCTTCGGCCACTTTCTGTTTCTTCTTGGTCGGTTTCTTCGCCATGTCCTCGATACCCTGGTGACCACGCAGGGAGGATACTCCACCGGTTGCCATCACGGTGCCCACATACATCAGCGCCACAAAGGTGACAAGAAGGGTAACGATCGTCTTTTTCATCTCATTCTCCATCATCTTGCTTTCCGGAAATCCGGTATTGGTTTTTTCAAGCTGCATCACTGAAGGGTTTGCTCTCTTCTCCCGCGGTTTCCCTCTCCCCTGAGTCGACCACTTTCTGTTTGCTGAATCGGCTTCCAAATCTGAACACATCTTCTGCACACACATCGATGCAGCGGCCGCAATTGGTGCATTCACCGGCAAGGATCACCGGACCGATGCCCTTGTCCGCGCCCTTGAGCGCCGGCCGGATGACCTTCTGCTCGGGACAGACGGCGAAGCAGTCCATGCAGTCGTCACACTGCTCCCGCTTGTCGGCGACCACCCGCAACAGACTGGCCTTGCCGACCAGGGCGTAGAAGGCCCCGACTGGACAGAGCCGGCCACACCACCCCTCCCGGGAGACCAGCAGGTCGAACAGGAACACACCCAGCAGGACCATCCAGCCCAGCCCCATTCCAAACACGATGCCGCGAAACGCCAGCGACACCGGGTTGAACAGTTCCCACACGATGGCGCCGGTGGCCAGCGGCAGGACCAGGGTCATGGCCAGCATCCAGTAACGGGTGGAACGGTCGATACGGGCACCGCCCCTGATCCCGAAACGGCGGCGCAACCAGGATGCCGCATCGGTCACCATGTTCACCGGACAGACCCAGGAGCAGTAGACGCGCCCCCCCACCAGGAGATAGAACACCAGCACGATCACCACACCGATGACCGCATCCTTGTGCGGTGTGATGCCGGTCAGGATGGCCTGCAACAGGATGTGGGGATCGGTCAGCGGCAACACGTCCAGCGTCATGCTGGAGGCCAGGTTGCCCTTCACCACCCAGGTTCCATCCAGCCGGTCGACCAAGTAGGGGCTGATCAGGAACAGGGCGAGGATTCCAATCTGGCTGATTCTGCGCAGCAACAGCCACTTGTGCGCCCTGATCCAACCCTTCGCCTCGACGGCTTCGGCTCCCACTGCGGCCTGCTTCGCCATCACTGATTCTCCAGTCCCCGGTTGAGGGTATCCAGCGGATTGGACGAAATCGGAACATCGTCCGTCGCGCCGGAATCCATGATCAACCCCTTGCCCTGCAGGTCATACTGGACCCCTTCCGGCAGGTTGTACTGATGCCTGACGTCCGGTGTCACCAGGGAATGACCGGCCTTCGCCTTCTCCTCCCAGCCGATGCGATAGTGCTTGCCCAGCACACCCTTGGCCAGATGGGTCGGCAACACCTTGATCGCCGCCTCCTCCAGGATGCACGCCTTCTCGCACAGACCGCAGCCGGTACAGGCCTCGGAATGCACCACGGGCAGGAAGCGTGCGTGCTTGCCGGAACGCTTGTTGTGCTCATAGTCCAGCGTGATCGCCTTGCCGCGGATCGGGCAGATGTTGAAGCACACCTCACAGCGCAATCCGAGAAAGGCGATGCAGGTCTCCTGATCGATCACCACCGCCAGCCCCATGCGGGCATCGTTGATGTCCTTGAGCTCGTGGTCCAGGGCGTTGGTGGGGCAGTTGGGGATGCACGGGATGTCCTCGCACATCTCGCAGGGCCCGGTCCTGGCGGTGAAATAAGGAGTGCCGGTCGGTACCTCCTCTCCTGGCGAGGCCAGTTTCAGAATCCCGTAGGGGCAGTCCCGCACACACAGACCACAGCGGATACAGGCACCCAGGAACTCCTCCTCGGGCAATGCGCCCGGGGGGCGTATCGCCTGGGCCGGCAGCGACGAGGCGGCCCTGGAGTACAGCCCCAGACCCATCCCCATCAGCCCGACCCCGCAGGCGGTCTTGGCCATGTCGACCAGGAACTTCCTGCGGTTGACGCCCTTTTCCCTGCTTTTCTCCACTTCGCTCATTTTGTCCGAAGGCTACTGTTCAGATCCATTGGAAACCCCGGCTCAGGGGCACCGGCCCGGCAGCACCGGGCCGGCGCCAGTTTCGCCTAGGCCTTGCTCACCTTCACTGCGCACTTCTTGTAGTCCGTTTCCTTGGACAACGGATCGGTCTGATCCAGCGTCAGCTTGTTGACCAGTCGGCTGGCATCGAACCAGGGGATGAAGACCAGGCCCCGGGGCGGGCGATTCCGTCCGCGGGTCTCCACCCGGCAGATGATCTCGCCGCGGCGGGAACTGATCTTCGCCATCTGGCCGTTACGCAGCTTGTACTTCTTGGCGTCCTTCTTGTGCATGAACACCACCGCGTCGGGCACCGCCCGGTACAGCTCGGGTACACGCCGGGTCATGGAACCGGAGTGCCAGTGCTCCAGCACACGGCCGGTGCAGAGCCACAGCGGGTACTCGTTGTCCGGTGGCTCGGCGGCAGGCTCGTAGGGCGCGGTGATGATGTTGGCCCGTCCCCCGTTCTTCGCCTTGTTGCCATAGAAGAAGACATCGCCCTTGGACCCGTCCGGATTCCACTTGGTCACATAGGGATCATACCCCTCGCGGAAGCGCCACAGCGTCTCCTTGCCATCGACCACCGGCCAGCGCAGACCACGCGCCTTGTGGTACATCTCGAACGGTGCCAGATCGTGGGCATGGCCACGGCCAAACGAGGCATACTCCTCGAACAGCCCCTTCTGCACGTAGAATCCGAAGTGCTCCATCTCGTCGTTGAGATAGACATTGCCTTCGGAGTCCTTCACCTCCTGCTTCGGGAACTGGTTCACCTGGCCGTTCTCGTACAGCACCTCGTACAGGGTCTTGCCCTTGTACTCCGGGGCCTTGTCCAGCAGCTCCGGCGGCCACACCTCTTCCATCTTGAAGCGCTTGGCGAACTCCATGGTCTGCCACAGGTCGGACTTGGCCTCACCCGGTGCCTTCACCTGCTGACGCCAGAACTGGGTACGCCGCTCCGCGTTGCCGTAGGCCCCCTCCTTCTCGATCCACATGGCGGTGGGCAGGATCAGATCTGCGGCCATGGCGGAAACCGTCGGATAGGGGTCGGTTACGGCGATGAAGGCGTTGGGGTTGCGCCAGCCGGGATAACTCTCGTTGTTCATGTTGGCGGCAGCCTGCATGTTGTTGTTGCACTGCTGCCAGTAGCAGTCCAGCTTGCCGTCCTTCAACATCCGGTGCATCAGCACCGCGTGATACCCCACCTTGCCCGGGATGGTCCCTTCCGGGAGCTTCCAGATCTTCTCGGCGATATCGCGATGCGCCTTCTTCTTCACCACCAGATCCGCCGGCAGGCGATGGGCAAAGGTACCCACTTCGCGCGCGGTACCGCAGGCCGAGGGCTGACCGGTGAGGGAGAACGGGCTGTTGCCGGGCTCGGAGATCTTGCCCATCAGCAGGTGCACGTTGTACAGCAGGCCATTGACCCAGACGCCGCGGGTGTGCTGGTTGAAGCCCATGGTCCAGTAGGAGCTGACCTTCTTGTTCGGGTCGGCATACAGCTTGGCCAGGCGCTCCAGCTTGTCCTTGGGCACCTTGGAGAGCTTGGAGGCCTTCTCCAGGGTGTAGGGCTCCACCGACTTGGCATACTCCTCGAAGCTGATCTTGGTCAGCTTGCCCTTGGCCCGGTTCTTCGCCGCCTTCTCGCGCGGATCCTCGGGACGCAGGCCGTAGCCGATGTCGGTCGGGGTCTTGTTGAACTGGACGTGCTTGTCGATGAACTCCTTGTTGTACGCCTTGTTCTGGATGATGTAGTTGGCGATATAGTTGAGGATCGCCAGATCGGTCTGGGGCTCGAACACCATGCCGTTGTCGGCCAGCTCGAAGCAGCGGTGCTCATAGGTGGAGAGCACGTGAACCTCGCAGCCGGGCTTGGTCAGGCGGGTGTCGGTCAGACGCGACCACAGGATCGGGTGCATCTCGGCCATGTTGGAGCCCCACAGCACGAAGGCATCTGCGTGCTCGAGATCGTCGTAGCAGCCCATCGGCTCGTCGATGCCGAATCCGCGGATGAAGGCACCCACCGCGGAGGCCATGCAGTGACGTGCGTTGGGATCCAGGTTGTTGGAGCGGAAGCCGCCCTTCATCAGCTTGGAGGCGGCATAACCCTCCCACACCGTCCACTGGCCGGAACCGAACATGGCCACGCGCGAGGTGATCTTGTCCACCGGCTTGCCCTTGTTCTCCTCCATGCTGCGCTTGATGGCCGCCTTCCACTTCTCGGCCATGACGTCGAACGCCTCGTCCCAGGAGACCGGCTCGAACTTGCCGTTCTTGTCGAACTTGCCGTTCTTCTTGCGCAGCAGGGGCTGGGTCAGGCGGTCCTTGCCGTACAGGATCTTGGGCAGGAAGTAACCCTTGATGCAGTTCAGGCCCTTGTTGACCGGGGCATCGGGATCGCCCTGGGAGGCCACCACCCGGCCGTCCCTGACGCCGATGAGTACGCTGCAACCGGTTCCGCAGTAACGGCAGGCCGCCTTGTCCCAGCGGATGCCCGCCTCCCAATCGTCCGCCGCCAGTGCCGTCTTGGCCACCGGCAGGGTGACACCGGCCACCGACGCCGCCGCAGCGATGGCATTGCTCTTGATAAAGTCTCTTCTAGTTAGCTTCACGGATTACCTCCTCGTCCAGATCGTCCCCACCATAGTGGTAAATCAATATCGAACTGATCACGCCATCCACGGCATTGAATGACATCATGGTATCGGCCACCGAATCCTCGTCGGTATCCTCCACCGTGACGATCAGCTTTCCAGTCTCTCCTCCTCCATGCACCTCCACTCCCGGGAACTCCTCCAGGCGGGCCTTTACGGCGGCGCTCTGCTCCGGGTGGGCATGGACCACCAAACTGCAGACATTCATCGTGTCGTTCCTTCTCCTCTCACGCGGCCTGGTCGCGTGAATCATCGGGTGAAATGCGGACGGATTTGATCGGGCAGACAGCCAGACACTCACCGCATCCGGTGCACAGGGACTGGTCGAGCAGCGGCCTCGCCACCCCCTTCGGTTCCAGCCGGAATTCGATGGCACGCTCCTCGCACGCCTCTCCACAGGAACGGCAGACGATGCCGTTGAGGGAGAGACAGTTGTCGAGAATGGCGGCCTTCAGGGTCCAGGGAGGGGGGTCGGAACGCTCGTCGAAGACCAGCGCTCCGGCTTTGCAGACCGCCACACAGTCGCGGCAGAAGTCGCACCCGCAGAGGCTGAAATCCATCTCCGGAAACTTCCCCCGGCCCTCCCGGATAATGTGGTAGGGACAGGCGGGGATACAGTCGCCACAACGGGTGCACAGGTCGACGAAACGGGATTCATCCACCGCCCAGGGTGGCCGGATCGGGCGCCGGCTGCCGCTTAGATCGCCGGTCAGGAACTGCATCCTGTTGATGGTTTCTGGCATTGGGCGCTGTGACACCGGTGGCCTGCTGGCTGCAGATTCGTACGGTTTTATATCACCGCCTGCTGATAAAGAGGGTTGATTTATATCAATGGTTGTTCAGCCAGCGTCGTGAAATTGACCTGGATCAACAGAAAACGATCTATTCAGGAGGATTGGCTGGAACCATTCCAACGTCCTCCTGTCTTTACGCGACCGCTCCCGCGCCTTCCATCTGGCTGGCTGCCCCGGGTGTCCCCGCCCACCCATACCTTATATTACGTGTGGATATAGGGAAGGGTTTGGATGGCGCGATCACCACCTCCTGTGAGAAAATCCCGCCCCTTTCCGCGATTCGTTCCCGACCATGCAGAGCCGGCCTGACAATCCCCCCCTCCCCACGACGGTACTCCACCCACCGCTCCCGGCAGGCGGGAACGAACGCCTGCAGTGGGGACAGCTCTACGGCCTCGGCGACGTGCTCGCCATCGCCTCGTGCGCGCGCGAATTTTCCGGACTGGTGCTGGTGCTGGTCGAGGACGTCCGCGGTGCCGACCGGATGGAGCAGGGGTTGCGTTTCTTCCTCCAGGGCAGCGACGTCCCGGTTCTCTCGCTGCCGGACTGGGAGACCCTCCCCTACGACGTCTTCTCGCCCCTGCCCGAGCTGGTCTCACGGCGCCTGCTGACCCTGCACCGGCTGGGTTCCATCGACAAGGGGGTCCTGGTGGTCCCGGCCAGTACCGCCCTGCAGCGGCTGGCGCCCCGGCAGTACATCGACGCGAACACCCTCGACCTGGCCGTCGGCGACCAGCTCTCCCTTGAGATCATGCGTCATCGGCTGGAACAGGCCGGCTACCAGTGCGTCTCCCAGGTACTGGCCCACGGCGAGTTCTCGGTGCGGGGATCGCTGCTGGACCTGTTTCCCATGGGGAGCTCCCAACCCTACCGCGTCGACCTGTTCGATCGCGAGATCGACAGTATCCGCACCTTCGATCCGGAGACCCAGCGCACCATCGAACGGGTGCCGCGGCTGCAGATGCTGCCGGCCCGTGAGTTTCCCCTGGACGAGGCCGGCATCACCCGCTTCCGCAGGGCCTGGCGCCAGCGCTTCGAGGGCGATCCACAGGGCAGCGTGATCTACCGCGAGGTCTCCAGTGGCAACGCCCCGGGCGGCCTGGAATACTACCTGCCCCTGTTCTTCGAACAGACCTCGACCCTGTTCGATTTCCTGCCGCGGCAGCGCCTGGTGATCCACGCCGACACCACCCGCGATGCGGTGGACGGATTCCTGTCCCAGGTCCACGAGCGCTACCAGCAGCGACGCCACGACCTGGAGCGCCCCCTGCTGCCACCGGAACAGCTGTTCCTGCAGGCCGATGAACTGACGACACTGTTGAAACAGGGACGCTCCGTCACCCTGCAGCGGACCGAGATCGAACGACGGCGCAAGGGCTATGCGGCCCGCCACAACTTCGCCACCCGTCCTCCACCGCCGCTCGGCTTCCAGGCCCGCGCCGAACGGCCCGCCGGAGCGCTGCAGGATTTTCTCGCCCGCCGTCCCGGCCGGGTGCTGTTCGTGGCCGAGAGCGCCGGTCGTCGGGAACAGCTGCGCGAGACGCTCGCCTCCTACGGCATCCAGCCCCAGGTGGTGCCGGACTGGCCCGGGTTCCTGGCCTCGGACCAGACCCTGGCGATCACCTCGGCCCCCCTGGAACAGGGCCTGTGGCTGGACCAGGAGGGGCTGGTACTGATCTGTGAGTCCCAGCTGCTGGGGGAGCGGGTCCGCCAGGAACGGCGCCGGCGGGCGAGACAGCGGGATGCGGATCAGGTGGTCCGCAACCTCACCGAACTCCATGTCGGCGCGCCGGTGGTCCACGAGGAGTACGGCGTCGGCCGTTATCAGGGATTGCAGACCCTCGACATCGGCGGCCTGGAGACCGAGTTCCTGACCCTGGAATACGCCCGTGGCGACAAGCTCTATGTGCCGGTCTCGTCGCTGCACCTGGTGAGCCGCTATGCCGGCGCCTCTCCGGAGAACGCACCGCTGCACCGCCTCGGCGGCGATCAGTGGGAGAGGATCCGGCGCAAGGCGGCGGAACAGGTACGGGACGTGGCGGCGGAACTGCTGGAGGTCTATGCCCGCCGTGAAGCCAGCCAGGGCTTCGCCTTCCCGCCGCCGGGGGAGGAGTACGCCGCATTCGCCTCCTCGTTCGAGTTCGAGGAGACGCCGGACCAGCAGAAGGCGATCGACGCGGTGCTGGCCGACATGACCTCCCCCCGTCCCATGGACCGGGTGGTCTGCGGCGATGTCGGTTTCGGCAAGACCGAGGTGGCGATGCGCGCCGCCTTCATGGCAGTACAGGGCGGTCGCCAGGTGGCGGTGCTGGTGCCCACCACCCTGCTCGCCCAGCAGCACTACCAGAACTTCGCCGACCGCTTCGCCGACTGGCCGGTGCGGGTGGAGAGCCTGTCCCGGTTCCGCAGCCCGAAGCAGCAGAAGGCGGTCCTGGACGGCCTCGCGGACGGTACCCTGGACATCGTCATCGGTACCCACAAGCTGCTGCAGGGGAACGTGAGATACCGCAATCTCGGCCTGGTGATCATCGACGAGGAACACCGCTTCGGCGTGCGGCACAAGGAGCAGCTGAAGGCCCTCCGCGCCCAGGTGGATCTGCTCACCCTCACCGCCACCCCGATTCCGCGTACTCTCAACATGGCCATGTCCGGTATGCGCGACCTCTCCATCATCGCCACGCCCCCCACCGAGCGGCTGCCGGTGAAGACCTTCGTCAGTCAATGGAACGACGCCCTGGTGGTGGAGGCCTGCCAGCGCGAGCTCAAGCGCGGTGGCCAGGTCTACTTCCTGCACAACGAGGTCGGCAGTATCGACAACATGGCGAACAGGCTGGAGCAGCTGCTGCCGGAGAGCCGCATCCGCGTCGCCCATGGCCAGATGCGGGAGCGGGAGCTGGAGGCGATCATGCGCGACTTCTACCACCAGCGCTTCAACATCCTGGTCTGTACCACCATCATCGAGAGCGGCATCGACGTACCCAGCGCCAACACCATCCTGATCAACCGCGCGGACAAGCTGGGCATGGCCCAGCTGCACCAGCTGCGCGGACGGGTCGGTCGCTCCCACCACCGCGCCTACGCCTACCTGATCACGCCACCGCCGAAGAGCATGACACCGGACGCCAGGAAGCGGCTGGAAGCGATCGAATCGATGGAGGACCTGGGCGCCGGTTTCACCCTGGCCACCCACGATCTGGAGATCCGCGGTGCCGGCGAGCTGCTGGGCGACGAGCAGAGCGGGCAGATCCATGCCATCGGCTTCAGTCTCTACTCGGAACTGCTGGAACGGGCGGTCAAGGCATTGAAATCGGGCCAGCAGCCGAGCCTGGACCGTCCCCTCGACCACGGTGCCGAGATCGACCTTCAGCTCCCCGCCCTGCTGCCGGAGGACTATCTGCCGGACGTCCACTCCAGGCTGGTGCTGTACAAGCGCATCGCCAGCGCCACCAGCAGGGAGGAACTGCGTGAGCTGCAGGTGGAGGTGATCGACCGCTTCGGCCTGCTGCCGGGGCCGGCGCAGGCCCTGTTCGGCATCACCGCGTTGAAACTGAAGGCCAATCCCCTGGGTATCCGCAAGATCGAGGCGGGCGAAACATCCGGCCGCATCCTGTTCCAGGGCTCACCTGCGATCGACCCGGGACACCTGATCCGGCTGATCCAGACCCGCCCCGAGGAGTACCGGCTGGATGGTCCCGACCGCATCCGCTTCTTCCGCGACATGAGCGACCGGGAACGACGCATCGACCAGGTCGGGTCGGTGCTCGACGAACTGACCGGCTGATGCCGGCCGGGCTATACATTTTCCCTCACAGGATGGAAAATCGAGCGTCCAACCGGGAACCTTGAAACCTATGCCCAAGCCGATGACCCTGCGCCTGTACGCGGCGATCGTTCTCCTGCTCCTCTCCATCTCCGGGATGGCCGCGGAGACGAGGAGCCCGCCCGTCTATGATATCGAGCTGCTGATCTTCGCCCAGGGTGAGGGCGACGCATCGGAACAGTGGCCGGTCGATCCGGGCACGCCGCCCACGGACGGTACCACGGCCATGGAGCAGCTGGACCTGCTCGACCGCAAGGCCTGGCGGCTCACGGCGGAAGGGTACGCCCTCAGCCGCAGTGGTGGCCGCTACCGGCCGTTGCTGCACCTGGCGTGGCGCCAGCCGGTACTGGGGCGCAAACAGGCCTCCTGGATCCATCTGACCTCAGACGACAGGATCGCGGACGGCTACCCGGTCCTGGAGGGAAACGTCCGTATCAGCGTGGCCCGCTATCTCCACCTGGATCTGGACCTGCTGTTGCGGGATTCCCTCGGTGGCGACGCCGATTTCCAGGCCTACCGCTTCACCGCCCACCGGCGCATGCGCAGCGGCGAACTGCACTACATCGACCATCCGAGACTCGGGGTGCTGATCCGGATCGACAAGGCGCCCGAGGGACAGGCGGCGACGACGGAACCCAAGGAGACGGAGCAGAAGGATGGGGAGCCGGAGACGCCGGCGGGAGAACACGCCCGGCCTGCCACTGCCGCAACACCGCGATAGCCGCAGCGGGACACGGATGGAGGGGTGATGGCGTCCCGTAGGGGAGTCGAACCCCTGTACCTGCCGTGAAAGGGCAGTATCCTAGGCCTCTAGATGAACGGGACGGATTCGGGTCGTAAAGAAAAACCCGGGCCAGCCACTCCCGGGTCTCCCTTTGCCAGTTTGGTGGAGCCAGGCGGGATCGAACCGCCGACCTCAACACTGCCAGTGTTGCGCTCTCCCAGCTGAGCTATGGCCCCTCGAAACGAGACGCGAATAGTAGTGGATGCGTATCCCTTTGTCCAGACCTTTTCGCCCGATTCCGCGGCCCTTTTTCAACCCCGCTTCTGTTCCATCCGGGCCCAGGAATCACGCAGGGTCACCACCCGGTTGAAGACCGGATTCTCCGGGGTGGAATCGATCCCGTCGACACAGAAATAACCCTCACGCTCGAACTGAAACCGCTCTCCCGGCGCTGCCTGCCCCAGGGACGGCTCCACCAGGGCGTGGCTCAGGGTGTGCAGGGAATCCGGGTTGAGGTGGTCCAGGAACGAGGCCGCCGACCGGTCTGCATCCGGTGCCGGATGGGAGAAGAGGCGGTCGTAGAGACGTACCTCCGCCCGCAACGCCCGGTCGGCCGCAACCCAGTGGATCACCCCCTTCACCTTGCGCCCCTCAGGATTGGCGCCGAGGGTGGCCGGATCGTAACTGCAGCGCAGCTCCACGATCTCGCCATCGTCGTCCTCGATCACCCGGTCGCAACGGATCACATAGGCGTTGCGCAACCGCACCTCACCACCGAACACCAGCCGCTTGTACTTGCGTGGTGCCTCCCTGCGGAAGTCCGCCCGGTCGATATAGAGCTCCCGTCCGAACGGGATCTCCCGGCTGCCCATCCCTTCGTTCTTGGGGTGATTGGGCGCACTGAGGATCTCCTCTCTCCCCTCGGGATAGTTCTCGATCACCACCTTCAGGGGGTGGAGCACCGCCATGCGGCGCGGTGCATTGGCGTCAAGGTCCTCGCGGATACAGGCCTCCAGCATGCCCATCTCCACCGAGTTGTCCGCCTTGGTGACGCCGATCCGGTCGATGAACTCGCGGATCGATGCCGGCGTATAGCCGCGCCGGCGCAGGCCGGCGATGGTGGGCATGCGCGGATCGTCCCAGTCGGAGACGTAGCCCTCCTCCACCAGCTGGGTCAGCTTGCGCTTGCTCATCACCGTGTACTGCAGGTTGAGGCGGGAGAACTCGATCTGCTGCGGATGGCAGTCGATGCTGATGTTGTCGAGCACCCAGTCGTAGAGGGGGCGGTGATCCTCGAACTCCAGGGTGCAGAGGGAGTGGGTGATCCCCTCCAGTGCATCGGAGATGGGATGGGTGAAGTCATACATCGGATAGATGCACCACTCTTCACCGGTCTGGTGGTGGATCACTCCATGGCGGATCCGGTAGAGGGTGGGATCGCGCATGTTCATGTTGGGCGAGGCCATGTCGATACGCGCCCGCAGCACCCGGCTGCCGTCCTCAAACTCGCCCTCGCGCATGCGCCGGAACAGGTCCAGGTTCTCCTCCACCGGGCGGTCGCGGTAGGGACTCTCCCGCCCCGGTTCGGTGAGAGTGCCGCGGTATTCCCGTACCTGCTCCGGCGTGAGATCACAGACGTAGGCCTTGCCCGCCTCGATCAGCTCGACGGCGTAGTGATACAGCCGGTCGAAGTAGTCGGAGGCGTAGAACAGGCGGTCGCCCCAGTCGAAGCCGAGCCAGCGGACGTCGTCCTTGATCGCCTCGACATATTCGACGTTCTCCTTGTGGGGATTGGTGTCGTCGAACCGCAGGTTGCACAGGCCACCATAGTCGCGGGCGATGCCGAAGTTGAGGCAGATCGACTTGGCGTGACCGATGTGCAGGTAGCCATTGGGTTCGGGCGGAAAACGGGTGTGCACCCGGCCGCCATGGCGCCCCTGGCGCAGGTCCTCGTCGATGATCTGGCGGATGAAGTTACTGGACTGTCTCGGTTCGGAAGCGGTCATGGTCTGGGATCCGGAAATGGTTGCTTGGACACGAATGCGGTCACTGGCCGGCGGCCGCCTCACGCTCACGGATCAGTTCCAGCGCCCGGTCGATACGGCGCAGGCACTTCTCCTGTCCCACCAGGTGCAGGGTGACATCGATGCCGGGCGAGGCGGCCCGCCCCACCACCGCCACCCGCAGCGGCTGGGCCACCTTGCCCATCTTCAGTTCCAGTTCCTCCGCCACCTGCTCGACCAGTCGGTGCAGCGCCTCCACCGACCAGTCCTCCTGCGCGGCCAGGGCGGCGCGCATCCGCTCCAGGGGCTGCCGGGCAGCCGGACGCAGATGCTTCTTCGCCGCGGCCGGCTCGATCTGCTCGAAGTCCTGGTAGATGAAGCGGCTGATCTCGGCCATCTCCACCAGGGTCCTGGCCCGCTCCCGCTGGGCCTCCACCACCTCCACCAGGTCAGGCCCCGAGGTGGGATCGATCCCCAGCCGGCCCAGATGGTAGCTGAGCAGGTGGGCGATGTGCAGTGGATCGCCCTGTTTCAGGTAGTGCTGGTTCAGCCACAGCAGCTTCTCGGTGTTGAAGCTGGACGGCGCCTTGTTCACGTCCTCGATCTCGAACAGCTGAATCATCTCCTCCAGCGAGAAGATCTCCTGGTCGCCGTGGGACCAGCCGAGCCGGACCAGGTAGTTGAGCAGCGCCTCCGGCAGGAAGCCCTCCTCGCGATACTGCATCACGCTGACCGCACCATGGCGCTTGGACAGCCGCGCCCCGTCCTCACCGAGAATCATGGGGACATGGGCAAAGCGTGGCGGTTCCTTGCCCAGGGCGCGGAAGATGTTGATCTGGCGCGGCGTGTTATTGATGTGGTCGTCACCGCGGATGACGTGGCTGATGGCCATGTCGCTGTCGTCCACCACCACGGTCAGGTTGTAGGTCGGCGAGCCGTCGCTGCGGCGGATGATGAGATCGTCCAGTTCCCGGTTGTCGAAGGCGATGCGGCCGCGGATCATGTCGTCCACCACCACCAGCCCCTCGTCCGGATTGCGGAAGCGGACCACGTGCGGCTTGTCCGGGTCCACCTGGCGATGGCGGCAATGGCCATCGTAGCGCGGCTTCTCCCTGCGCTGCATCGCCTCCTCCCGCAACCGCTCGATGCGTTCGCGCGAGCAGTCGCAACGATAGGCCAGCCCCTTCTCCAGCAGCTCCCCGATCACCTCGTCGTAGCGGTCGAAGCGACGGGTCTGATAGAACGGACCCTCGTCGTACTCCAGGCCGAGCCATGTCATCCCTTCGAGGATGGCATTCACCGATTCGGTGGTGGAGCGCTCCAGGTCGGTGTCCTCGATGCGCAGCACGAAGGTACCGCCATGGCGCCTGGCATAGAGCCAGGAGAACAGCGCGGTGCGGGCACCGCCGACATGGAGATAGCCGGTGGGGCTGGGGGCGAAACGGGTACGGATGGTCATGGACGAAGGAGCCGGACAAAGGTTTTGGAATGCAGCGCATTCTAGCAGAGCCGAATACCGGGGGGGACCGTTTACTACGGCCAGGGCATGGGGACGGATTCCGCGATCGAAAAAGGCGGACCCGGGGCCGAAGCGCCTCCCGTTTCGACCCGGTTGCATTGATCGGCGCCCACTTCGCGGCCACGCCGGCGGCAGCCGATCATCGGGGAAAAAGTTGCCGGCAAACGATTGACCTGCCCTGGTCCAGGCTCTAGAATTCCGTCTCCCGATTCGATGATGACGGAAGAAACAGGCGCGTAGCTCAGTTGGTTAGAGCACTGTGTTCACATCGCAGGGGTCGGCGGTTCGAGTCCGCCCGCGCCTACCAGACAACGAAAAAGGGGAGGCCACCTGGCCTCCCCTTTTTCGTCGGCACGGCGGGGAGCTGCCGCTCAGCCCGCTCCCTCGATCTTTCGGTAGATCTCTTCCCGGTGCACCGGGACATCTTTGGGTGCCCGTATCCCGACCCGGACCTGGCCACCCCGGACATCGAGAATCGTCACCTCGATATTGTCGCCGATACGGATCACTTCACCGATCTTCCGTGTAAGTATCAACATAATCCATTCTCCTTGCTGAACAGTCATTGCGATCGCCAGAGGCGTGGTCCGTCGGTGCAGCGGGGCGCCGGCCGATGCGGCGGTCCCGCCAGGACGTACCCCGCTTCCTGCGGATATGGGAAGACGATACACCGTGCCCCCATCATTTACTTGACTGTCAGCGCCAATCCATTGACTGTATACGACAATCTTCAGATCTCTCCCCCGCAGCCCCCCTGTGTCAGCAGATCGTCGTACAGCACGATCCTGTCCCGGCCCCACTGTTTCGCGCTGTACATGGCGGTATCGGCGCGCCGCACCAGTTCGCCGCTGTCGTCACCATGACGCGGAAACACCACTACGCCGATGCTGGCGGTCACCACCACTTCCGTGCCATCCAGCCGCAGAGGCAGTGACAGGCAGCGCCGGATCTTCTCCACCGTCGACCGCAGGCCGTCGCCCTCCTCCACCCACTGCAGAATGACGATGAATTCGTCGCCGCCGATCCTGGCCACCGTATCGCTGTGGCGCACCGTCTCCTTCAGCCGCGTCGCCACCGCCTTCAACAGCCGGTCACCCGTCTCGTGACCATGGGTGTCATTGATCTGCTTGAAATCGTCCAGGTCGATGAACAGCAGCGCCCCCTGCTCCTGTTGCCGGAGACTGCGCCTGACCGCCTCACCCAGACGATCGATGGCGAGGATGCGGTTCGGCAGGCCGGTCAGACCGTCGTGACTCGCCTGGTGAATCAGGAGCGCCTCGCGCGTCTTGCGTGCGCTGATATCCTCCTGCATGGCGAGATAATGGGCGACCCGGCCGTCGTCACCGAGGATCGGCGTGATGGTCAGCTCCTCCCAGTAGGCCTCACCGGACTTGCGACGGTTCATCAGTTCGCCGCGCCACGGGCGTCCGGCGGCGATGGTGCGCCACATCCGGCGGTAGGTGGCTGCCGGGGTCAGGTCCGACTTGAGCATGCGGGGGGTGTGATTCAGAACCTCGTCCCGGGAATAGCCGGTCAACTCGGTGAAGCGCCGGTTGACATACTCGATCCGCCCCTCCACGTCGGTGATGATGACCGCATTGACGCTCTGCTCCAGCGCCAGCGAAAAGATGCGCAGGCGATCGGCCGCCTCCCTGGTCTCGCGGATGCGCCGTTCCAGTTCGCGTGTGCGTTCCCGTACCAACGCCTCCAGCCGGTCGCGGTAGCGGGCATTCTCCCGCCGCAACCGCGCCCGCTCCAGGGCCTGGTCGACCGCATGCTTGAGCACCATCAGGTCCGGAACCGGCTTGACCAGGTAGTCCCAGGCACCGAGGCGCAGGGCCTCGATCGAGTCGCTCATGGTACCGGCACCGGAGACGACGATGACAGGGATCTCGGTATCTGTCTGGCGGATCGATCTCAACAGATCGAGGCCGTCCATCCGCGGCATGCGCAGGTCGACGATGGCGAGATCCGGTGTCTCGGCACGGAACCGCTCCAGGCCCTCCATGCCGTCCTGCGCAGCGGTCACCCGGAAACCATCGTCCTCGAGAAAGGACCGGAACGAGAGCCTGACCGCGGCATCGTCGTCGACCAGAAGTATCTTCGTTCCCGTCACAGTCCCTGGATCCGTCCCCTTCCCTTTGTCCGTGGTACCGGGCACTGCCCCCTCGCCGGTGGCTTGCGCCCGCCCTGCCCTCTATTGAAGCACATGTTCCCGGGTTTCACCGGCCGATCCGTTCCACTCCCCCATGTAAAGAAAACGTGGGAGGAGCCGACAAATTCCGGTATGAAGCTCTCATTCCTGAAGAAAAAGAAAACATTGACCCGGGAACAGCGGCTGAAGCGGATCCGCCAGGATCCCAGATTCCTTGGGGTACAGATCTACAATGGTGGCTGCCGCGCCTCCTCTGCCAGGGCCGGATATGTCTATTCCTGCAGAAACGTGCCCAGACTGCCGCTTCCGGACTGCACCGCGGACGAATGCAGCTGCGACTATCTCGGCATCACCGACCGGCGCATCGGCCTGGACCGGCGCGTGCGGCCGGACCGGCGGCAGACCGCGCGCATGCGCCTGGACCGGCGCATCGGCCGGGACCGGCGCCGCGGCAAGGACATATGGCGCGGCCACGACCAGTAGCGGAGAGAAGAAAGGGAGGCCGAAACGAGCGAGGCCGGTGCAGCTGCACCGGCCTCGTCGGTTTCGGTTTGGTCCGGACGGAGTGATTCGAACACTCGACCCCTACAACCCCATTGTAGTGCGCTACCAGACTGCGCCACGCCCGGAAAGAGCGCGAATACTAGGCCCAATGCGGACCGATGTCAATGCCGGCCCGGTCACGCCTTGAGGATCTGCAGCACCTCTTCCAGTTCGGAGCGCAGCTGGCGGATGATCTGCTGGCTCTGGGCCCGATCCTCCTTCGCCCCCTCGCCGGAGAGCTGCTGCCGGGCACCACCGATGGTGAATCCCTGTTCGTACAGCAGGCTGCGGATCTGTCGGATCATCAGCACGTCGTGGCGCTGATAGTAGCGCCGGTTGCCGCGTCGCTTGACCGGCTTCAGCTGCGGAAACTCCTGTTCCCAGTAGCGCAGTACGTGGGGCTTGACGCCACACAGCTCGCTCACCTCGCCGATGGTGAAATAGCGCTTTCCCGGGATCGCCGGGAGGTCCGCCGTACTACTGCTCGCTTCCAGCATAGGCTTCCACCCTCGCTTTCAGTTTCTGCCCCGGCCGGAAGGTGACCACCCGGCGCGCGGAGATGGGAATCTCCTCGCCGGTCTTGGGATTCCGTCCCGGCCGCTCCTTCTTCTCCCGCAGATCGAAATTGCCGAAGCCGGAGAGCTTGACCTGTTCCCCCTTCTCCAGCGAGGCACGGATGGTCTCGAAGAACATCTCAACCATCTCCTTGGCCTCCCGCTTGTTGAGGCCGAGTTCGTCGAAGAGCCGCTCCGCCATTTCTGCCTTGGTCAACGCCATGCTTCAGTCTCTCAGTTGTGCATTCAGCTGTTGTCTCAGCGAGTCCAGAATCCGGGCCATCGCCTCATCCACTTCCTGGTCAGTAAGCGTGTACGAAGTTCCTTGTAAAATCAAGCCTAAAGCGAGACTTTTTAGCCCGGAATCTACTTTTTCGCCGGTATAGACGTCGAACAGCACCATATCCTGCAGGATTTCCGGCGCCGCCGTCCGGACGCAGGTCTCGATCCGGGCGAAGGGCACGTCCCGCGCCACCACGATGGCGATGTCGCGCCGGATGGAGGGGAACTTGGAGAGGGGCTCGAATGCCGGCAGCCGGCCTTCGAGCAGTTCGTTCAGATGGATCTCGAACAGGTGGACGTTGCCGTTCAGGCCCAGTCTCCTCTCGATCTCCGGGTGCAGGGCACCGATCCATCCCAGCGGCCGGCCATCGCGTTCGATCCGGGCCGCCTGCCCCGGGTGCAGGGCCGGATGTTCCGCCGGCACGAAGCGGAAGTCCGCCGCAGCGCCGGTCAGGGCCAGCAGGGCCTCCAGATCCCCCTTCAGGTCGAAGAAGTCGGCGTCCCGGGCCGGCACCCCCCACTGCTCCGGGTCGGCACTGCCGGTGATGATGCCGGCAAGCATATTTTCCTGTTTTATTTCATCCTGTTGCTGCACGAATCTCAAGCCGGATTCGAACAGTCGGATACGGCCCTGCTGGCGCGCCTCATTGTGCTTCATGGCCTGCAGCAGGCCGGGCCAGAGGCTGGTGCGCATCACCGACATGTCGGCCGAAATGGGGTTGGCCAGTTCCACCGTGCCATGGGCGGGATCCATCAGGTCGTGCAGTTCCCGGCTGATGAAGCTGTAGGTGATCGCCTCCTGGTAGTCCCGGTCAACCAGTACCGCCCGCGCCCGCTCCAGGCTGAAGCCGGTCTCCGGCTCGCCACGCATGACGGTGGCGGTGCTGCCGCGATGGGCGGGGATGCGGGTGTAGCCGTAGATGCGCCCGATCTCCTCGATCAGGTCGGCCTCGATGGTGATATCGAAGCGGCAGCTCGGCGCCGTCACCAGCCAGCCGCCCTCCGCCTCCCGGAGCTGCATCTCCAGCCGGGTCAGGATGTCGACGATGGTGTCGTCGTCGATGGCGACGCCCAGCAGCCGGGTCACGCGATCCCGCCGCAACAGTACCTCGGGGCGCCGGGGGATGTGCTGCGGGGAGACCACCTCGTTGACAGGACCGGGTTCGCCGCCGGCGATCTCCAGCAGCAGGCGGGTGGCCCGCTCCATGGCCCGTCCCTGCAACTCCGGATCGACCCCCCGCTCGTAGCGATGGGAGGAGTCGGTATGCAGGCCGTAACTGCGCGCCTTGCCGATGATGGCCGTGGGGGCGAAGAAGGCGCATTCGAGCAGCACGTCGGTGGTATCCGCGGCCACCCCCGAATGCTCACCGCCCATGATGCCGGCGATGGCCACCGGCTTGGCGTCATCGGCGATCACCAGGGTGTCGTCGCGCAGCTCCAGGTCGGTGCCGTCGAGCATGCGCAGCTTCTCCCCCGGCCGCGCCATCCGCACCCGGATCCCCTGCTCCAGCTGGCGCAGGTCGAAGCCGTGCATCGGCTGCCCCAGTTCCAGCATGACGTAGTTGGTGACATCCACCACCGGATGGATCGGGCGCAGGCCGCCGCGGCGCAGCCGCTCCTGCATCCACAGGGGCGTGCGCGCCTGGGGGTCGATGCCGCGGACGATGCGGCAGCCGTAGCGGGGGCACGCCTCCGGGGCGGTCACCTCGACGGGAAAGGTCCCGTCGTGGACGGCCGCCACCGGTTCCATCGACGGCACCTTCACCGGGCAGCGGTTGATCACCCCCACCTCGCGGGCGATGCCCATGACGCCGAGGCAGTCGCCCCGGTCCGGGGTCAGGTCGACATCGATGGCGTGGTCGTCGAGTTGCAGATAGGCGCGCACGTCCTCCCCGACCGGGGCGTCGTCCGGCAGCGGCAGGATCCCGTCGGAGGACTCCGCCATACCCAGCTCGGCGGCGGAGCAGATCATGCCGCGGGATTCGACCCCGCGCAGCTTCGCCTTCCTGATCCGGAAGTCGCCGGGCAGGCGGGCCCCCACCAGGGCCACCGGCACCTTCATGCCGGCCGCCACGTTGGGCGCTCCGCAGACGATCTGCAGCGGCTCTCCCTGGCCTGCATCGACGTTGCAGACGTTGAGCTTGTCGGCATCGGGATGGCGCTCGCAGGCGAGCACGGCGCCGACCACCACGCCGTCGAAGGCGCCGGCCACCGGCTCGATCGAGTCCACCTCCAGGCCCGCCATGCTGAGCTGGTCCGCCAGCTCTTCGGTAGTGACCGGCGGATTGACCCATTCACGCAACCAGGCTTCACTGAATTTCATAGTTTGTTTCCGGTTATTTCCGTTTTCACCACAGAGGCACGGAGAGCACAGAGGTGGCAGAGGACCCGGCGGGGCGCCGAACAAACATCAGCCAGACCCGGTCATTGCTGTGCCGTCTCCTGTTGCGCCTTCGGCCGTGACACTTTTTCGGGAGATCTCTGTGCCCCTGTGGTGAACAATGGTTTTCCAATATTCGGCCCTGGACACGCTCCTAGGCGAACTGCCGCAAGAACCTCAGGTCATTTTCAAAAAACAGCCGCAAGTCATTGACTCCATAGCGTAACATCGTCAGACGCTCGACCCCCATGCCGAAGGCGTATCCGGTGTACCTCTCGCTGTCGATGCCAACGTGACGAAACACCTCGGGGTGGACCATGCCGCAGCCCAGCACCTCCAGCCAGCCGCTGTTGCCGCAGACCCGGCAGCCGGAGCCGCTGCACATCACGCACTCGATATCCACCTCCGCCGACGGCTCGGTGAAGGGGAAGTAGGAGGGGCGGAAACGCAGCTTCAGCTCGCGCTCGAAGAAGTTCTGCAGGAAGTCGTACAGCACCCCTTTCAGATCGGCGAAGGAGACCTGTTCATCCACCAGGAAACCCTCCACCTGGTGGAACATGGGGGTGTGGGTCAGATCCGAGTCACAGCGGTAGACCCGGCCGGGGGCGATGATCTTGAGCGGCAGTTCGCTGTTCTCCATCACCCGGATCTGTACCGGCGAGGTGTGGGTGCGCAGCAGCAGGTGTTCATCGAAATAGAAGGTGTCGTGCATCGCCCGCGCCGGATGATGGGCGGGGATGTTGAGGGCCTCGAAATTGTGGTAGTCGTCCTCGATCTCGGGGCCCTCGGCGACGCGGAAGCCGGCGTTGGCGAACAGCCGTTCGATCCGCGCCAGGGTGCGGGTGACCGGATGCAGGCCGCCCAGTCCCCGGCCACGTCCCGGCAGGGTGACGTCGACCCGCTCCGACTCCAGGCGCCGGTCCAGGGCCGCCCGCTCCAGTTCCGCCCGGCGCGCATCGATCTTCTCCTGCAGCGCCTGCTTGGCCTGGTTGATCGCCTGGCCCGCCGCCGGCCGCTCCTCCCTGGGCAGCCGGCCCAGGGACTTCAACCGGGCCGTCAGCAGGCCGCTCTTGCCCAGGTAGCGGACCCGGATCCGGTCCAGTGCGGCCAGATCCGCCGCGGCGTCGATGCCGGCCACCGCCTGCTCCAGCAACTGTGGCAGTTCGAGGTTGGATTCGGATTCCATCGTTTCAGTCCTTGCCATGCGACTCGGTTGATTCAGGGATAAAAAAGGGGAAAGACCACAAGGCCTTCCCCCTTTGGGGCGTCATCGGCCGGAACGAAGCCGCTTCGTCCCGGCGCCGTGACCCGTTCAGCTGGAGAGACTGGCCTTGGCCTGTTCCGCCAGGGCGCTGAACGCCGGCTTGTCGAAGATGGCCAGGTCGGCCAGCATCTTGCGGTCGATCTCCACCCCGGCCTTCTTCAGGCCGTTGATCATGCGGCTGTAGGAGAGACCGTTCTCCCGGGCAGCGGCATTGATACGGGCGATCCACAGGGCGCGGAACTGGCGCTTCTTCTGGCGCCGGTCGCGGTAGGCGTACTGTCCCGCCTTGATGACCGCCTGCTTGGCGACCCGGTAGACCTTGCTCCGGGCACCGTAGTAACCCTTTGCTTCCTTCAGCACTTTCTTGTGTTTGGCGTGTGCCTGTACGCCACGTTTTACGCGGGGCATCTGTCAGTCTCCTCTGCTCGAATCAGGCGTAGGGAATCATCCGGCGCGCGGCGGCCACGTCGGCCTTGTGCAGCTGGGCCGGCGCGCGCAGCTGACGCTTGCGCTTGGTGCTCTTCTTGGTGAGGATGTGACGACGATGGGACTGGCCCCGTTTGATGGCGCCCGAACCGGTTACCTTGAACCGCTTCGCCGCGCCGCGATTGGTCTTGATCTTCGGCATAGCTTTCAACTCCGCATTCGATGATTGATGTCACCCGGACCCACTGTCTCGGGTGCAACTACTTCTTCAGGGGGCGCAGCACCATCACCATCTGCCGGCCTTCCATCTGGGGCTGCTGCTCGACTTCGCCGTATTCGGCCAGATCGGCCTCGACGCGCCGCAACAGCTCCAGACCCAGCTCCCGGTGGGCATGCTCACGACCGCGGAAACGCATGGTCACCTTGGTCTTGTCCCCGTCCTTCAGGAAACGTATCAGGTTGCGTAGTTTTACCTGATAATCCCCTTCCCCCGTCCCTGGGCGAAACTTGATCTCTTTGACCTGAACCTGCTTCTGCTTCTTCTTTGCCGCCTGCTTCTGCTTCTTCTGTTCGAACACGAACTTGCCGTAGTCCATGATACGGCAGACCGGTGGCTCGGCGTTGGGCACGATCTCCACCAGGTCGAGTCCGGCCGCCTGGGCGGCCTCCAGTGCTTCGTTCAGCGTGACGATCCCCACCTGCTCCCCGTCGACCCCGATGAGGCGGACCTGCGGTGCCGTGATGTCCTGGTTCAGGCGGTTTCTTTTTGGTGCAGCGATAACGGTTTCTCCCAAAGATCAAACGACAAAGCCCGCCTGCTGGCGCCATTTCCGAGGCGCCGGCCCAGGGCAGGCTCCATGAATTACCGGTGGCTGGCCACCTCGTCACGCATCCGCCCGATCAGCGCCTGGACATCCATGCTGCCCAGATCCTCGCCAGTGCGGGTGCGGACGGCGACCGTCCCCTGCTCCATCTCCCGGTCACCCACGATCAGAAGATAGGGCACCCGGGACAATGTGTGCTCGCGGATTTTAAAGCCGATCTTTTCGTTTCTCAAGTCCATTTCGACCCTAAATCCCTGTTTTTTCAGCTCCAGGGCCACCTTTTCCGCAAACCCGGCCTGATTGTCGGTGATATTCAGCACCACCGCCTGCACCGGCGACAGCCACAGCGGCAGGGCGCCGGCATAGTGCTCGATGAGAATGCCGATGAACCGCTCCAGCGAACCCAGGATCGCCCGGTGCAGCATCACCGGCACCTGCCGGCTGTTGTCCTCGGCGATGTAGTGGGCATCGAGGCGCCCCGGCATGGAGAAGTCGAGCTGGATGGTGCCGAGCTGCCACACCCGTCCCAGGCAGTCGCGCAGGGAGAATTCGATCTTGGGACCGTAGAAGGCCCCCTCCCCCGGCTGCAGCTCCCACTCCAGCTGCTTGTGGTTGAGGGCGTCCTCCAGCGACTTCTCCGCCTTGTCCCACAGCTCGTCCGCCCCCACCCGCTGCTCCGGCCGGGTGGAGAGCTTGATCAGCACCTCGTCGAAGCCGAAGTCGCGGTAGACCTCGAACAGCAGGTCGATGAAGTCGGAGACCTCGGACAGGATCTGATCCTCGGTGCAGAAGATATGGGCATCGTCCTGGACGAAATTGCGTACCCGCATCAGTCCGTGCAGGGTGCCCGACGGCTCGTTGCGATGGCAGGAGCCGAATTCAGCCAGCCGCAGGGGCAGGTCGCGGTAGCTCTTCAGGCCATGATTGTAGATCTGGATGTGGGCCGGGCAGTTCATCGGTTTGATGGCGTAGTCCCGGTTCTCGGAGTGGGTGGTGAAGATCATGTCGCCGAACTTGTCCCAGTGGCCCGACTTCTCCCACAGGCTGCGGTCGATCACCTGGGGTGTATGCACCTCCTGGTAGCCGTTGTCGCGCAGCTTGTCGCGGATGTAGTTCTCCACCGCCAGGTAGATCTGCCACCCCTTGTCGTGCCAGAACACCATGCCCGGCGCCTCTTCCTGGGTGTGGAACAGGTCCAGCGCCTTGCCGATCTTGCGGTGGTCGCGCTTCTCCGCCTCCTCCAGCCGGTGCAGGTACTCCTTCAGCTCCTTCTTGTTGCGCCAGGCGGTGCCGTAGATCCGCTGCAGCATCTCGTTGCCGGAGTCGCCGCGCCAGTAGGCCCCGGCCACCTTCATCAGCTTGAACGCCTTCAGCCGGCCGGTGCTGGGCACATGGGGGCCGCGGCACAGATCGGTGAAGCCGTCCTGATCGTACAGCGACAGCTCCTGGTCCTCGGGAATCGACTCGATGATCTCCGCCTTGTACTCCTCGCCCTGGTCACGGAAGAAGCGCACCGCCTGGTCCCGGCTCATCACCCGGCGGCTGATCCTCTCGTCCTTCTTCGCCAGCTGCTTCATCCGCTCCTCGATCCGTTTCAGGTCCTCCGGAGTGAAGCCGCGCTGGTAGGCGAAGTCGTAGTAGAAGCCATCCTCGATGGTGGGACCGATGGTGACCTGGGCCTCGGGGAACAGCTCCTTCACCGCCTGGGCCAGCAGGTGGGCGGTGGAGTGGCGGATGATCTCCAGCCCCTCGTCGTCGCGATCGGTGACGATGGCCAGCTCGGCGTCCCGGTCGATGACGTGGCTGGTATCCACCAGGCGGCCGTCCACCTTCCCGGCCAGGGCCGCCTTGGCCAGGCCGGGGCCGATGGAGGCGGCCACCTCGGCCACGGTGACCGGGTGGTCGAACTGTTTCACGGAACCGTCGGGGAGGGTGATCTGCGGCATGGTACGACTCTCGAGCTTCCAGTGGTGGCCCATACGAGAGGCCACTTGAACAAAAAACCGGGCCCTGTCCGGGCCCGGCGGAGACACAGCCCTGCCGTTCCCTCTCATCCTGGGAACGGCCGCTGATTCATCAACTGGTCTATTGTAAGGATCCTGGGACGCAGTTCAACCTGCAGCCAGGTCCAGCTTCACCGCCACCCCTTCGCCGCCATCCCCGTCGGGCGATGCCGCCGGGGGTTTCAGCTTCACCCGCTCCGGTGGCAGTCCGTCCCGCCCGGTCAGCTCCTGCAGGATCGCCTGGCCGCGCCCGCGGGCCAGCGCCGTCAGCTCCTCCTCCGTCACCTTCCGGGCATCCAGCAGCTCTTCCTGGAGTCTCCGGTAGAGGGCGTCTTCATCGATGCCGGCCCCGCCCTTGCCATCCTTGCCGCCCTTGCCCGGCTTCGGCTGCAGCGCCTGCCTCGCAGCCGCCAGCCGGTCGGCCCCGAACTGCTCGACGTACAGCGCCTCCAGCGCCTTGCGCACCCGCCGGTCCGACAGACTGACCGGGTCGAGCCGCCGCCCGGGCTCCACCTCCACCCCCATCTTCCGCAGCAGTCGCTGCTGCAGCGCACGGTGCCGAAGGGCCTCTCCGTCAAGCTTCGGCTGGTAGCGGGGAATCACCTCGAGCAGCAGCCGCGGCCGCTCGCCGAGCAGCCTGGCCACCGTCTTCAGCTTCTCCTCCTCCGGCGGGGCAAGCATCGTCTCCCCGGGGGCGAACACCAGGGTGTCCAGGTCCTCCCCCTCGACCCCGAGCGCCGCCCCCAGCGCCCGGAACGGCGCCGTGACGATGCCGGTCAGCAGGTTGCCGACCGCCTGCCAGATCAGGTGGCCATAACTGAACTGGGGATCCTCCAGGCTGCCCTCGACCGGCACCCCCAGGTCGATGCGGCCCTGGCTGTCCTGCAGCAGGGCGATGGCCAGTTCCAGCGGCGCGTCGATGGCGTCCGGGCTCTCCATCCGCTCGCCCAGCTCCAGCTTCTCCAGCACGACGCGGTTCTTTCCCTGCAGCCGCTTGTCCTGGATACGGTAGTCGAGGTCGACGGAGAGCCGGCCCGAGGCCATCCGGTAACCCAGGAATTTCACCGTGTAGGGGGTCAGCCGCGTCATCTCCAGGTTGCGGAACGAGAGCCCGATGTCGGTCATCGCCATGGGATCGGCCAGATCCACCTCGCCGGAGATGGTGGCCTCGCCATATTCGTCCACCCGCCCCTTCAGATCGACCGCGGTGCGACTGCCCGGCGCGTTGGCCAGGCCGGTGACCGCCCCGTTCAGGTCATGCATGCGGGTGGCGAAACGAAGCGGCAGGCTCAGATCGGCGAAGTCCAGCCCACCGCCATCGATGGCCACCCGGTCGATCCGGTAGGAGAAGGGAGTGCTGCTGGAGGTGGATGCCGGCGTACCCGAGCCCGCCTTCTTCTGCCCCTCCTCGTTCACCAGCCGCTGCCAGTTGTTGCTCTGGTCCTCGGCGATGATGAAGCGGCCCACCGGCTGCTCGAGGCGGATCTCGTCGACCATCAGTGCAGCGGGATCGAGGGTCAGGGCGAGCGCCGGGATCCGCATCGATTTCCAGCCCAGCAGGGTCTCGCCGGTCTCGCTCTCTGCCACCTTCAGGTCGTCCACCGCCGCCTTGCCTGTAAGCCGGAGGGACGCTGGATCCCGCTGCAGCCGCCCCTCGAACGTGGCCCGCCCCGACTGCAGCGCCACCCGAGCCAGCGGTTGCAGATAGGACTGCAGCGGCACCAGATCGAGGGCATCCAGGGCGATCCTGACATCCAGTGCCAGGGTCCGGGGAACCAGGCTGCCTCCGACCTCCAGCCGGCCACCGCTGGAGACCCCACTGGTGATCCCGAACCGGAGCGGCCGGGCCAGGTCGGAGCCGGCATCGGTCAGGGTCAGCGTCACCGGTTCCAGCGCCAGCTCCAGCGGTGATTGCGGCACCTCGTCGCGCAGCGCGATCCGGAAACCCTTCAGTCGCACCGGGCCAAGGGTCACCGACCAGGGTGGTCCCCGCCCCTCCTCCGGTTCCGCCGTTGCCGCGGTTGCCACCGCCTGCTTCGGCCGCCACACACCGGCCCAGTTGATGGCTCCGTCCCCGCCCCGCCGCAACCGGGTGGCGCCGCCTTCGATGCCGATCTCCCCCAGTGCCACCAGGCGCCGGTTAAGATCCAGTTCGCCGCCATTCAGCTCCACTCCGGCGAATGTCAGCAGCGCCTTCCGGTTTCCCTCCTGATGCAGGGCCAGGTCGACCAGCTGCAGTTTCACCCCTCCGGCACGGGCATACAGGCGCTCGCCATCGTGCCCGAGACGGGCGCTCAGGCCCAGGTCCAGGTTGCCGGCGGTCACCCTGAACGGGGTCTGCTGATCCCGGTCCTCGAACACCAGCGCCAGATTGTCGAGTTGCACCTGTTTCAGCTCCACCGACCAGGGGACCGGCGCCCCTTCGGCCGGCGCGGGTTCCGGAGCGGTCCCGGCCGAGGCCTCTGCCCTGGCGAAGATCCGCTGCCAGTCGAGCAGGGTATGGTTGCGTACCACCCGGGCGCGGCCGTCGCCGATGCGCAACCGGCCCACCGTCACCCGGTTGCCATCGAGTTCGTAACGGCCATCGTCGAGGATGATCTCCCGCAGGGCGATCAGGGGCTCGGCACCCCCGCGCCGGGTGATGACCAGTCCCTTGAGGCGGAACAGGATGTCGTCCACGCTGAGGCGCGGCCGGCCGGATTCCAGGGCGAAATCGTAGCGCGCGTCGAGATCGATGGAGCCGGCGGGTTCCTCGATGTCGAGCTGGTCCTCGAGAAAGGCCCAGGTTCGGCGTGGCACCAGATCACGCACGCTCAGGCTGCCCCGGCTGGCCAGTGGTTCCAGGCTCAGGCTGCCCTCCCACAGCAGGCTGCCGCCACCATCGAGGCGCAGTGCCAGGCGCACCGGTCCCTCGTTGCCGGGCAGGGTGGAGACGTCTTCCAGGACGAAGTCGATCGGCAGCAGGTGGGCCCGGGCCGTCCGGCGCCCGCTGCGGTCGGTGATCCGGAGCTGGCCGTTGTCCACCTCCAGCCGCCGCAGAGTGATCGGCATGGCCGGGGCAGCCGCCGTCTCCTCCGGCTCCGGCTCGGACCGCCCCAGCGTGGCGATATCGTTCACCAGCCGGGTGAAGCCGTCACTGCCGTTGCTGTCGATCTGCAGGTGGGCCCAGGGGGCCAGCAGCCGCAGGCGTTCGATCACCAGGTTCCGTTGCAGCAGTTGGCGGAGACCGATGTCCCCCTCGAGACGACGGAAACTGATCAGGGAATCCCCGTTCCGCTCCACCAGCGCCACGTCCTCCAGGTCGAAGGCGAGGGTGAAGGGGTTGAACCGGATGCGCTGGATCCGCAGCTCCCGGTTCAGTTGCTGATCGACGAAATCGACCAGCGCCTGCCTGGCCAGTCGGGGGGCCAGCAGGAAGCCGCCCAGGGTATAACCGGTCAGGCCCAGCAGCAGGATCCCCGCCAGCGACCACAGGACGATCCGTCGGCCGCGTCCGCGTCGGTGGCTGGTGCCGTTGCTCATGGTGGCTGCTCCCTGGTTCCTGGTGTCATCCCCCGGGGCGGGCGGCAACGGGATGGAACCGTCGACACACCATCGCGGCCGGCCGGGCCGCAGTCATCCGCCTCACGACGCCCCTCCGGCCACTCTAATCCAGACCGCGGTATCATGGAACCGGGCACCGCCCGCCGGCGCCACCGGCTCGGCGCTGGTGAGGTGATTGATGCCATGCCCGTCGGGAAAGTCGGTTCCCGGCCACGTCCCCTCCACCCAGACCACCCCCGGCAGCATCCCGTCGGAGAGCCGTGTCCGCAACCGGACCCGCCCCCGGTCGTTGCCCAGTTCCGCCCAGTCACCTGTGGCGATGCCGAGCCTGCGTGCATCTTCCGGATGCAGCGCCAGGCGCGGTTCCTGTTCCCGCTTGCGGGAATGGGGCGTCTCGGTGAAGCTGGTGTTGAGGAAGCTTCGCGCCGGTGGCGTGATCAGTCGGAACGGGTGACGTCCGTCGGCCTCCTCGATCACCGCCCAGTGACCGGGACCGGCCGGGATCTCCTCCCCGCCCGCACCCAGGCCGGCCCAGTCCGGACGGAAACGGAAACGGCCATCGGGCCAGCCGAAGCCGTCGATGAAGTTCATCTGTTCGAAGGGTTTGCTGCAGTCCAGCCAGCGGCGCCGGAGCAGTTCGTCGAAGCCGGGATGGCCGGAATCGCGCAGGGTGCGGTCCAGGATCTCCCGCTCGCCCAGGTCGAAACCGGGATGCTCCGCCCCCAGCCGCCGCGCCAGCTCGCAGTGGAGCCAGTGGTTGGAGCGGCACTCGCCCGGCGCCTCGATCACCGGGGCCGATGCCTGCAGGTACACCTGGCCGTAGCTCTGGTAGAGATCGTGGTGCTCCGGGAACATGGTGGCCGGCAGCACGATGTCCGCCATGCGCGCGGTCTCGGTCATGAACTGCTCGTGGACGCAGACGAACAGATCCTCGCGGGCGAATCCACGCTGCACCAGCCCCAGCTCCGGCGCCACCGCCATCGGATTGGAGTTCTGAACCAGCAGCGCCTTCACCGGCGGCCCGCCGGCCAGGGCGTCGTCATCGCCACAGAGGACGGGGCCGATGCGCGACATGTCCAGGATCCGGACCGAGGGGTCCAGCCGGTCCAGCCCCTCGATCAGGGTCTTGTCCAGCCGGAACAGGCCGCTGCTGCCGAGCAGGGCGCCGCCTCCCGGATACTGCCAGGCGCCGGTCACCGCCGGCAGGCAGCTCACTGCATGCACGTTGTGGGCGCCGTTGGCGCTGCGGGAGAAGCCGATGCCGAGGCGGACGAAGCTGCGTTTCACCTCGCCGTAGAGGCGGGCGAAGCGGCGGATGCGGTGCGCCGGCACGCCTGTGAGCGGTTCCGCCCATTCCGGCGTCAGCGCAGCGTACTGCAGCTCCAGTTCGTCGTCGAAATCGGTGTGGCGCGACAGGTAGTCCCGGTCGGCATACCCCTCCTGGAGCAGCACGTTGATCACGGCGGCGGCCAGGGCACCGTCGGTCCCGGGACGCAGCATCAGGTGCAGATCCGCCTTCTCCGCCGTCGCCGTGCGACAGGGATCGATCACCACCAGTTGCGCACCCCGCTCCCGACGCGCCCTGGTGATCAGGGTCATCAGGTTGACCTGGGTGGCCACCGGGTTGCCGCCCCAGACCACGACCAGATCGCTGTCGGCGATGGAGCGCGGATCGCTGCCCCACTCCGCCCCGACCCCGGCATTCCAGCCGGCATAGGCGATGCTGGTACAGATGGTCTTCGCCTGCCGCGACCAGCCCAGCAGGTGCCGCAGCCGGTTGATGCCGTCGCGCTGCAGCTGACCCATGGTGCCGGCGTAGTAGTAGGGCCAGACCGCCTCGGCACCGTGCCGGGCCGCCACCCGCTGCAGCTGTCCGGCGACTTCGTCCAGGGCCTCGTCCCAGCCGATCGGCCGGAACCGTCCCGAGCCCTTCGCCCCGACCCGGCGCAGCGGCCGGGTCAGCCGCTCCGGGTGATGCACCCGTTCGGCGTAACGCGCCACCTTGGAGCAGACCACGCCCTGGGTATAGTCGTTGTCCCGGGCGCCCCGGATCCGCCCGATGGTGCCCCGGTCGATCCGCTCCACCTCCAGGGCGCAGGCGGAGGGGCAGTCGTGGGGGCAGACGCTGGGAACGAATTCGGCGGACATTGGCAGACTCCTGGAGAAGGAGGCGAAAGGAGGGAGTATAGTTCCATCCTCCGGCGCCGGTCACGGCGCCCAGGCCGGAGAGAGGAGAGCGGATAGGAGATCGTTTCTCTCGCCAAGGCGCCAGGGCCGCAAGGAGCGCCATGCGGTTCATTCACCCTTCGGTCGAATTGGTCACTGCGAATCGGGATTCTTTGTGATCTTCGCGTCCTTGGCGACTTTGCGAGTGGGAGATCGCCTTTCTCGCCAAGGCGCCAAGGCCGCAAAGAGCGCCAAGTGGTTTATTCACCCTTCGATCACCCTGGTCACTGCGAATCAGGATCCTTGGTGATCTTCGCGTCCTTTGCGACTTTGCGAGCAGGAAATTATTCCTCTCGCCAAGACGCCAGGGCCGCGAAGAACGCAAAGCGATTCACCCACCCTTCGATCGCATTGGTCACTGCGAATCGAGATACTTCGTGATCTTCGCGTCCTTCGCGCCTTTGCGAGTGGGAAACTGTTTCTCCGTTATTGTCAGTACGCCGTCATTCCGGCGCAGGCCGGAATCCAGGAGAACCAACCACACGAATCCGACCCACACCGGGATGACCGGCCCTTCACGGGCTCACCGGAGCATTCATCCCCTCTGTGTCCTCTGTGGTTTACCCAATCTTCACCATATCGGACGAACCGGACCGGCGCGCCCCTTTCATGTATCGGGCAACAAAAAAAGCCACCCCGGTTCCCCGCAAGTGGCTGTTTTGTTTGGTAGGCGCGATTGGACTCGAACCAACGACCCCCACCATGTCAAGGTGGTGCTCTAACCAGCTGAGCTACGCGCCTGAAAAGAGGCCGCAATAATAGCCGCATCACGCCCCCGGTTGCAACACCTTTTCGGCCGCCGGCGGGAGCCGCCGCGGCGCTGTGTACAATGTCCATTTAGCCACCGGAGCGGTCGATGGAACTGCCGGTCATCCTGCTGCCGATCATCGGTGTGCCACTGCTTCTGCTGCTGCTCGTGCACCTGGGGTTTCGTGCGCCGCGCATCGCCGAGCACGGCACGCCGGAGAGGTTCGGACTGCCCTTTCACGCCGTCTCCATCGCCACGGTGGCCGGCAGGCACCTGTTCGGCTGGTGGCTGCCGGTGGCGACGGGTGATGTCAGTATCGTCATCCTGCACGGCTGGGGCGGCAACGCGGAGATGATGCTGCCATTGGCCCTCCCGTTCCATCGCGCCGGTATCAACGTGCTGCTGATCGATGCCCGCAACCATGGCCGCAGCGACCGCCACGGTCACTCCTCCCTGCCCCGCTTCGCCGAGGACGTCGGCCATGCGGTTGACTGGCTCCGGTCGGCGCACCCGCAGCGGGCTCGCAGGATGGTGCTGCTGGGTCACTCGCTGGGCGCCGCCGCCGTGCTGTTCGAGGCCTCGCGCCGATCCGACATCGATGCCGTGATCAGCATCTCCGCCTTCGCCCATCCCGCCTGGATGATGCGGCGCCATCTCGACCGCTGGTGGCTGCCGCGCCCGCTGGCGGCGCTGATCATGCGCTATGTGGAGTGGGTGATCGGGCACCGCTTCGACGAGATCGCCCCGCTGCGGACCATCTGCCGGATACAGGCCCGGGTCCTGCTGGTGCACGGGACCGACGATCGTACCGTCCCCCTGGCCGATGCCCATGCCATCGCCGCCACCTGCCGCCAGCCCCACGTCACCCTGCTGGAGATCCCGGGAGCAGACCACGACTCGGTGGAAGCAATCGAGCGGCATGGGGCCGGGCTGATTCGGTTCCTGGCGGATGCCGGCCTGCTGTCCGGCTCAACCCGCCCGGTTGGTGAGCAGCAGACCGGCGATCACCAGGGCTCCGCCGACCGGCAGTGACAGGGAGGGCTGCCCGCCCGGCAGCAGGAGCCCCAGGGTGACGCCGCTGACCGGCATCAGGTTGATGAACGATCCCGCCCGGGTCGGTGCGATCCCGTCCACGCCGCGGTAGAACCAGGCGAACCCGGCACCGTCCCCGGCAGCGGAGGTAGAGCAGGCCGGTGACGCTGCCCCATGAGAGTTGCGCCAGCATCCCCACCAGTCCGTTCAACAGCGCCAGTGGCAGCAGCAGGACACCGGCGTCACAGGAGCAGGTACCCGAAGAAGCGCCGCGCCCCTCAGTCAAGACCGAGCATGGCCCGCTTCAGATCCCCCGCCACCGGCTCGTCCCCCAGCCAGATACGCAGCAGGGCGCGGTGGAAATCCGCCCCCGGAATCACTCCCCGCACCCGGCCGTTGACGGTCACCCGCGTCCCCTGCCCCGGCAGGTAGTCGAGCCAGATGCGATCCCCCTCCCGGGCATCGTCGAACAGGGCGGCGAACTTCCCGATCCGCGGTGTCAGTGCCCGCAGTGTCGCCGCATCGAGGTTGTCCCTGAATCCGTCCCACCAGGCGGCCGTCAGCTTGTCCCGGCTCACTTCGTGGTAGACGAAATGCATCAGCACCCGGCTCGGGGCGTCACTGCCGATCACGGCGGCGGCCGAGGAGTCGGGTTGCGGAAGATAGAGCGCACCGATGTAGATGCGGAAGAAGAACTTCCTGCGCACACCGGCCCCGTTCAGGACCAGCGTCTGTTTCATCCCCTGCGGCTTCACCCTGTCGGGCAGATCGACGCCCGCCACGTTCGCTGCCGGCAGTGCCACTGGCTGGAGCAGCAGCAGCCCTGCCAGGAGGATTCTCCTCATCATGGAATGGATTCCGGTTGAACCAGGGAGATGTCGATTGTAGGACGATCCCCGAACCTGTGAAAGAAGGGCCGTGCCATTCGCGACAGTCCCAGGCCCGGACACGAAGGATGAACCCGGTCACATTTCTGCCCATCTCCCCCATTTTCCTCCCGCCCGGCCGGAAAAAACTCCCGCCTCCCCCGTTTTTCCTTGCTGAAGGGACAGAAGAACAGGACAGGCACGGGAACAGGCTTGCGATTTGTGCCCTCTCGTCACCTGCCACGAAGAATCGACCATATCTCTTTCAACGTCTGGAGGAATTGGAACAATGGAGATGACGACGAATCCCGCTGGAGCGGGCAGAGGGGGTGTTGCCGCCGCGGTATTGCTCGGCCTGCTGCTCAGCAGTGGACCGCTGCTGGCAGGTGACGGTTTCAAGATCAAGGAAGCGAAATGGGACCAGGAGAAGCAACGGCTCACGGTCAAGGGCAAGGGCAAGAAGGAGCGCACCGTCACCCTGATGTACGCCTCCAACCACGAGGTGATCGCCACCCAGACCATCGATGACGACGAGTGGAAGTTCAAGGAGCGCGGTCTCTCGCCGGTACCCTGCCGGGTCCGGGTGGTACAGTCCGACGGCAGAAGCGCCGAGAAGAAGGTGAAGCACGCCCCCGACGACTGTGATCTGGCCGGAGACCCCAATCCGCCGCCACCGCCGCCAGCGGGGGGCAACGGCAACTATACCGTGCTGGCGGCCAACGACCTGGGCATGCATTGTGCCGACACCGACTACCGGCTGTTCAGTATCCTGCCGCCCTACAACGTGCTCAACGCCCAGGTGCTGCGCAAGGGCCAGGAGCCGCAACTGCTCGGTCCCGCGGACGGAATCAGCGTCACCTACGAGGCGACCACCTCGAACGTCATCGATCCGAACGACCCGACCCTGCCACCGCTGGTCAGCGACTCCATCACCACCACCAGCCAGAACGATCTGGCAGGCGGAATCTTCAAGAGCAACTTCTGGGAGATCATCCCGCCAGAGAGCAGGCCCGTCGGAGTGCTCGCCTACGACAGCCTCTACCCGGCAGGGGTGCTGGACATGTTCGGGCTGCCGCCGGACACGGGCCTGCCGGCGCCCAACCTGGTCGAACTCTACCTCGGTGGCGGCACCCTGCAGGCGGAACAGTCCGCCATGCCGGGACCGGGCAACACCCCGCAGCCGTTCCATGGCTATGTCGCCGACCTGCCCTTCTTCATCAACTTTCCGTTCGGCTACACGGTGCAGAACTTCAACCGGTACACCGCCGAGGGCGTTCCCATCACGCCCACCGACGACATGGGGCTGACCAACCCCTATCCGCTGATGCGGGTGGTGGCACGGGACTCCGACGGCAACGAGCTGGCCGCGGTGGAGACGGTGGTGCCGGTGGCCTCCGAGGCCGACTGCCAGATCTGTCACGCCAGCCAGAACGTGTGTGACTTCGATACCACCAACACCCTGGTCTGCGACGACATCGCCAACAGCAAACCGGAATACAACAGCGTGCAGTTCATCGAGGATGCCTCGCTGGCCCTGGGCGACACGCCGGAGCAGAAGGTGATCAACGCCGCCAAGACCAACATCATGCGCCTGCACGACTTCAAGTTCGGCACCTCGCTGGTGGGGCCGAATCCGGATGGCAGCTTCGCCGACGGATCGACCCCCAACGTGGTCTGCGCCAACTGCCACTACTCACCCGCACTGGACCTGGCCCACATGGGTCCGACCGATGACAACGGCAAGGAACAGACCCGGCACATCAGCATGTCCCGGGCGATGCACGGCTACCACGGCGCCCTCAATCAGGATGCGGACTACAGTCATCTGTTTCCGCTGATGCCGCTGCCGGACGAGCGCACCGCCCAGCAGCAGGAAGAGGTGCTGCAGGAGACCTGTTACAACTGCCATCCGGGCAAGCGCACCAAGTGCCTGCGCGGCGCCATGAGCGATGCCGGTATCGTCTGCCAGGACTGCCATGGCCAGCTGACCCAGGTCGGGGACGACTTCAGCGAGAACTTCCCGCTGGCGGGCTTCCCCGACGGCGCCGACCTCAGCAAGCGGGTACCCTGGGCCTCGGAGCCGAAATGCCAGTCCTGTCACCTGGGTGATGTGCTGCAGGTGAAGCAGCTGGCCAGTTCCGGCATGCTGACCGACGCGGTGCTCAACGTCACCGACAAGGCGGGCAATCCGGACAACCTGCGGCTGAAACTGGCCTACGCCAGGAGCGACCACAAGAGCGTCGGCGGGCCGGACAAGCTGGCGCTGTGGAACTTCAGCGAGTCCCGTTTCGCCTCCAACCAGGATCTCTACCGCCTCAGCGGTGGCAAGGATAACCTGGGCAAGGGGCACGAGGGGCTGAGCTGCGAGAACTGCCACGGCAGCACTCACGCCATCTGGCCCAATGCCAACCCGTGGTCGAACGACAACCGGACCGCAGAGGGACTGCAGGGCCACACCGGCGCCATCGTCGAATGCAGCACCTGCCACGAGGGCGACCTGGGCATCACCCTCGACGGGCCGCATGGCATGCACCCGGTCGGCGCCACCAAGTTCGCCGAGGATCACGAAAAGCTGGCGGAGAAGAACGCCAACGCCTGCCGCTCCTGCCACGGCGAGAACGGAGAGGGCACGGTGCTGTCACGTACCGCGGCGGAGCGCAGTCTGAAGAGTGACGAGAAGCAGCCGGATGGGAGCAAGACCATCGTGCTGGCAAAGGGCGAGCGGGTGACCTGCTCCTCCTGCCACGAAAACAAGCTGTAGTCACAGGGACTGGTCGTTACCCGGGGGCGCACGGCGCAGGCCGTGCGCCTCTTTTTTTAAGTTGATTGCAGGAAAGGAACGGACCGGTTGCCGGGTGGATCCGGCCCAGCAGGAGGCCGGACCCGGGGGACTATTGGGCCTCCCCGGCCTCCCGCCGCAGTGGCGACACCTGGTCCATCACCGGCGTCCTGATGGTCTGTTTCTGCAGCTGCCGCAGGCTCTGCAGGCGCCGCCTCACCTCCTCCGTCACCTTTTTCGCCTGGTAGCGGTCGCGCACCAGCCGTGGCGTGATCAGCATCACCAGCTCGGTGCGGTCGTTGTTGCTCTCTGTGGAGCCGAACAGGGCACCGACCAGCGGCAGACGCGACAGCAGCGGCAGGCCCTGTCGCTGCTTGGTGGTGAAGTCGAAGATCAGTCCACCGAGCACCACCGTGTCCCCGGACTGGACCACCACCGAACTCTTGAACTTGCGCTGGCTGATGGTCGGGGTGAGGGTCTCCTCGGTGCTGGGCACCACATTGCTCACCTCCTGTTCCACCTCCATGATGATGGATCCGCTCGGATTGACCCGGGGCGTCACGTTCATGATGACGCCGGTATTGCGGTACTCCACCGTATTCACCAGGTTGGCGTCGGTGGCCGTGCTCTGCTGCTGCCTGGTGATCACCGGCACCTCGTCGCCCACCTGCAGCGACGCGGTCTGGTTGTCCAGCACCATCAGGTGCGGAGAGGAGACGATGTTGACCGAGGTCTCCTTGTCCAGCGCATCCAGGATCACCTTGGCATCGGCACCGGCAAACACCAGCGAAAAGCCGGGGAAGTCGGATCCGATGTTGCCGGTCTCACCGGAACTGAGGGTGGCGGTGATATCGCCGGACTTGAAGAACCACTGCAGGCCGAAGCGCATCCTGTCGTTCAGCTTCACCTCGGCGATGGTGGCCTCGATCAGCACCTGCAGCGGCACGATGTCCAGCTTGCGGATCGCCGCCACCACCATGCGGTGATCCTGGGGCGTGGCCAGGATCAGCAGCGAGTTGTTCACCTCGTCGGCGATGATGCGGATGTCCGATCCGGAGGAGAAGGAGAGCCCCTCGCTGCGACGTCCGCCAGCTCCGGCCGTGCCGGTACCGGGTGCAGACTTCCCGGTCTCCACCGGCGTTCCGGCCGGAGCGGCGGCGACCACCTCCACCGGCGTGAGACCGGGTGCCACCCGGCCGCGATCCTGTTCCGGCACGGAATCCCTGGCGAAGATCTTCTCCAGGATCATGGCGATATCCGCCGCCTTGCCGTTTTCCAGGTAGTAGACGTAGAGGTTCTGCCCCAGGGTGGAGCTCCGGTCCAGACGCCGGATCCACTTCCCGACCTGGTCCAGGTAAGAGGAACGGGGGGTGATGACCAGAATTGCATTGAGCCGTTCGATCGGCTGGTAGCGGACCAGCCCCGCCAGGGGGCCATCGGCAGCGGTGCCGAAGATGCCATCCAGCTCCGGGATCATCTTCTCCGGCGACACCTCGGACAGGGGGTAGAGCCCGATCGACATGCCGGCCAGCCAGTCGACGTCGAACATCTGGACCGTCTCCAGCAGCACTGCCACCTCCCGGCTGGTACCGGCCAGCACCAGCAGGTTACGGTCCGCATCGGCCCGCAGGATGCTCTTGGGACCGACGAACGGCTGCAGCAGCTTCTCCATCTGCAACGCCGAACTGTACTTAAGCGGCACCACCACCACCCGGTAGCCGGCCGGCAGCGGGGCGAGGAGACTGCCGCCATCGCCCAGTTGTGGAACCGTCTGGCCCGCGGCCTCGTCCACCGGCACGATCCGGTAGCTCTCCCCAGCGGGCACCATCGCTGCGCCGTTCATGCGCAGTACCGTCTCCAGGGTCGCCAGCACCTCGTCCGGTCCCAGCTGACGGGTGGTCTGGAGACTGACCTTGCCCTGTACCCGGGGATCGTAGATATAGGCGACCTTGAGAAAATCGCCCAGGATGGTGCGCACCACGTCCCGCAGATCGGCATTCTCGAAATTGAGCACCAGCCCCCCGCCCTGCAGCTGCACCGGCGGGGTGACGGTGGCGGGTGCCCGCACCAGGAGGTCACTGCCCTTGAAGGCGCGTGGCCGATCCGGGTTGCCGGATGAAGTGGCCGCCTTGGTCATTGCGGCCGGTGCGCCTGGTGTCCCCGGTTCGTCCGGCATGCCGGCAACAACGGAGTAGGAAGCCAGGGGATCACCCTGATCCGCCGCCGGCTGTTTCCGTGGCGCCACGCCGGTGCAGGAGAGCTGCCAGCCGGAAGCGGCGAGCAGAACGAGGGAGGTGATCCATTTACGTGGCATGTAGGTCTCCTTCACCGGTCCGGCGGCCTTGTGTCCCCGCCAGCGGCGGGCGTTCGGGAACCTGATCCGCAGATAACGGTTGAAACCCGGTTTTTACTGCATTCCTCCTCACCGGAAGTGGAAAAACGTGATCTCTTCCATCCTTCCCGCACGGCTCCTGTTCCACTCCCGTCCGGTTGTGAGACACTCGCCCCATCGACTTCGATGGCAGACTCCGGTTGTTGAGGGAAGGCATGACTGGGCGCAACGGACGACGGATTCGGCAGCGCGGCTTCACCCTGATCGAGCTGCTGGTGGTCCTGGTGATCCTCGGACTGCTGGCCGGGCTGGTCGGCCCCCGCGTGGTCGGCTATCTCAGCCGCGGCAAGGCGGACACCGCCCGCCTCCAGGTGGAGCAGATCGCCGCGGCACTGGACCTCTACCTGCTGGACATGGGCCGCTATCCGTCGCAGCGCGAAGGCCTGGCCGCCCTGGTGGAGCCGCCGGAGGGGGCCGGCAACTGGCGCGGCCCCTACCTGCGCAAGCGCAAGCTCCCCGTCGACCCCTGGGGCCGGGAGTATCATTACCGGTATCCCGGAAAGGAGGGTGACTACGACCTCTTCTCCCTCGGCGCGGACGATACGGAAGGTGGTGAAGGAGAGAACGCCGATATCCGTCCCTGACCCGCTGCTTCGCGGGGCACCGGCTGGCGGCACGCTCCCGCGTGCCGGCGGTGGCTTCTCACTGGTCGAACTGCTGATCGCACTGACCCTGCTGATCGGCATCCTGGTCCTGCTCCCGACCCGTTTCTCCGGCGGGGTGGCGGGTGCCGGCCTGCGCGGCACGGCCGCCCGCGTCGCCGCGGGGCTGCGTCTCACCCGGTCCCTGGCGATCTCCCGCGGTCGTGACCAGCGCTTCGGGCTGGACCTGGAACGACGGCACTTCGGGACCAGCGGCCGCGATCACACCATCGTTCTCGACCCCGCGATCACGGTGAAGATGACGACGGCGGAATCGGAGCGGCCGGATGCCGCTCACGCCTCGATCCGCTTTTTTCCGGACGGCTCCTCCACCGGCGGCCGCATCGAATTGACCCGCGGCGGGCGCGGATTCCTGATCGCGGTGGACTGGCTCACCGGCCGGATCACCGTCAGGGGGGAGAATCCAGATTGAGCCCCCCCCACGGACAGCGCGGGTTCTCCCTGCTGGAGGTACTGGTCGCCTTCGTGCTGCTGGCCATGGCGCTGGCGCTGATCCTGCAGATCTTCTCCACCGGCGTGGCCGCCAGCGGACGCACGGCGGCCCACGGCCGGGCCGTGACACTGGCCACCTCCCTGCTCGCCCGGCTGGATGCCGAACCGGTGTTGCGGGAGGAGCAGCGAAGCGGATCGAACGACGGCATGCGCTGGCGCATGGCCATCCAGCCGGCGCCGGAACCACTGGCCGGCAGCGGGCAAACGGGCGGCGACGGAGCGAAGTTGTACCGGATCCGTCTGCAGATCCGCTGGCAGCGGGACGGTGGCGGGGGCGAGGTGACCCTGCAGACACTCCGCCTGGGCGGCCGGTCATGAAGAGGAAACGATCCGGCCAGCGGGGTCACACGCCGGCGGTCTCCGGTTTCACCCTGATCGAGGTCATGATCGCCATCACCCTCTTCGTCGTCGCCCTCGGCCTGCTGCTGGGGGGCATCCGGTACACCACCCGCGCCTGGGATGCGGGAGAGCGGGTCGGTCGCGAGTCGTCCGACCTGCAGCTGGCGCAGCGGGTGCTGGTTGACCTGGCCGGTCACGCCTTTCCGCTGACCGGGTCCGGTCCGGCCGGCACCCGCTACCTGTTCTCGGGCGGGCCGAAGCGGCTGCGCTTCGCCGCCTTCCTCCCGCCCTATCCAGGGCAGGGCGGCCTGTATCTGCTGGAGCTGTACATCGAGACGACGGAGCGTGGTGATCAGCTGTGGCTGAAACGGCGGCTGTTCGATCCCCGCACCCCGCCGGAGGCGCAGCTGGCCGGTGCGGAGGCGCGGCTGGTGGCCGAGTCCGGTACCCCGCTCCGCTTCGGCTATGCCGCCGGCCGGCAGGAGGAGCCCCCCCTCTCCTGGCGCGATCACTGGGACGAGGGGGCTGCTCCCCCGGCCCTGATCCGACTCTCGTCCGGGGATCAGGATGACGGCCACTGGCCCGAGCTGGTGGTGCGGCCGGTCATCGACATGGACGGCAGCTGCCTCTCCCCCGCCCTCGGCGGACTGTGCCGCTGGAAGCTCCAGTGAAGACGGTGAAAGAACGGCGCTGTCAGGCCGGAGTGGCCCTGGTGATCGTCCTCTGGCTGCTGGTACTGCTGTCGGTGATGGCCTTCGGCTTCTCCCGCAGCATGCGCAGCGGGGTTCGCATCGGTCTCCACCGGCTGGAGGCGCTGCAGGCGACGGAGCTGGCCCGGGCGGCGATCCACAAGGGCCTGTACGATCTGCTGACCATGCCCCCGGGGCAACGCTACCGGCTGCTGCTGCCGGGACGGGAACAGCGGTTCACCCTGGACGGTGCGGAGCTGGCCTACCGGATCGAGGACGAACGTGGCAAGGTCGATCTGAACCGGGCGCCGGCGGAGCTGATCGGCGGCCTGCTCGGTTCCCTGGAACTGCCCCCGGAGCGAACCGCCTCCCTCAGCGACGCCATTCTGGACTGGCGCGACAGCGACGACGCACGGCGGCTGAACGGTGCCGAGGGGGCGGACTACGCTGCCGCCGGCCGCCCCGGCCTGCCGCCCGACCGCCCCTTTCCCAGCGTGCAGGAGCTGCAACAGGTGCTGGGCATGGATGATCTGCTGTACCGGCGGCTGCTGCCCCTGGTCACCGTCCACGGCATCGATGGCCGGATCAATCCGCTGACCGCGCCACGGCAGGTGCTGCTCGCGATCCCGGAGGCGGACCCGGCCGATGTGGACGAGGCGGTGGCGCAGCGGGGGACGGCGTCCACGGGTGACCCGGCGCCGCCGCTCGCCTCCCTGGCCGGTCTCGGGCGCTGGCTGGCCCGTGCCTCCGGTCCGGTCTACACGGTCACCGGGAGGGCCCGGCTGCCCTCCGGCGCCGTCACCCACCGGCGAATGGTGATCTGGCTGGGCGGCAGAGGGGGCGGGAGGGGATACCGGGTACTGGATTGGTTTCCCCGCGGCAGCTGGGAACCCCGGAGAGAAGGGGAATGAACCAGAGCGGGACGATTGGGGCCGGGCCGGAACGGGGCCACTTCCGCCGCTTCCTCGGCTGGTGGGGCCGGGAGCTGCGCGGCCTGCTGCCCGGGCTGCCGTGGTCCGGCGGCGGGGCGGCGGGCAATCTGCTGCTGATCCTGGACGACGGACCCGCACCCAGGCTCTACCGCCTTCGCCACGGACGCGGGCGGCTGCTTGGGCAGCTCACCGACCGGCCGTCCCGGGACGCACCGCTGATCCGGCAGGCGCGGAGGGGTGCCCCCCTGGTGGTGCTCCGGTTGGCCGCGGCTTCCGGACTGAAGCGGCGTCTGGACCTGCCCCTGAGCGCTGAACACGAGCTGCGCCAGGTGGTGCGCTACCAGCTGGATTCGATCTCCCCCTATCCACCGGAACAGGTCGGCTTCGCCTGCCGCGTCGCGGAGCGGGATCCCGGCCGCGGCCTGCTTCGGGTCGATGTCTATCTGACCCCGCTGCAGGTGCTGCAACAGGCGGTGCGCCGGGCCGAGGCCCGGGGACTGACACCGGACCGGGTCGATTTCACCGACGGGGACGAGCTGCAGCCACCCCGCTTTGATCTGCTGGGGACCGCCCGCTCCCCCCGCCGTTCCCTGCCGCAACGGCTCAACCGGTTCCTGGTGTGGCTCTGTCTGCTGCTGGGCGCGGGCCTGGTCGCCGCCCACCTGGTCCGGCAGGCGGATACGGAGTCACTGCTCCAGGCCCGGGTGGAGAGCGCCCGCGCCAGGGCCGAGGTGGCCCGCCGGCTGCGCGACCGGGTGCGGCGTCTGGAGCTGGAGGCGGAGGTACTGGCAACGGCCCGCCGGCAGCGGCTGCCGGCGCTGGCGATCCTGGACGAACTGAGCAGGACGCTGCCCCGGGACACCTGGCTGGAGGCACTGGATCTGGCGGATGACCGGCTGATCCTGTCCGGCCTCTCCTCCCGGGCGGCCAACCTGATCAGCGTGATCGAGAACTCGCCCCGCCTCGAACAGGCCGGTTTTCGGGCTCCGGTGGTGCAGGATGCACGCTCCGGACGGGAACGCTTCCAGATCGGCGCCCTGGTCAGCGGCGGAGGGGCGCAGTGAACCGCATCGGCGGAAAGCTGCTCGCGCTGCTCCTGCTCCTGCTGACGGCGGGTGCCGGGATCACCCTGCTGGTGGCACCCGTGCTGACGGTCTCCCGCGGTTACGACGAGTCGATCGCCGACCTGCGCTTCCGGCTCGATCGCTACCAGCGCTCGGCCGATCGCGTCCCCCGACTGAAGGCGCGCCTGGCGCAGCTGCAGCGGCAACAGGGGACGGGGGAGGAACTGCTGCAGGGCGAAAGCAGCGCCATCGCCGGCGCCGCCCTGCAGGAGCGGCTGAAGGAGATCGTGCAGGACGCCGGCGGCCGCCTGGAGAGCACCCAGCTGTTGACGACATCGGCCGATGGTGCGATGGAGCGGCTCACTGCCCGCGCCCGCTTCAGCGGCAGTGTGGAGGTGCTGCAGAAGGCACTCTACCGGATCGAATACGGCCGTCCCCTCCTGCTGGTGGAGAAGGCCGGGATCCGGCGCTCGAAGCAGCGTCGCCTCCCTTTTCGCCGAAGCCGGGAGGGCCGGCCGCCGGAACAGGGTCCGGACCGGCTGCGGGTGACGCTGGAAGTGGCCGGCTATCGCCGCCGGGGGAAGGAGTGATGGCACGCGCGCTGCACTGGCTGGGGACCCTTCTGCTGGTGGCCCTGGCCACGTTCCTTTCGTTCCGGCTGTACCAGGTCCTGACCCGGCCGCAGCAGCCGCTCCCGGTGGCCGGAGACCGTCGGGCCGCGGACGGAGGCGGCACCGGCGATACCGGCACCGTCGCCGGACCGGTCGTGGCGTCGCCACCTGTCGGTGATTTCGCTGCAGTGGTCGAACACCCCCTGTTCACCCCCGACCGCACCCCGCACCAGTCCCCGTCACCGGCACAGGAGGGGGCGACCTCCCCCTCATCGGCTCGGCCCGGCGGTGGGCCCTTCCTGGTGGTGGGCATCGTGGTCACGGCTGAAGAGAGACTGGCGATCCTCCGGCCCGCGGGAGGCCGGGGCCCGGCGGTCCGGGTCAGGGAGGGCGACTCGCTGGGGGAGTGGCGGGTGCGGCGGATCGATGCGCGCCAGGTGGTGCTGGGCCGCGGCGCCGCCACCGACGTGCTGAAGCTGAACGACGACCGGCTCGACCAGGCCGGGCGGCGGACACCGCTGCCGAGCCGCCCCCGGGGGCGGGCGACCGCCCGTCCGGCATCGGAGCCGCCGCGGCAGGAGAGGGTCAGAACGCCAGTTCGTTGAGGCTCAACAGCGCCAGCAGGATGGAGAAGATGATGCCGGCGATCAGTACACCGAGCACCAGGATCAGCAGCGGTTCGAGCAGGCCGAGCATCTTCTTCAGGCCCTGGCGCACCTCGCGGTCATAGATGTCCGCCACGTCCACCAGCATCGTCTCCAGCCGTCCGGTCTCCTCCCCCACCCTGACCATGTGGCAGGCCAGCCTGGGAAACCGGCCCTCCTCCAGCATCGGCCCGGACAGGGTCTCACCCCGCTTCAGGCGCTCCGCCACCCGCCCCACCGACTCCGCCAGGGCCCGGTTGCCCAGGGTCTCGCGCACGATGCCGAGCGCCGGCAGCAGCAGCACGCCGTTGCCGAGCAGGGTGGCGAGGGTGCGGCAGAAGCGGGCCACCTCGATCTTCCGGATCAGTGGACCCAGCAGCGGGAGGCGCAGCTGAAACCGGTCCCAGGCGAGGCGGATACGCGGCCGCTCCAGCAGTCGGGGGACACCGAGCAGGCCCACCAGCGCCAGTACCGGCAGGGTCCACCAGTACTGCTGCATCCAGTCGCCGAGGGCGATCACGATCCGGGTCGGCAGGGGCAGGAGGGCACCGGCCTCGTCGAACATGCGCTGGAACTGGGGCACCACCAGGGTCAGCAGCAGGACCAGCGACACCACCGATACCAGCAGCAGGATCACCGGATAGATCAGGGCCGCACCGATGTCGGCGCGAAACGCCTGGGACTCCTCCAGATAGCCGGCCAGGCGGTCCAGCACCAGCGGCAGCGCGCCACCCTCCTCGCCGGCCCGTACCATGCTGACATAGAGCCGGCCGAACGGCGCGCCCTCCGCCTCGACGGCATCGGCGAAGCTGGATCCGGCGCGGATCGCCTCCACCAGGCGCAACAGCAGCAGCCGCTCCGCCTCCGTCTCCGCCACCTCCTCGAGGATGCCGAGGGAGCGCTCCAGGGAGACGCCGGCCCCGACCAGGCGCGCCAGCTCGCGGGTCAGTACCGCCAGCTGGCCGCGGGTCAGCAGCCGGCGCGTCCGGAACAGCCCGGGACCCGCCTGCCGGCGCTGCTCAACGGTGGGCTCCACCCGTACCGGCAGATGCCCGATCTCCTTCAGGTGGCTGATCACCGCGGCCTCCGCCGCCGCCTGCATCTCCCCCTCGGTCAGCTCGCCCGACGGCGCGATCGATCGGTAGCGGAACAACGGCATGGCTCAGTGCTGCCGCGTCACGCGCAGCACCTCCTCGATGCTGGTCAGCCCCTGCAGTACCTTGCGCAGGCCGTCGTCGAACAGGGTGGTCATGCCCTGCTCCACCGCTGCCCGGTGGATGGTGTCGGAATCGCTCCGCTGCAGGATCAGAGAGCGGATGGCGGCGTCCACCGGCAGGAACTCGAAGATCCCGATCCGGCCACGGTAGCCCAGCCCGGAGCAGGCGTCACAGCCCCCCGGGCGGTAGAGCCGGACCGGCTCATCGCCGGTGAAACGCCGCAACTGCATCCGCTGCACCAGCTCGGGCGGGGCCTCCCAGTCCTGGCGACACTCCCGGCAGAGGGCGCGCACCAGCCGCTGGGCCAGCACGCCGTTGACGGTGGAGGTGAGCAGGTAGTCCTCCACCCCCATGTCGAGCAGCCGGGTGATGGCGCCGGCGGCATCGTTGGTATGCAGGGTGGAGAGCACCAGATGACCGGTGAGGGCCGATTGCACCGCGATCTCGGCGGTCTCCAGATCGCGCATCTCGCCGATCATGATCACATCCGGGTCCTGGCGCACGATGGAGCGCAGGACATTGGCGAAGGTCAGGCCGATGTCCGGGTTCACCTGGATCTGGGTCACCCGTTCCAGCTGGTACTCGATCGGGTCCTCCACGGTGATGATCTTGCGCTCCGGTGAGTTGAGGTACTTGAGCGCGGTATAGAGCGTGGTGGTCTTGCCGCTGCCGGTGGGGCCGGTCACCAGCAGGATGCCGTGGTGCCCGGCCAGGGCCTCCTCGATATGGGCCAGGATCGCCGGCTCGATGCCGAGCGCGTCGAAATCCAGGTCCACGGTGCCGTGTTCCAGCAGCCGCAGCACCATGCTCTCGCCGAACAGGGTGGGCACGGTGGAGACCCGCATGTCGATCTCCTGGTCGCGTACCCGCATCCGGATGCGGCCGTCCTGGGACAGGCGCCGCTCGGCGATATCCATGTGCGCCATGATCTTGATCCGCGAGACGATCGCCGCCGCCAGCCGTTTCGGCACCGGCTCGACCTCGCGCAGCACGCCATCGACACGAAGGCGCACACCGAGATGGCGTTCCGAGGGCTCGATGTGGATATCCGAGGCGCGCTGCTCGTAGGCGCGCAGGAACAGGGAGTTGACCAGGCGCACGACGGGGGCCTCGCTGGCCAGGTCCCTGAGCCGTTCCAGGTCCTCCTCCGCCTCGTCCGGCCCGTCGCTGCCGGCATCGGCGATGATCCGGTCCATGGCGCTGCCGCCGTCCCCGTACAACTCCTGCAGCGCGTCCTCGATCTCCTTCGCCGTGCCGGCCCAGGGCCGCACCGGCTTGCCCGCCAGCAGGGCCATCGCCCGGATGGCGTAGTCGTCACCGGGATCGACCATCGCCAGGTCGACCCCCTCTTCGTCCTCGCGCAGTGGCAGGATGCGGGACTTGGCCAGAAATCCGGGCGACACCTGGTCGGCAAACAGCGGAGTGGAGGGATAGTCCTTCTTCGACGCCAGGGGGACAGTGTGCTGGATGGAGTGGGCGCGGGCGCGGTCCTGTTCGCCGATCAAACCGAGCTTGACCAGGATATCGTCCAGGGCGCCACCCAGCTCCTCCCGCGCACGGCGCGCCCGTTCCAGCCCGGCCTGGTCCACCAGGCCCTCCTGCAGCAGGATCTCGCAGAAGCGCTGCTCCGGACCCGCCACCTCCTCAGCCACCGGCCACCGCCGGCCACACCGCCAGTTCGTCTCCCTCGCTGAGCGGCTGCTCACGCTCGCCCGGCGGCACGAAGACGCCGTTGACCAGGACCAGATGGACCTGGGCCAGCGGCACGCCGTGGTGCTCCAGCAGCTGCACCGGGGTGGTATCGTCCGGTACCTCGAGCACCGCCTGGTGGCCGTCGGCGGTGGCCGGCAGGTGTTCGGCCAGGGAGGCATAGAGTTTGAACGTGACACGCATGCGGATCACCGTTTCAGAATGACTGGGTCGATGCCAGGTAGGCCTCCATGATGCGGTTGGGATCCTGCTGCAGCCGCGCCTTCCAGGGGCCGAGCCGGACCCTGCTCTGGATCAGACCCCGCAACACCCCCACCTGTTCCGTTCGTCCCAGGGTGATGGCCCCCACCAGGCGGTCTTCCTCGAACTGCAGTTTGACGTAGCGGTAGCGGTCGGCATCCAGCAGCTCGGCGGAATCGCCGCCATCGACCCCCATCCAGCGGCCATAGGAGGTGCAGATCAGGCCCAGGGCGTCGAGCACGTTCATGTCCATACTGCCCTGATGGCGCACCTCGCCGCCGCTCATGTTGATCGCCGCCAGCCGGCCGGTCTCGACCGCCACCGGCTGGATGGCGTGGACACTGCGGTCGCTGCTGCCCCAGTCGTGACCCTGGCAGACGTCACCGGCGGCATAGATGCCCGGCACCGAGGTCTGCAGCCGCCCGTCCACCAGCACGCCGCTGTCGGTGTCGATGCCGCTGCCCCGGAGATAGTCCAGTCGCGGGCGCACGCCGGTGGCCACCACCAGCAGGTCCGCCGGCAGCGCTTCCCCGGGATCACACTCGAGCAGGAAGCGGAACGATCCGCCCGGGTCGGCATTCACCGCCGTGATGCGGGTGGAGGTGCGCACCGTCACCCCCTTCGAACGGCACCACTGTCCGATCAGGCCGCCGGCGGTCCGGTCCATCATCCGCGGCACCATGCGGTCGCCCGCCTCCACCACCGTCAACTCGACGCCACGGCGGGCCAGTGCCTCCATGATGATGCTGCCGATGAACCCGGCCCCCATCAGCACCACCCGTTTCCCCTCCCGGGCCAGCTCCATGATGTGGCGGGCATCCTCCAGGGTCCAGCAGTGGTGGATGCCGGGCTGGTCCAGACCGGCGATGGGGGGACTGACCGCCTCGGAACCGGAGGCCAGCAGCAGGCGGTCGAACGAGAGCCCGCCCCCGCTCGCCAGGGTCAGGTTGCGGGCCCCGCTGTCGATGGCGGTGACCCGGTCCTGCACCCGCTGGATGCCCAGGTTGTCGAAATGGTCGTCGCCATGACGCAGCCAGGTCCCCTCCTCCCCGATGTCACCCGCCAGCAGGTAGGGGATGGCCATGCGCGAATAGGCCGGTTCCGGCTCGTCGCCGATCAGGGTGATGCTGCCCTCCGGATCCCTGCTGCGCAGGGTCTCGGCGGCGGTCACCCCGGCCGGTCCCGCACCGATGATCACATAGTGCATGAGCTGTTCTCCGTTATCGGACTGTCACCACAGAGGCACCCGCGCGGGCGCCGGGAATTCAGAGGCGGCGATCATGGGATCGTCCCCGTCTCTGCATTCCCGGCGACCCGGCGGTGGAAACGCCCTGCGGGGGCTACCGGCACTCAGAGGCCGAGGCGCTGCATGGTCTCCTGGGTCGGGACCCCGTTCTCGTCCCAGCCCCGCAGCTGGTAGTACTCCGGCAGCATCTGGTCGAGACCGCTCACCTTGCCCTCGGCGGGGCCGGTCCTGGCCGCCTCCTTGAGCAGCCGTTTGGGCAGGGTATCGTCCTTGCCGGTGAAGCCGGCATCCAGGTTGAACTGGCGCTCCATGTTCCAGATGCGTTCGCCGATCTCGGCCAGCCGCTCCAGGCTCCAGTCGCCGTCGCAGGCGGCGTCCACCTGGGGCCAGAAGTCCTCCAGCGACCAGGCAAAGGTGGTGAACAGGCACAGGCCGGTGGAGTCCACCGCCGCGGTGGCGTCCTGGAACGCCTTCACCAGTCCCGCCTTGCCCTCGGTGGCCAGCGGATCGGTCTTCTCGGGAATACCCAGGATCTCGGAGGCAACGGTGTAGCTGCGCAGGTGGCAGGCACCGCGGTTGCTGGTGGCGTAGGTCAGGCCCATGCCCTGAATGCCGCGCGGATCGTAGGCCGGGAACTCCTGCCCCTTGACGCTCATGGAGAGATCCGGGTGACCATATTTCTCGCACAGGCGCTTGGAACCGAGGCCCAGGATCCGGCCGAACCCCTCGCCCCTGGCGGTCAGTTCGGCCATGGTGGTCAGGGCCTCGGCGGAGCCGAACTCCAGCGCCACGCCACCGGTGTCCTCGTCGGTGATGACACCCATCCCGTACAGCTCCATGGCCGCCGCCAGGGTGGCGCCAAAGGTGATGGGATCGAAGCCCTGCTCGTTGCAGATGAAGTTGGCGAAGGTGAGCGCGTCCAGGTCGTCGACACCGGTATCAGCGCCCAGGGACCAGGCGTTCTCGTACTCCAGGCCACCGGAGGCACCCCAGTACTCGGGCCGGTTGACCACCGTGTAGTGCTCCTTGTCGATACGCGAGACCCGGCCGCAGGCGATGGTACAGCCGAAGCAGGCCTGGTTGGTCACCAGGTTCGGCTTGTGTTCGCTGCCACGCGGTTCGTGCATGGCCTCGCCGGAGATCTCGCTGGCGCCCTCGAACTGGACCTCGCGGGCGTTGCGCGTCGGCAGCGCGCCCACCTCGTTGATCACGTTCATCAGCACCTGGGTGCCATAGGTGGGCAGGCCCTGGCCGGTGACGGCATTCTCCGCCAGCACCTGTTTCTTCTCCGCCACCGTCTGCATGAAGCGCTGCGGATCCTTCACCTTGACGCCCTTGGTACCGCGCACGGCGATCGCCTTCAGGTTCTTTGAGCCCATCACGGTACCGACCCCGGAGCGCCCGGCCGCCCGATGCAGGTCGTTGACGATGCAGGCGAACAGGACCCCCTCCTCGCCCGCCCGACCGATGGCGGATATCTTCAGCTCGGGCTCCTGATGGCGCTTCTTCAGCAGCTCGTCGGTCTCCCACACGCTGCGGCCCCACAGATCGTCAGCGGGCAGCAGGGTGGCCTCGTCGTCCTGGATGTAGAGGTAGACAGGCTGCTCCGCCCGGCCCTCGAAGATGATCATGTCCCAGCCGGCGAACTTCAGCTCGGCGCCGAAATAGCCACCGGAGTTGGAGCAGGCGATGGCGCCGGTGAGGGCGCCCTTGGTGATCACCGAGTAGCGGGCGGCGGTGGAGGCCATGGTGCCGGTGAGGGGGCCGGTGGCGAAGATCAGCTTGTTCTCCGGCGACAGGGGATCCACCTTGGGATCGATCTCCTCCACCAGGTATTTGGTTGCCAGGCCGCGCTGGCCCAGATAGTCGTTGGCCCACTCCATGTTGAGGGGTTCGGCGGTGCAGCTGCCTTCGGTCAGGTTGACGCGCAGAATTTTCTTTTGCCAAGACATGGGTTCGCTCTCCTGTTCAGACCTGTGCCGCGGTGGCGTTGTCGGTGCGCCCGGCCCAGGCGCGCATGCGCTCGTAGCCGGTGGCGTCGGCATCCACATAGGTGATCGCCTGGGTCGGGCAGGCGCGGGCGCAGGCCGGATCGCCGCCGCACAGGTCGCACTTGATCACCTTGCCAGTGGCGGGGTTGTAGTTGATGGTGCCGAACGGGCAGGCGATGGTGCAGACCTTGCAACCCACGCAGAGCCCGTCGTCGACCTCCTTGGCGCCGGTGGCGGTGTTGATCCCGATCGCCCCGGTGGGACATGCATTACGGCACCAGGCGTCGTCGCACTGGGTGCAGGTGTAGGGGACGAAACGTCCCTCGCTTTCGAACGCGAACACCTTGATACGGGACCGGGCCGGGTTGAACACCCCCTCGTGCTCATAGGAACAGGCCATTTCGCACTGCCGGCATCCGGTACATTTGTCCACCGAGATGGAGAGCGACCTCATCATGATAAGAATCTCCTTAACAGGTGATCGTGAAGCGGTGAGTCGGCCATGCCGCGAACTCCACGAAGGGTTGTTTTTTATGACGGATTTCCGTTCTAATCCGCTATCCTTTTCCAGAATATCTTTGCCCCTGTACGCAGTGGGGGCATCGCCGTGTTGTACGTGATGGGATCGGGTAAATCAAGTGGCCGGTCCCGGGCGCAGCGGGCAGCCGCCCCTGCCCCCTCCACAGCAGACAAGTATAGTCCCGGCCCGGGCGCCGGGGGGAGAAAACAGCCATGAACGAAGGAGGCATCATCCGCCGGGCCGCACTCCTGCTCGCGACCCTGCTCCCCCTGCTCTGGACGGCACCCTCCCCGGCTGGCCAGGTAGTGCGCATGGCCACCACCACCAGCACCCAGAACTCGGGCCTGCTGGAGCGTCTGCTGCCCCCCTTCACCAACGCCACCGGCATCGAGGTCCAGGTCATCGCGGTGGGCACCGGCAAGGCCCTGAAGATGGCACGTGACGGCGACGTGGACCTGGTCATGGTCCATGCGCCCCGGGCCGAGCGGGCATTCGTCGACGGCGGTTACGGCATCGACCGGCGCGGTTTCATGGAGAACGATTTCCTGCTGGTCGGCCCGGCATCCGACCCCGCCGGCGTCGCCGGGGCCCGCAGCGCGGTCGATGCCATGAAGCGGATCGCCCGCAGCCACTCCCGTTTCGTCTCCCGCGGCGACGATTCCGGTACCCACAAGAAGGAGAGGCTGTTGTGGACCCGGGCCGGTACCGAACCCGGCGGTGACTGGTACCTGGAGGCCGGCCAGGGCATGGGCAGGGTGCTGCAGATGGCCAGCGAGCTGGGCGCCTACACCCTGACCGACCGCGGCACCTGGCTGGCCCACCAGGCGGAACTCGATCTCGCCCCCCTCTATGCCGGCGGCAGCCTGCTGGCCAATCCCTACGGCATCATCGCGGTCAATCCGGCGCGGCATCCGGATGCCCGCTATCGCGAGGCCAGGCGGCTGATCGACTGGATCTGCGGCAGCCGGGCCCAGTCGATCATCCGTGACTACCGGGTGAAGGGGGAGCCCCTGTTCCGTCCCACCTGCGCCGATTGAGATGGAGTCCCTGGGGGAAGCGGGCATCCAGGCCCTGCGGCTGCTGCTCACCGGCGATCCGGCGCTGTGGACCATCATCGGCATCTCCTTCAGCGTCTCCCTGCGCGCCATCCTGATCGCCGCGCCGGTGGCCCTGCTGACCGCGTTCGCGCTCGCCTATGCCCGTTTCCCCGGACGCCGGCTGCTGGTCGCCCTGTTCAATACCGCGCTGTCGATACCGGCGGTGGTGGTGGGGCTCACTCTCTACATGCTGTTGTCCCGCGCCGGACCGCTGGGCGACTGGCGCCTGCTGTTCACCCAGGACGCCATGATCATCGGCCAGATCCTGCTCAGTTTCCCGATCCTGGTGGCCATGGGTCACGCCGCCTTCCAGGCCACCGACCGGCGCGCCTGGGAGACCGCCCTGACCCTGGGTGCCTCGCCCTGGCAGGCCCTGCTCACCCTGATCCACGAGATCCGCTTCGGCCTGATGGCCGCCCTGCTGGCCGGTTTCGGCCGCATCATCGCCGAGGTGGGCAGCTCGATGATGGTCGGCGGCAACATCCTCAACCACACCCGCAACATCCCCACCGCCATCGCCCTGGAGACCAGCAAGGGCAGCTTCGCCCAGGGGATCGCCCTGGGTCTGGTCCTGCTGCTGCTGGCGCTGATCCTGAACCTGGCCCTGCTCACCCTGCAGGGACGCGGCGAGGTGACCGCCTGATGAACGACGCCGGTCCCGTGCTGGCCGTCACCGGACTGGGGTTCAGCCGCAGCGGCCGGCCGGTGCTGCGGGAGCTGGACCTGGCCCTCGATGCCGGCAGGATCACCCTGCTGACCGGCCACAACGGCTCCGGCAAGAGCACCCTGCTGCGCATCCTGGCCGGGCTGCTGCCGCCGGACCGGGGCCGATGGCACATCGACGGCACGCCCGGCAGCAGCTGGCAGGAGGTGCGCCGGAGCCTGCTGCAGCGGCACTGCTATCTGCACCAGCAGCCCTACCTGTTCGATGCCACCGTGTTCGACAACATCGCCTACGGCCTGCGCCGGCGCCGCGTCCCCCGCCGCGAGATCGCCGAGCGGGTGGCACGGGCCCTGCGCCACGTCTCCCTGGAGCCGCTGCGCGACCGGCCCGCCCGTGCCCTCTCCGGCGGAGAGCAGCAGCGTGTCGCCATCGCCAGGGCCTGGGTGCTGCGGCCCCGGTTGATGCTGCTGGACGAACCGGTGGCCAACATGGACAAGCCGGCCCGGCGGCGCAGCATCGACCTGATCAACCGGCTGGCCGAACACGGTATCGCGGTGGTGGTCACCAGCCACGACCCCCAGCACGGGGAACTGCGCATCCGCCGCCATCTGCATCTGTACCAGGGAGAGCTGAGCGAGCGCCGGCTGCGCACCGAAGCGGCGTCCGCCAGCCATTGACCCGCCAACCCGATATGCGGCGCTAACAAGACCGACCAGGAGAGAAGCCAGTCATGACCAGAACCATCGAGACCCGGGAGAGTTGCCAGGACGAACAGGACAGCTCCCTCTCCATGCAGCAGGCCCTGGAACGGATCGAGCGCCTCGTCGAGCCGGTCGGGGGCTGGCAGTCGCTGCCCCTGCGCCAGGCCCTCGGCGGGGTGCTGGCGGAGGACCTGGTGTCACCGCTGGACGTGCCCGGGCACCGCAACTCGGCGATGGACGGCTACGCCCTCTCCTCCACCGATCTGCCGGCGGAGGGGATCGCCGAACTGCGCCTGATCGGTACCGCCTTCGCCGGTCACCCGTTCCAGGGCCGGGTGGAGCGCGGCCAGTGCGTCCGCATCATGACCGGCGCCAAGATGCCCGACGGGGCCGACACCGTGGTGATGCAGGAGCAGGCCGAGGCCGACGGCGACCGGGTGCGTATCGACGGCCGCCACCGGGCGGGCCAGAACGTGCGCCAGGCGGGGGAGGACATCCGCCGCGGCAGCGTGGTGCTGGCCGCCGGCAGCCGCATCGATGCCGCCCGGCTCGGCCTGCTGGCCTCTCTCGGTATCCCGGAGGTGAGGCTGCGCCGCCGCATCCGGGTCGCCTTCTTCTCCAGTGGTGACGAGATCCGCAGCATCGGGGAACCACTGGCGGAGGGCCAGATCTACGACAGCAACCGCTACACCCTGTTCGGGATGCTGACCGGACTGGGGGCGGAACCGGTGGACCTGGGGGTGATCCCGGACCAGGAGGCGGCCATCGGCGGGGCCCTGGAGCTGGCCGCGCGGGAGGCCGACCTGATCCTCACCTCCGGCGGCGTCTCCGTCGGCGAGGCGGACTACATCGTCGCCTCGCTGCGGCGGCTGGGACGCATCCATTTCAGCAAGGTGGCGATCAAGCCCGGCCGCCCCCTCACCTTCGGCCACATCGGCGACACCCCGTTCTTCGGCCTGCCCGGCAACCCGGTGGCGGTGATGGTGACCTTCCTCAACTTCGTGGTGCCGGCGCTGCACCGCCTGGCCGGCCGCCCGGTGGTGCCGGTGCCCGGTTTCCGGGTGCCCTGCCGCTCCGCGCTGCGCAAGGTCCCGGGACGCACCGAGATCCAGCGCGGAATCCTGCGCCGGGACGATGCCGGCGAATGGGGGGTGGAGACCACTGGCCGCCAGGGTTCCGGGGTACTCAGTTCCATGGCCCGGGGCGACTGCTTCATCCTGCTGCCGGACCACTGCGGCGACATCGCCGCCGGCGAGCTGGTGACCGTGATCCCGTTCCCGCTCATCGAATGAGCGCCGCTGCGGCAGCGGGACAGTGGCAACGGGCGTGCCGGATCGGTGCAGCAGCCCCGGCGATGTCCAGGGGCCCTGGTGGTGAAACGGCCGCCTCCGCCGGAACCGGCGTCACTCCGCCATCGCCTGCTCCGCCCGCTCCCGGCCCAGCTCGATCAGCTCCGCCGCCCGGTAGAACTCGTAGAAGGTACAGACGTTGTGCGGGATATCGATCACCACGTCGGGTGAATAGGCGGCCAGCTTGAACCGGGCAATGGTGTTCTGCATGGTCTCGAACGAGCTGGTCACCACCTGAAACACGTCCATCTCCTCGCTGTCCCCCCCGCGACCCAGCCGCTGCTGCAGGCTGTCGATGAAGCGGGCGATGTGGCGCCGATAGCTGTTGCCAGGAGGCTGGACCTCCCGATGGGGGACATCGAGGTGCGGTTCCGCCTTGGCGCCCAGATTGACGGCGATGGTGAGATCGGTCTTGTCCTTCAGGGTGGGGGCGATCGGGACCGGGTTCACCAGCCCGCCGTCGACCAGGATCCTGCCGTGCAGCTCCACCGGGGTGAAGACCGTCGGAATGGCGATGGAGGCGCGGATGGCGTCGAACAGGGAGCCGTGGTTGAGCCACACCTCCTTCTCCTCCTGCACCGCGGTGGCGACGGCGGTGAAGGAGACCGGCAGCGACTCGATGGCGCGGTCCCCGATCAGGTCACGCAGGGTCTCGATCACCTTCTCCCCCTTGAGCAGGCCACTGCGCCGGAACGAGAAGTCGAGCAGCCGCAGCACGTCGATCTGCTCCAGCGCCAGCACCCAGCGGGTATAGGTCTCCAGCTCGCCGGCGGCGTAGATGCCGCCCACCAGGGCGCCCATGGAGGAACCGGCGATGGAGCGGATGCGATAGCCGTTCTGCTCCAGCCACTGGATCACGCCGATATGGGCCAGGCCGCGGGCACCGCCGCTGCCGAGCACCAGGGAGACGGTCTTGTGTTTCATGGATGCACCTGTCCGGGGCCGGGAATGAACACATCATACCCTTGGCGAGGGGATGATGGTTCACACCAGGGCGCGAAGGACGCCAGGAAGGCAAGGAAGTGCGGTTGGCTGTCGGGCAATCCGCCGACCCGACGACATTCCCCGGCAGCCCGCGGAAGAGCGGGCCCGAAGCATCCTTTCTTCGCGTTCTCCGCGATCTCTGCGCCCTGGCGGGAAAATGTCCCTCCCCCTCAACCGGACCCTTCTCCCCCTCCCCGGCGCCAGCGGTGATAGCCCTCCACCCATTTCAGCAGGGTCCGTGGCGCGTGGGCCCTCTTCCAGTTGCCGGCGGCGAACTTGTTGGCCTCGGTCCAGGTGGGATAGATGTGGATGGTGCCGAGGATCCGGTTCAGTCCCAGCCCATGGCGCATGGCGGTGACGAACTCGGCGATCAGGTCGCCGGCGTGCTCACCGACGATGGTGGCGCCGAGGATGCGGTCCTTGCCGGGGACCGTCAGCACCTTGACGAAGCCGTAGGCCTCACCGTCGGCGATGGCCCGGTCCAGGTCGTCCAGGCCGTAGAGGGTGACCTCGTAGGGGATCCCCTGCTGCACCGCCTCCTGCTCGTTCAACCCCACCCGGGCCACCTCCGGATCGACGAAGGTGGCGAAGGGGATCACCGAGTAGTCCACCTTGAAACGCCTGAAGCCGCCGAACAGGGCGTTGACCGTGGCATACCAGGCCTGATGGGAGGCGGTGTGGGTGAACTGGTAGGGGCCGACCACGTCACCACAGGCGTAGATGGTGGGGATGCTGGTCTGAAGGAACTCGTCGGTCTCGATGGTGCGCCGCCCGGTGAGCCGCACCCCCAGCTCCTCCAGCCCGAAGCCCTCGGTATTGGCGACCCGTCCCACCGCCACCAGCACCCGGTCGAACGCCACCGTCACTTCCTCCCCGGCGGATCTCGCCACCAGTTCGTGGCCGTGGTCGGTGGTGCGGAACGCCGCCGCGGTATGTCCCACCAGCAGCCGTATCCCCTCCTCCAGGAATCGCTCGGTCACCAGGGCGGAGACATCCTCGTCCTCCCGTACCAGCAGCCGCGGCGCCATCTCGACGATGGTCACCTCGGCCCCGAAGCGGGCGAAGGCCTGGGCCAGCTCGCAGCCGATGGGACCGCCACCCAGCACCAGCAGACGGCGTGGCAGCTCACGCAGCTGCCACAGATCGTCCGAGGTGAGGTAGTCGATCCCCTCCAGCCCGGGGATGGGCGGGACCAACGGGCGGGCCCCGGTGGCGATCACCATGTTGCGGGTGGTAAGACGCTCACCGTTCACCTCCACCTCCCATGGGGAGACGATACGCGCCGTGCCCTGGATCACGTCCACCCCCAGGCCCTCGAATCGTTCCACCGAGTCGTGGGGCTCGACCTGCTTCACCACGCCCTGCACCCGCTCCATCACCTCGGCGAAATCGAAGTCGGCCCCGGCGGAGCGGATGCCGTAGTCGCGGTGGCGCCGGACCCGGGCCAGGAAGCGGGCGGAGCGGATCAGCGCCTTGGAGGGCACGCAGCCGGTGTTGAGGCAGTCGCCCCCCATCCGGTGTTTTTCGATCAGGGTTACCCGGGCCTTCACCGCCGCGGCGATCAGGGCGGCGACCAGGCCGCCGGAGCCGGCGCCGATCACCACCAGGTTGCGGTCGAAACGGCGTGGCCGCGGATAGCCCGACAGGGCCTTGCGCCCGCGCAGCCAGGCGAGCAGCCGGCGGGCGACCAGGGGAAACACCCCGAGCAGGGCGAAGGAGAGGATCAGCTGCGGAGAAAGGATGCCGGAGAGGGACTCCAGCCGGCCCAGCTGGGTCCCCGCATTGACGTAGACGAAGGTGCCGGCCAGCATGCCGAGCTGGCTCACCCAGGCGTAGGTCCAGGTGCGCATCGGCGTCAGCCCCATCACCAGATTGATGACGAAGAACGGGAACAGGGGCACCAGCCGCAGACCGAACAGATAGAAGGCGCCGTCCTTCTCGATCCCCTCGTTGATCGCCTTCAGCTTGTCACCGAAACGGCCCTGGACCCAGTCGCGCAGCAGGAAACGGGCCAGCAGGAAGGCCAGGGTGGCACCGATGGTGGAGGCGAAGGAGACCAGTACCAGCCCCTTCCACAGGCCGAACACGGCGCCGATGGCGAGAGTCATCACCGTCGCTCCGGGCAGCGACAGGGCCGTCACCAGCACATAGACCAGGAACGCGATCCCGGCACTGAGCCAGGGGTTGGCCGCCTGCCACGCCTGCAGCTCGCCCTGGCGCGCCTTCAGGTTCTCGAGCGTCAGCCAGCTGCCGACATCGAACCAGAAAAAGGCGGTGACCGCCGCCAGCACCAGCAGCAGCAGCGTGATCCTGCGACCATCCATTTCGTTCTCCCCGGGTTGGCACTTCGATCGTCTGGGGTACAGGACCGATCGGCTGCTGGTTTGCTTTCAGACCGCTCGCCCCGGTGGATGATCCGGATTTCGGGGCCGCACTGTCAACCCGGGGGCGCCGCAACCGGTGCGGCGCTGGCCCGGACCCTCCCTGGTCCGGTGGTTTGCGCGACGGGCGGGGACTTCAGGTGCCGGCGGAACGGCCCTTGAAGCGGTCCTTGAGCAGGAGCACGACGGCGATGACCGCGAGCAGGAGCTGGACCAGCACGCCCTGGAGATTGGGATAGATACCCAGCAGGTCGATCTGCGGGATATCGATCATGTCCATGGGCAGCCTGCCCGCCTCCTGCAGCGCCGCGATCCCCTTGCCGGCGAAGACGATGGCGAGCAGGAACATGAACACCCCGCTGACGGCAAAGAACTGGCGCAGCGGCAGGCGGGTGCTGTAGCGCAGGATCAGCCAGGCCAGCAGCAGCAGGGCGATGGCGGCGGCCAGCAGGCCGGAGAGGATCATCCCGCGGCCGTCGTGACCGGTCTGGATCCACAGCGCCTGGTAGAACAGCACCGTCTCGAAGATCTCGCGATAGACGGCAATGAAGGCGAGGCCGGCAAGCCCCCACAGCGTCCCCCGGCCCAGTGCCCGGTTGACGCGGCCGTCGATGAAGGCACGCCACTGCCGGGCCTTGGTCTTGCTCTGCAGCCAGAAGCCGACGTAGAACAGCATGACGGCGGCGAACAGGGCGGCGAGCCCCTCGGTGATCTCGCGCCCCGCCCCCCCGATCTGGATGACGTAGCCCGACAGCCACCAGGTCAGGGCGCCCAGCGCAACGGCGGCGGCGACCCCGGCATAGAGATAGCGCAGGCCGTCGCGGCGACCGGTCCGGATCAGGAACGCGGCCAGGGCGGCGATCACCAGGATCGCCTCCAGTCCCTCCCGCAGCAGGATGATCAGGGCGCTGACGAAGGCGGCGGCGGGAGAGAGCTCGGTGCTGGTCAGCAGGCCGTCCGCCCGCTGCAGCAGCCCGGTCAGCCGCCCGGCCTGGCCGGCCACCTCCCCGACCGGGGCCTGCTGCCGGATCAATTCGCGGTAGCGGGTCATCTCCGCCTCGATGGTGCGGCGCAGGGAGCCGTCCACCGCGTCCAGGTTGCCCTCGGCCGGCTCGAAGCCATCGAGATAGGCGGATACCGCCAGCCGCTGGGCTGCGGCCCGGTCACCCGCGCGGTAACTCGACAGGCTCTCGCCCAGCCGTTCCCTGGCCAGGGCGAGGGACTGGCCCCTGCCGGAACCGAACAGCAGCTGCGGGCGGGTGCGCAGGTAGGCCATCAGGGCCAGCCCATCGTCACCCATGCGGGCCTTGATGTCGTTCGGGGTCAGGGTCGCCAGGGACTTGGCATCCAGCTGCTCCAGGCCGGTGTCGTCGGTCAGCAGCAGGCGTTCACCGGCCGTGACCAGTTCAGGCGGCAGCGCCAGTCGGCCGACATGGAACGCCAGCGCCCAGCGCTGTTCACCGGGCAGCCGGTCGAAGGCCTTCATGCCGGTCCCGTCGACACCATGGGTCAGGGTGTTGTAGAGACCGAACAGGGTCCGTCCGCGGGCCCGGTTCCAGTCGGTGAAATCGGTGGGGGGTGGGTTCAGGTCAGCAGCGGCCGGGCCGTCACCCCTGCCTCCGACGCCATGGCAGGAGGCGCAGTTGTCCCGGTACAGGCGCGCCCCCATGGCGGCATCGGGCGCCCGCCGCGGCACCACGCTGAGGTCGTAGCCCTGAATCAGGTCCCGGCGCAGCTCTCCCGCCAGCTCCGATACGGCTCCGGCGGGGGCCTTCCCCTCCACCAGGCTGCGCAGCCGGTCGGCCCGCTGCCGTACCCGGTCACCGAAACCGCCCTCGGGGAGCTGCCGGGCCAGGGTCTGGATGGTGGCAGTGAAATCGGCCATCTCCTCGTATTCGGCCCGGTTGGTGACCTCACCGTCGACGACGGCGCCGGGATAGTCGACCCCGACATAGTCCACCAGCTGCATCAGTTGGCGTACCTCGGGCGCGGCCCGCACCACCGTCGCCGCAACCAGGCACAGCACGGCCACCAGAAAACGGTTCATCATCTTGTCTCTCCAATATCCTCGACGGGAACTATGGAGGTAAATGATAATGATTCGCGTTTTGTTTTACAAGCCCCAGGTCCATACCCCGGGTGGGGGTGCCTGTGCTCCTACCCCTCCGCCAGCAGCCTGGCGTGGGCGGCGGCCAGGCGCGCCACCGGCACACGGGGGGCGGAACAGGAGACATAGTCGAGGCCGGCCTCGTGGCAGAAGCGGATCGAGGCGGGGTGGCCGCCGTGTTCGCCGCAGATGCCGACGCTCAGGTCCGGCCGCTTCTCCCGGCCCCAGCCCACCGCCAGCTTCATCAGCTTGCCCACGCCCTTCACGTCCAGCACCTCGAACGGGTTGTCCTGCAGGATGCCGTTCTCGTTGTACATGGGCAGGAACTTGTTCTCCGCATCCTCGCGGGAGAAGGAGAAGGTGGCCTGGGTCAGGTCGTTGGTACCGAAGGAGAAGAACTCGGCCTGTTCCACCAGGGAGTCGGCCCGCATGCAGGCGCGCACCACCTCGATCATGGTGCCGAAGCGGAAGTTGAGACTGTGGCCGAAGCTGTCCTCCACCTCCTCGCGGATCCGGTCGACGTATTTCTTCACGTGCTTCAGCTCCTCGGCGGTGCAGACCTGGGGCACCATGATCTGGGGTTTCACCTCCAGATCCTTCCTGGCACACTCCGCCGCCGCCTCCAGCACCGCCCGGATCTGCATGCTGTAGATCTCCGGAAAGGTGATGCCCAGGCGCACGCCGCGGTGTCCCAGCATGGGATTGGTCTCGTACAGGGCCCGCACCTTGCGCAGCATGGTCTCCTTCTTCGCGATCGCCTCCTCCACCAGGTGGGTCTCCACCAGGTTGTGGCGCAGGACGTCCGCCTCCTGCCGCGCCTGGCCGCTCTCGTGCAGCAGGCTCATGGTGTTGGCCAGCACCTCCATGCCGCGGGCCGACTCGCGCAGGTGACGCAGCTTGTCCAGCTCGTCCTGCAACTGCTGCTCCGCCGGCAGGAACTCGTGGATCGGCGGATCCAGCAGGCGGATGGTGACGGGATACGGGGCCATGGCCTCGAACAGGGCCTTGAAATCGTCCCGCTGCATCGGCAGCAGCTTGTCCAGCGCCGCCTGGCGCTGCTCGGCGGTCTCGGCCACGATCATCTCGATCACCACCGGCAGCCGCTCCACCGCGTTGAACATGCGCTCGGTGCGGCACAGGCCGATGCCCCTGGCGCCGTAGCGCACGGCACGGGCGGCGTCCGGGGCGGTATCGGCGTTGGCCATCACCTTCAGCCGGGCGACATCGTCGGCCCAGGTCAGCAGGGTGGTCAGTTCGCTGGTGAACTCCGGTTCCACCGTCGGAATCTCGCCCAGGTAGACATTGCCGCTGCTGCCGTCGATGGTGATCAGGTCCCCCTCCTTGATCACCGATTCGCCGACGTAGGCCTCGCGCCGCAGCACGTCCACCTCGATGCCCTCGGCGCCGGCCACGCAGGGCTTGCCCATGCCGCGGGCCACCACCGCCGCATGGGAGGTCTTGCCGCCGCGGCTGGTGAGGATGCCCTCGGAGGCGAAGAACCCGTGAATATCCTCGGGCTTGGTCTCCTCGCGCAGCAGGATCACCTTCTGCCCCCCCTTCTTGCCCAGCTCCTCGGCCCGGTCGGCGTCGAACACGGCGTGGCCGCAGGCGGCGCCCGGCGAGGCCGGCAGCCCCTGGGCCAGGGGCCGGGCATGGAAACGGGGATCCAGTCGCGGGTAGAGCATCTGCTCCAGCATGGCCGGATCGATGCGCAGCAGCGCCTCCTCCTTGCTGATCAGCCCCTCCTTCTCCATCTCCACCGAGGTGCGCACCATCGCCACCGCGTTCATCTTGCCGTTGCGGGTCTGCAGGCAGTAGAGGGTGCCGCGCTCAATGGTGAACTCGAAGTCCTGCACCTCGCGGTAGTGGTGCTCCAGCTTCTGCCGCAGCTCCTCCAGCTGGCGCGCCATCTCCGGCATCTCCTCGGCCAGCCGGTCGATCGGCTTGGGTGTGCGGATACCGGCCACCACGTCCTCGCCCTGGGCGTTGACCAGGTACTCGCCATAGAGCTTGTTCTCGCCGGTGCCCGGGTTGCGGGTGAAGGCGACGCCGGTGCCGGAGTCGTTGCCGCGGTTGCCGAACACCATGGTACAGACGTTGACGGCGGTGCCGTTGGCCATCTCCGGGGTGATGTTGAACTCGCGCCGGTAGTCCACCGCCCGCTTGCCCATCCAGGAGCCGAACACCGCCTTGATGGCGATCTCCAGCTGCTGGTAGGGATCCTCCGGGAACGGCCGGCCGGTGTGATCCTCGACCACCTTCAGGAAACGGTCGCTGATCTCCTCCAGGTCGTCGGCGGAGAGCCCCACGTCCTCGGACACGTGGGCCTGCTGCTTGACCGCCTCGAACTGCTCGTCGAAAAGCTCGTCCGGGACGCCCAGCGCCACCTTTCCGAACAGCTGGATGAAGCGGCGGTAGGCGTCGTAGCCGAAACGGGGATCACCGGTCTGCTCGATCTCCCCCTGCAGCGTCTCGTAGTTGAGGCCCAGGTTGAGGATGGTATCCATCATCCCCGGCATCGACATGGCCGAACCGGAGCGTACCGAGACCAGCAGCGGATTGTGGCGGTCACCGAAACGCTTGCCGGTCTGCTGCTCCACTTTCGCCATCTGCTCCCGTACCTGCTCCATCACGCCGGCCGGAAGCTCGGCCGCACCCGCATCCAGGTATTCCAGGCAGGCCTCCGTCGTGATCACGAACCCGGGGGGCACGTTGAGGCCGATCTGGGTCATCTCGCAGAGATTGGCCCCCTTGCCGCCCAACAACTGCTTGTTGCTGCCATCCCCTTCCTGAAAAGAGAAGACCCACTTCTTGCTGGATACTGAATCCTGGGACATAGCTGTCTACTGCTCCTTCTTGATCGATATCGTGCCGGGTCGTCCGGCCGGTTCATGGCGGTTCATGGTGAGGCCCGAAACCGGGCGCGCCGGTCAGCGGTTTCGGTATAATGCCCAATTCGCTTGACTCAAAACCATTCATTCTACCGCAAGATCGAATCCGACGATGGAAAAAACCTACGACCCGCACAGTCTCGAGCAGCGCTGGTACCGGACCTGGGAGGAGCGCAACTACTTCGCCCCCCGTGGTGAGGGTGCGCCCTACTGCATCATGATTCCGCCACCCAATGTCACCGGCAGCCTGCACATGGGGCACGCCTTCCAGGACACCATCATGGACGCCCTGATCCGCTACCACCGCATGAAGGGTGACGACACCCTGTGGCAGGCCGGGTCGGACCACGCCGGCATCGCCACCCAGATGGTGGTGGAACGGCTGCTGGAGCAGGAGGGGAAGACCCGGCACGACCTGGGGCGTGAGAAATTCATCGAAAAGGTGTGGGAGTGGAAACAGCAGTCGGGCAACACCATCACCCGCCAGCTGCGGCGCATGGGCGCCTCCCTGGACTGGGAGCACGAGCGCTTCACCATGGACGAAGGGCTGTCGGAGGCGGTGCAGGAGGTCTTCATCCGGCTCTACGAGGAGGGGCTGATCTACCGCGGCAAGCGCCTGGTCAACTGGGACCCGGTGCTGCACACAGCCGTCTCCGATCTGGAGGTGCTGTCGGAGGAGGAGAGCGGCCACATGTGGCACATGCGCTACCCCCTGTCCAACGGCACCGGCCACCTGGTGGTCTCCACCACCCGCCCCGAGACCATGCTCGGCGACTGCGCGGTGGCGGTGAACCCGGAGGACGAGCGCTACCGGCACCTGATCGGCGAGCTGGTCGAACTGCCGCTGACCGGACGCAGGATCCCCATCATCGCCGACGAGCACGCCGATCCCGAGTTCGGCACCGGCTGCGTCAAGATCACCCCGGCCCACGACTTCAACGACTACGAGGTGTGGCAGCGGCACCGGGACGAGAAGGCGATCTCCGAGCAGATCCACGGCGGCCTGATCAACATCTTCACCGTGGACGCGGCGATCCGCGACAATCTGCCCGAAGAGGACGGACTGATCCCGTCCCGCTATATCGGCATGGACCGTTATGCGGCGCGCAAGGCCATCGTCGCCGACCTGGAGGCGGCCGGGCTGCTGGAGAAGATCGTCGATCACCGGCTGATGGTGCCGCGCGGCGACCGCTCCGGCGCCGTGATCGAGCCCTTTCTCACCGACCAGTGGTACGTCAAGGTGGCACCGCTGGCGAAACCGGCCATCGAGGCGGTGGAGAACGGCAGCATCCGCTTCGTGCCGGACAACTGGAAGAACACCTACTACGAATGGATGCGCAACATCGAGGACTGGTGCATCAGCCGCCAGATCTGGTGGGGCCACCGCATTCCGGCCTGGTACGACGACGAGGGCAACGTCTACGTCGGCCGCTCCGAGCAGGCGGTACGGGAACAGCACGACCTGCCCGCCGATCACCCCCTGCGCCAGGACGAGGACGTGCTCGACACCTGGTTCAGCTCCGCCCTGTGGCCATTCTCCACCCTGGGCTGGCCGCGGCAGACCGGACGCCTGCAGACCTTCTACCCCACCAGCGTGCTGGTCACCGGCTTCGACATCATCTTCTTCTGGGTGGCGCGGATGATCATGATGGGGCTGAAGTTCATGGACGACGTGCCGTTCCGGGAGATCTACATCCACGGCCTGGTGCGCGACTCCCACGGCGACAAGATGTCCAAGTCCAAGGGCAACGTGCTGGATCCCATCGACCTGATCGACGGCATCGAGCTGGAGCCGCTGGTGCAGAAGCGTACCAGCGGCATGATGCAGCCCCAGCTGGCGAAGAAGATCGAGCGGCAGACCCGGCAGGACTTTCCCAACGGCATCCCCTCCTTCGGCACCGACGCCCTGCGCTTCACCTTCGCCGCGCTGGCCACCACCGGTCGCGACATCAAGTTCGACCTGGGCCGTATCGAGGGCTACCGCAACTTCTGCAACAAGCTGTGGAACGCCGCCCGCTTCGTGCTGATGAACACGGAAGGCAGGGATTGCGGCCAGGAGGGGGGGGAGATCGAGCTGAGCGTGGCCGACCGCTGGATCATCTCACGCCTGCAGAGTACCGAACAGCAGGTGATCGACGCCATCGAGGGCTATCGCTTCGACCAGGCCGCCAGGGCGATCTACGAGTTCACCTGGAACGAGTACTGCGACTGGTACCTGGAGCTGTGCAAGCCGGTACTCAACGACGACACCTCCGGCGAGGCGGCCCGGCGCGGCACGCGGCGGACCCTGGTGCAGGTGCTGGAGGCCCTGCTGCGTCTGGCCCATCCGATCATGCCCTTCATCACCGAGGAGATCTGGCAGAACATCGCACCCCTGGCCGCGGTCGGGGGCGAGACCATCATGCTGCAGCCGTTCCCGCAGCCGGATCCGGCACAGACCGACGAGGCGGCGGTGGCGGAGATGGAGTGGGTGCAGCAGTTCGTCCTCGGCGTGCGCCGCATCAAGGGGGAGATGAACATCGCCCCGGGCAGACCGCTGCCGGTACTGCTGGTCAATGCCTCCGGGCGGGACCGGGAGTGGCTGGCCCGTCACCGCCGCTATCTCGATTTCCTGGCCCGGCTGGAATCGGTCACCGTCCTCGACCACGGCGAGGAGCCACCGGAGTCGGCCACCGCCCTGGTGGGCGAGATGCAGCTGCTGATCCCGATGGCCGGCCTGATCGACAAGGAGGCCGAGATCGAACGCCTGGAGAAGGAGATCGGAAAGATCCGCGACAACGTGGAGCGCATCGACCGCAAGCTGGCCAACGCCGGCTTCGTCGAGAAGGCGCCCGCCGCCGTGGTGGAGCGGGAGCGGGAGAAGCTGGCCGATCAGAAGTCGGCCCTGGACAATCTGGAGCAGCAGCTGGACAGGATCCGGTCCCTTTGAGAGCGGATCCGCGACACTCCGGACCCAAGGTCGCGGCACAACGCCCCCGCCGGACCGGCGGGAGACCGTTCACGCCGGAGCGGCGCTCCTGCGGACCGGTTGGAACACCATTCGACAACGGGAGCCGAACATGAAGATCACCCGACTGGAGCAGTGCGAAACCCTGCCCATCCACATGGAGGGGGTGGTGGGCGCGATCAAGCAGGTGCCCATCGGCAGGGCCGACGGGGCACCCAATTTCTCGATCCGGGTGTTCACCCTGGAACCGGGCGGCCATACACCGCACCACAGCCACGAGAGCGAGCACCTGAACTACATCCTGGAGGGAAGCGGCGAGGTGCTGGAGGGAGAGCAGCCGCGACCTGTCCGGCAGGGCGATTTCGTGCTGGTGAAACCCCACGAGAGGCACCAGTACCGCAACACCGGCGACGTTCCGCTGGTGTTCATGTGCATGGTGCCGAGCAGCTACGAATGAGCCGCCGGCCGGGTTGAATCCGGGCGGGGCCGCCCCGATAATCGTTTCCGTTTCAGAGGCAATCCAGAGGTACCCAACGATGCCCACATACGACTATGTCTGCGACGCCAACGGCCGCCAGGTCGAAGTCAGCCACAAGATGAGCGAGGTTCTCTCCACCTGGGGAGAGCTGTGCGAGAGGGCCGGCCTGGAGCCGGGCGATACGCCCGCGGCGAGCCCGGTACGGCGCCTGGCCACCGGCGGCAACGTGATCAGCAGCACCAGCCGCGGTGAACCGGCGGCCCCTGCCTGCGCCACCGGCGGATGCTGCCCCGGCGGCATGTGCGGTCTGCCCGATTGACCGCTGTCGTTCGCGGTGGGGACGGCGCTCCTGCGATCCCCTTCCCCCCGCCGCGAACATCCCGCCCTGGTACCACACTCTTCGCGCCGGGGCGGCGCTCCTACAATCCTCCCCGCAGGAGCGGCGCCCCCGCCGCGAAAGGCCCCAACCCTTTCGAAACCATATCCCCCCAGCTCTACCCCTCCTTCACCAGCGCCTCCAGCCGCGCCTGGGACTGGGGACCGAGCAGCACCTTGGCCACCTTCCCCTCCTTCACCAGCACCACCGTCGGTGTCGCCCTGACGTTGTACTTCAGCGCCAGCTCCATCTGCCGGCTGACATCGATGCTCTGGATGTTGGGGTGGCGCCGGGCCATCTCCTCGATCATCGGCGACATGCGCTTGCAGGGACCACAGTTCGGGCTGTGAAAATAGATCAGGCGGCTGCCGCCCGCCCGGGCGCCTGCCTCGTCGCCGAGATCCGGCGCCTCCCGCCCCACCATGCGCTTGGAGCGCCAGTATATGCTTGCCTGAAACAATATCATCAGACCCACCAGGGTCAGGATCACCACGCCGAACCAGGACATCGCCTACTCCTCCTTCTCTTCCAAGTCGACCCGGGCCAGCCGCTTCAGCACATGGGACACCGCCACCAGGCCGAAGGTTGCGGTCACCGTCATCACCGCGCCGAAACCGGCACAGCTCAACCCCTGCAGCGACCGCCCCGGCCGGTCGCGGCAGACGCCTCCCTGCACCGTCGGGTAGCGGGACTGTTCCATGGAATAGACCGCCGGCACCTCGAAACGCCGTTTGGGGTTGCGGCTGAAGCCGTACTCCCGCCGCAGCTGCTTGCGGGTCTTCGCCAGCAGCGGATCATGCAGGGTACGGCTCAGGTCCGCCATGCGAATCCGCAATGGATCCAGTTGCCCCCCGGCGGCCCCGACCGTGATCACCGGCGTGCGCCGGCGCCGGCAATGGGCGATCAGCGCCGCCTTGGTACGCCAGGCGTCGATGCAGTCGACGACATAGTCGTGGTCACCGGTGATCAGCCGTTCCAGGTTGTCGGGGTCGACGAACTCCTCCACCGCCTCCACCCGGCAGCCGGGATTGATCGCCCGGATCCGCTCGGCCAGCACCTGCACCTTGGCCCGTCCCAGGGTCTCCTCCAGGGCGTGCAGCTGACGATTGACATTGGACTCGGCCACGTGGTCCAGGTCGATCAGGTCGATCCCCCCGACCGCGCTGCGCGCCAGCGCCTCCGCCGCCCAGGAGCCGACCCCGCCCACACCCACCACGCAGACGCGGGATCGTGTCAGGCGTTCCAGCCCGCTGCGGCCGTAGAGCCGGGCGATCCCTCCGAACCGCCGACCCGGGTCAACCTGCTGTGGCGCCACCCATCTTCTCCTCATTCCGACGAAGCCCCGCATTATACGCCCGGCTGATGGTTCGGGCGGTGATAATGACAATCGTCAATTCGTCAGCCACCGGGACCGGATAGAATTCGTGTTTCAGGCCACCGCAAAGAGAGGCCACAGATCCGGTTTTCACCGCCAGTCCAAGGGAGGTTGCCAATGAACAGATCACGCCCCCGCCGTCTTCGCGCGGCCGTCAACCTGCGAGTCGCCCTGCTGGGCCTCGCAGCCCTGCTGTCCACACCAACGCTATCGGCCGCGGTGATCGACGGCAGACAGGTATCCCTGCACCAGGTCAGCGCCGAGGAGTGCAAGGACTGCCACAAGCAGATCTACAAGCAGTGGAAGGGCTCCATGCACGCCCGGAGCACGGCCCTGAAGGATCCCATCCATGGGGCCCTCTATCGCAAACTCATCGGCGACCCAACCCGGGAGGGCGTGGTCCACAAGAAGATGAAGACCTACCCGGTCTGCCTCCAGTGCCACGCCCCCAATGCCGCCCGCGACCGCAAGACCAAGCTGGATGCCATGCCCGCCTATGCCGAGGGCGTCACCTGCGTGGTTTGTCACAGCATGGAGAAGTACAAGGGAATCAAGGCACCCGACGGAAAATTCCGCCTCGGCGCCGCCGCCTATGAGTTCAGCGACCAGCTGCAGGGGGCGAATGGCGTACTGCACGAGCAGGGGGCCGCTGCGGACCACCTGCGGGCCGCCATCGACGACGAGGGGGAGCTCAATCCCCACCTGGGACGGGACAACGACGGCAAGCCCTACATCACCGCCAAGGAGGCGGCCGACCTGGACCTGCCGCTGACCCAGAACGGTCTGCTGCGGACCAATGACGCCTGCATGGGCTGCCACGACAAGCGCCACAATCCCAAGGGCGCCCCCCTGTGCCAGACCGGCGACGAATTCATGAAGGCCGGCAGCCAGGTCACCTGCCAGTCCTGCCACATGCCGGCGGTCAAGGGCCTGGCCGGCCACAGCATGGGCGGTGGCCACGACCCGGGCATGCTGAAGCGCTCGGTGGCTTTCCGGGTGAGCACCGAGAAACAGGGCGACAGGCTGAAGGTGCAAGTCCGCCTCAAGAACCAACAGCCCCACGACCTGCCCACCGGTGCCCCGTTCCGCAACATGGTGGTGAAGGTGACCGCCCTGGACCGGGAAGGCAGGGTGCTGTGGCAGAATTTCCGCCAGCACCCGATGAAGGAGGACCCCCAGGCCTACATCGTCTACGTGATGACCGGACCCGACGGCAAGCCGGCTTCGCCGCCGGCGGCCACCGGCGTCGGCCGCAACAGCCGCCTGAAGCCGTTCGAGACGCGGATGCTGGACTACGACATCCCCGCCCGGGGCGTCGACTCGGTGCGGGCCGAGCTCTACTACAACCTGCTCTGGCCCGGGATGGTCAAGCAGATGAAGAAGCTGCCGGCCGACCTCAAGGCACCCAAACTCATCGCCTGGTCGGAGGCCAGGCCCTGACCAACCTGCAGCCGGGGAAGGCCGCCCCACGGGCGGCCTTCCCCCACATCCCCCTGGATCGGGTATCATCCCCTCCCCCGGTACAACCATCCCAGACGAGGCGGTCCCCATGAAACGAGTCGGCGCCCACGTCAGTGCCAGTGGCGGGGTCGAGAATGCCCCTCTCAATGCCCGCGCCATCGGTGCCCGTGCCTTCGCCCTGTTCACCAAGAACCAGCGCCAGTGGAAGGCGAAGCCACTGACAGTGGAGAGTATCGAGGCATTTCGGGCCAATCTGGCGGAGGCAGGTATCGCCCCCCGGCACGTGCTGCCCCACGACAGCTATCTGATCAATCTGGGGCACCCCGAACCGGAGGCGCTGCAGAAATCCCGCGACGCCTTCCTGGACGAGATGCAGCGCTGTGAACAGCTGGGCCTGCCGCTGCTCAACTTCCATCCGGGCAGCCACCTGCGCAAGATCTCCGAGCAGGAGAGCCTGGCCATCGTCGCCGAATCGATCAACCTGGCCTTGTCCCGGACCAGCGGCGTCACCGCCGTGATCGAGAACACGGCGGGCCAGGGCACCAACCTGGGTTACCGTTTCGAACACCTGGCGGAGATCATCGACCGGGTGGAGGACAAGGGGCGGGTCGGCGTCTGCCTCGACACCTGCCACACCTTCACCGCCGGCTACGACCTGCGCACCGCCGCCGCCTGCGACGACACCTTCGCCGAGTTCGACCGGGTGGTCGGGTTCGACTATCTGCGCGGCATGCACCTGAACGACTCAAAGCCCGATCTCGGCGCCCGGGTGGACCGCCACGAGAGCCTGGGCAGGGGGAAACTGGGCTGGGAACCCTTCCGCTATATCATGAACGATCCCCGGTTCGACGAGATCCCGCTGATCCTCGAGACCGTCGATCCGGACCTGTGGCCGGAGGAGATCCGCCACCTCTATGCCCTGCAGGAAGGGCAATGAAGCCACCCTCCCCCGACAACGGCTTCCTGGCGGACCATGTCGCCCGTCTGCTCGACAGCTACCGGCACTGGACCGGGCAGGCCCTGCTGCCGCCGCACCCGGATCCCGCGGTGACCGCGGAACGGCTGTACCATGCCCCGTTCGTGGTCGTCTCCCACGGAACCGGCGACGACCCCTGTTTCGACTACGGCAACGCCCTGGCCCTGGAGCTGTTCGAACTCGACTGGGCCGGATTCACCCGGCTGCCGTCGCGTCGATCGGCGGCGACGGCGGAGCAGGCGCAACGGGCGGAGCTGCTGGCACGGGTGTCGGCCAACGGTTTCATCGACGACTACAGCGGCATCCGGATCTCCGCCAGTGGCCGGCGCTTCCTGATCGAGGGGGCCGTGGTGTGGAATCTGCTGGACCGGGACGGACGGATCTCCGGCCAGGCCGCGACATTCTCCCGCTGGACTCCCCTCGGCCAACCGTCGAAGCGCGCTTGATCTTTCCCCCGGAGCAGGTATACTGCCGCGCTCCAGCTGACCGGTCAGCGACCGGCCACCTCAACGGAGCGGTAGTTCAGTTGGTTAGAATACCGGCCTGTCACGCCGGGGGTCGCGGGTTCGAGTCCCGTCCGCTCCGCCATCTCTTCCGGGCGCCCTCACCATGCCGGCGCCACCGTCATGCCCCTGCAGCCGGATCGCCGAAGCCGCGATTGATGTAGAGATCGTAGCGGGTGTTCGGGCTGCGCACACAGCCGTCGGGTGCGCTGTCACCCAGCGGCCCGCCCCGGGCGGGCCGTTTCACCACCACCCGGTGGACAGCCCGGCTCCGGGCCAGCTCCAGCAGACCGGCGGCGTCCTCGTCGTCTCCCACCAGCATCCTGAACAGGCGCATCTCCTTCTTCACCAGCGCCGACTTGTTGCGGTGGGGATACATGGGGTCGAGATAGACGACATCGGGTCGCTCCCCCGCCGGCAGCCCGGCCAGGCAGTCCCTGGCGTCCATCCGGATCAGCGTCATGCGTTCCATGATCGCCGCCAGCTCCGGGACCCGGGTGGCGCGCTCGAGGGCATCCCGCAACAGCGCCCAGACCACCGGTGAACGTTCCACCATCCGCACCGTCGCCCCGAGGCTGGCGAGCACGAAGGCGTCACGACCGAGACCGGCAGTGACATCGAGCACCACCGGCGCCCGCCCCCGGCCAAGCCCCACCGCCCTGGCCAGCGGCTGTCTGCGACCACCGCCGGCACGGCGGCGGTGGGCCATGGCGCCGGCAGCGAAATCGATCCGCAGCGGGCCCGGCGCCCCCCTGCCCCGCTGGCGCAGTTCCAGGCCCGCAGGTGTCGGCGACAGTTGCAGCGGCGGACCCTCCTCACCCGGCTGCAGCAGCGGCAGACCCAGTTCGTGTGCCAGCGCCAGCGCCCGTTCCCGCTCCCGGGGATCGGAGATGGTGACGGCGACGGTTGGCTGGACAAAGGGAGGCTGGGGCGGGATCACGCTGGCACGGAACGAGGCAGGGACAGATCCGCGTCATCATAGCAGACCGGGTGCCGGGCCGGTCCGGGAAGTCAGGGCAGGTGGAGCGAGAAGCAGCCGCCCCCGAGGGAGCCGCCGTTTTCGAGCCGGATGTAGCCGCGACGGTCGCCTTCCCGGTGCAGCCCGGCAACCAGGCGGGAGAAATAGATGCCCAGGTGGGTGCGGCCGCTGCCCCCGTCCATCGCGGCGGCCGGGTGGTCCTGGGCCTCGAGCATGGCCTCCGGGAAGCCGTCGCCATCGTCCTGCACCGACAACACCAGGTAATCTCCCTGCTGCTCGCCATGCACCTCGAGCCGCCTCCGGGTATAGCGCAGTCCGTTGCCGATCAGGTTGTTGAGGACCCCCCGCACCAGCCCTTCGTCGAAGTAGCCGTCCAGATCCGGATCACAGACCCAGGTGAGCTCGATATCGCGGCTGTGGGCCACCGCGCGGTTGTCCAGCACCACCTCTTCCAGGAATTCATCCACATTGACCTGCTCGATGTTGGCGCTGATGCGGTCGTTCTCGATCTTGTACAGGGTGAGCAGTTCGATCAGGTTGCTGTTCAGGCGCTTCGCCTCGTGTTGCAGGGCCACCATCCTGGCGCGGCTCCGGTCGCCGTCGACGGCATCACCGGTCAGCTCCTCCAGGGTATTGATCACCATCCCGAGGGAGTTCTTCATGTCGTGGATGAGGGAAGCGAGGATATCGGCAAACTGCATGACTCGGATCCCGGCTCAGGCGGCCGACTCCAGCAGCTCCCGCAACATGCCATGGACCTTGCGCAGGCTCTGGCTCTCCGGATCCAGGCCCTTTACCCGCGCCAGCAGCTCCCGCACCCGTCGCAGGTTCTCCTCGTCCGGGCCGTGCCGCTTCATGTACATGATCAGGACCCGGGCGGTGTTCAGGTTCACCACCTTGTTGCCCGGCATCCGCTTGACCGCCTCCTCGAACAGGCCCACCGCCTGATCCAGCCGGCCGGCACGGGCCAGTTGCACCCCCTCGTTGTTGAGCCGGATGATCTCGCGGCGGATGTCGGAGATGAACGCTTCCGGATCGATGCCGAGGCCGAGATCGCCGAGCGCGCTCCCCACCTCGCGCAGAAACGCCTCTTCCGCGTGATTGTTGCGCACCGCCTGCTGCAGCAGTTCCTTGGCCCGCTCGGTCTCACCCAGGGCACCGCAGGTACGGGCCAGTTCCAGCGTCAGCTCGGCCCCCGCATCATCGCCCATCCCCCGGTACAGGGCCCTCGCCTCGGCCAGTCGGGCCCGGGCGGTCGCCTCGTCTCCCTGCGCCATGGCGATGGCGCTGTCGGCCATCGCCGCGTGCAGACTGGCCTCGGTATCACCGGGAAATTCGCGCTGCAGCCCCTGCAGCACCTTGCGCGCCTCCTTCGCCCCCCGGGTACGGACCCTGATCCGCGCCAGATCGGCATAGGTCCGGGGGGTCTTGTAGACCGAATGGCGTCCCAGGCTGACCGCCTCGGCAAAGGCCCTCTCCGCCACCTCCAGGTCGTCGTTCTTCAGCGCCAGTTCGCCCAGGGCGCGTTGCCGCAGGATCGCCTTCGGCGACAGCGACACCGCCTGTTCCAGGGTCTGCTGGGCCGCCGGCAACGCATCCAGGGCCTGCTGGGTGCGGGCCAGCCAGTCGTAGGCGGCCGTCAGCCGGGGATTCTGCTCCAGCAACTGCTGGAACAGTGCCTGCGCCTCCTGGTAGCGACCGCTGGCGTAATACACCTTGCCCAGCCCCAGCCGCGCCCAGGGCAGATCCCGCCCCTCCAGCACCTCCCGGTAGACCTGCTCCGCCCGCTCATGATCGCCGGCGCGCAGGGCCAGCTCGCCCTTCAGCTTGTTGAGCTGGGCCAGATTGCGGGGGCGCGTCCCGATCTTGGCGTCGAGCAGCCGGATGGCGCCCTCGAAATCGCGCCTGGTCATCGCCCGCTCCACGTCTTCCAGGTCCTTCTTGCGCGCAATCAGCTTCTCCAGCCGGCTGCGCAGCAGATCCTTGGTGAACGGTTTGGTCATGTAGGAGTCCGGCTCGTACTCGACCGCGCCCATCACCATCTCGAAGGTATTCTCGGCGGTGATCATCACGAACACCGTGCCCACGCCGATCAGTTCCCGGTGGCGCACCTCCTCCAGGATCTGCTGGCCATTCTTGCCCGGTCCCAGGTTGTAGTCGCACAGGATCACCTGGTAGTGGTTGTCGGGGTTCTCGATCGCCCGGATCGCCTCGACGCCGTTTCTGGCCAGATCGATCTGCTGCACGCCCATCGACTGCAGCATGTTCTTGACCATGCTGCGCATGTCGCCGAAGTCGTCCACCACCAGGAACGATCGGGACTCCAGTTCGTTGCGTCGGAAATTGACGGCCCTGGCCTCTCCTGCCATCGTCGGTCTCTGCTCCCTCGTTTTCTCCTGCTCAGAAGTCTCTAGCGGCATCTCCTTCTAATTCCTGAACAGGAACGGCGACAACAGGACCCACAGGGAGCAATGGAGATGTACGGGAAGCCCGGACAGGGTAAGATCCCGGCTCCCCGTACCCTTCCCGGCGCCCTGCGATGACCATCCGCCCTCCGCTGAGCAGCACTGGCATCGGCACCGCCGCCGCCCTCGGCGCCTTCCTGCTGTGGGGCTTTTCGCCACTCTACTACCGGGCCGTCGGGCAGGCGGGGGCGCTGGAGATCCTGGCCCACCGGGTGGTCTGGTCGCTGCTGCTGTGCCTGCTGCTGGTGGTCGCCAGCGGTCGCGTCATGGAGCTGCGGCGCCTGCTCGGGGACGGCCGTCACCGCCGCATCCTGCTGGTCAGCGCCCTGCTGGTGTCGGTCAACTGGCTCGGCTTCATCTGGGCGGTCAACAACGACCGTGCCCTGGAGGCGAGCATGGGGTATTTCATCTTCCCCATCATGATGCTGCTGCTGGGCCGCCTGTTCCTGGACGAGCGCCTGAACCGCCCCCAGCAGCTGGCCGTCGGCCTGGTGCTGGGCGGCGTGGCGATCCAGCTGCTGCTGACCGGCCGGCTGCCGTGGATCGCCCTGGTCCTGGCGGTCTCGTTCAGCCTCTATGGCCTGGTGAGAAAGAAGATCCCGGTGGGGACCCTGGTCGGGTTGACCATGGAGTGTCTATTGCTGGCACCACCGGCGCTGCTCTACCTGGGACTGCAGTGGCGCGACGGCGCCCTGGTCTTCGGCACCCTGGGGCCGGGCTTCGATGCCCTGCTGGCGGCCGCCGCCCTGGTGACGGCGATCCCGCTGCTGCTGTTCACCAGCGCCACCCGTCGTCTGCGACTGGGCACGGTGGGGCTGCTGCAGTACCTGAATCCGACCTGCCAGTTTCTGCTGGCCGTGTTCCTGTTCCGGGAGCCGTTCGGCCAGGCCCACCTGGCCAGTTTCCTGCTGATCTGGAGCGGGGTGCTCCTGTTCACGCTGGATTCACGCCGGCGCGCCGGTCAGGCCGCGCAGGGGTGATGGAGTGGACCCGGGGCGGGGATCCCCGGGTCGCTGGCGGATCCGCCGGTCTACGGACGCACGTAGGCGTAGCCCTGCTCCTGCAGCTCCATGATCCGCAGCACGCCGGCCTGGACCACCCGCACGCCCTCCAGCAGCTGCGGTTCCTTGCCGGTCTTTCTCGCCACCTTCTTCATGGTGTTGCCGCAGGCGCTGAAGGTGATGTCCTGCATCGCCAGGCTCTCCACCCGTTTGCCCTGGCGGGACTTGCTGGTCAGCAGGGAGAGCCCCGGGCCATAGGCGACGATCTCGATGGCGACATTGTCCTGCCCCAGCGCCTTCTGCAGGTTGACCGCGTTGTTGAGGGCGATCTTCTGGGTCCTGGCATCGTCGCTGCTGACCTGGATCACGATCTTGTGCTTCGGCCCGTCGTCGCTGCCGGCAAAGGCCAGTGGCGCCGCCAGCAACAGGGACAACAGCAACAGGAACGGGGTATAGGGTCTCATCGTCTTCATCGTCACATCTCCTCGCTTTGGTGAATCGCCGGGCTCGATCCGGGCAGGGACCACCCGAACCGGCTCAGACTTTTATGTAGGCCCAGCCCTCCTGCTGGCGCCGGGCCACGAACGAAACTCCGGATTGCACGATCACCGCCTGGGGCAGGATCCGGATCTGCTCGCCGGTCTCCCGGCGCAGCCGTTCCAGGGTATTGCCACAGGCGGCGAACAACAGATTCTGGTAGCGCTGGTCGAGCCGGCGGATCCGCTCGGCCACCGGGGAGCGGCCCTGCTGCAGCAGCCGCAGCCCCTCGTTGTTGGCGATCACCTCCACCTTCAGCGGCCGGTTGCCGGCGGCGTATTCACGCAGCACCAGCTCCACCTGGTCCAGCAGTTCACGGGCGGCGGCCGGATCGGCGCTGCTGACATGGAACACCACCCGGGTCGTCTCCCCCGCCTCCTCGCCGGTACTCAGCGGCAGCACCGGGGAGAGGGCGCCGTCCGCCAGCCGCTGCCCCGGTTCCGGCCGCGGGAGCAGCAGTGCCACACTGACTGCCAGCACCGCCACCGCAGCGGCGGCCGCATGGCGCATCCGGGCGCCACGGCGGCCGCTCCGCCCCTTTACCAACCCCTCCGGCGACCGCGCGGGATAGGCCCCCCGCACCAGCTCCTTCAACTGCACCGCCTCGCAGATGCGCTGCCGCAGCCGGTCCGACTCTGCAGCTGCAGCCAGCAGCTCGCGGCGCTCGGCGGCGGCCAGTTCACCGTCCACGAAGGCGTTGATGATCTCGTCGGAATAGTGGGTGATGGTATTCATTTGACCCGCTCCAGGTGGCCGCGCCGGGTGCCCCGGGCGGCATCGTTCGCTGCCAGCAGCTGCTGCCTGAGGGCGCTCCTGGCCCGGTTGAGCCGACTCATGACGGTGCCGATGGGGATCTGCAGGATGCCGGAGACCTCGGCGTAGGAGAAACCCTCCAGGTCCACCAGTGCCAGCACCTCCCGCTGACCCTCGCTGAGCCGCTGCACCGATGCCCGTACCCGTTCCACCGTCTGCTCCGTCTGCAGGGCCTGGTCCGCGGTCGGCTGGCGTTCGTCGGCCTGCTCCCGGTAGCTCTCTTCGGGCCGGCAGCGGCGATAGTGATCACGGCGGCAGTTGACCAGGATCGAGAAGATCCAGGCGTCGAGGGAGGAGGTCTCCTTCAGGGTGGTCATCTTCTGCAGCGCCTTCGACAGGGCCTCCTGCACCAGGTCGTCGGCCAGCTCGGGGTTGCCGCACCAGGCCAGCGCCGAGCGGTAGAGCCGGGGTCGCAGCTGCGCCAACTGCTGCTGCAGTCGATCCTGACGGCGGTCGCGAAACAGCTTCATGGGGTCGGCGGGCTCGCTCCTTTCCTCTCTTTCATGGACCTTAAGACGCGGCGACCCGCTGCTTTATTCCACCTGGATGGCGGCAGCCCCCTGCACAGGCCATGGCGCGGCACCGCGGGACCCGATATCAACCCAGGAAGGAGCGACCCCACTCCTCGCAGGCGGAGATGTGGCGGGCATCGATCTCCGCCTTCGCCTGGTCCAGCTGGTCGGCCGACAGCTCCCGCTCCAGCAGGGGAAACAGCTGGTTCTCCTCCAGCCTGACGTGCCCCCTGAGCAGGTCGCGGAAGCGTGCGAGCAGCTCCGGCAGGTCCGCCTCGCCGGCGTCCGCCAGCTGCTGACGCAGGCGGGCGAAGCCGCGATGCTCCTCCAGCACCCGCTGTACCGGCTCGAGAGCGCGCCGGGATTGGTCCAGGCGCGCGATCAGGGCCTCCTCCTCGAGTCGGAAATGGGGGGTGAGGAAGTGATCGGTGACATAGACCGCATAGTCGGCCACCTCCCGCAGATCGGCGCCCCGGCGCAGGCCGTGACCCACGTTGCGGGCGAACTTGAGGGCATCGTGGTGTTCCCAGGAGAGCTTCTTCAGCTGTTCGCTGCGTTTCATGGCAGGTCTCGGGTGAGAAAGGGGTTGGTCAGACGCTCGTGGCCGATGGTGGTCATCGGACCGTGGCCCGGGATCACCGCGACCGCATCGTCCAGGGTCAGCAGCTGGTCGCGAATCGACGCCAGCAGCTGGGCGTGGTCGCCACGGGGAAAGTCGGTACGGCCGATGGAGCCCCGGAACAGCACGTCACCCACCACCGCCAGCGCCGTGCCCGGGTGGAGAAAGACCACATGACCGGGGGTGTGGCCGGGGCAGTGGCGCACCTCCAGGACCTGCTCACCGATCGCCACCCGGTCGCCCTGGCCCAGCCAGCGCTCCGGCACGAAGCGCCGCGCCGGCGGGAAGCCGAACTGTTGTGACTGCTCCGGCAGCATCTCTATCCAGAAGGCGTCCTCCTGCTGTGGGCCCTCGATGGGGATGCCCAGCTGCCCGGCCAGCTCGCCGGCAGCGCCCGCATGATCGATGTGGGCATGGGTGATGAGGATCCGCTCCAGGGTCACCCCCTCCTCCTCCACCGCGGCCAGGATACGTGGCAGGTCGCCACCCGGATCCACCACCGCCGCCCGGCCGCTGGAGCCGCACCAGAGCAGGCTGCAGTTCTGCTCGAACGGGGTGACGGGGATGATCCGGTATCTCATGGTGGCAGTGTCCAGATGAGGAGGGTTCGCAGGGGAGCAGTATATCCGCGCCCGGGGGCCGGACGCCATGGTGTGTCAGGCGGAGACCGGCGGACCCCACAGCGCCTCGCGCAACCCCGACGAGCGCCGGGTGCGACGCTCCACCGCGGCCGCCCACACCGCGTCGGGGGCGCATACCTGGAACCGCTCGCGGGCACGGGTGACCGCGGTGTAGATCAGCTCGCGGGTGAGCAGCGGCCGGTCCTCCTGCGGCAGCACCAGCAGCACCCGGTCGAACTCCGAACCCTGGCTCTTGTGTACGGTCATGACGAAGGCGGTCTCGTGGGGCGGAAGCCGCGACGGCGGGATCCAGCGCAGACCGGCCTCACCGTCCGGGAAACAGACCCGGGCCCCGGGGCCGTCACCGCCCAGCACGATGCCGATGTCGCCATTGTAGAGCCGCAGGCCGTAATCGTTCTGCAGGACCATCACCGGACGCCCCTGGTACCACCCCTCCCGGCTCTGCAACAATCCCGCCTCCAGCAGGGCCTGCTCCAGCCTGTGATTCAACCCCTCGACCCCACGCCGGCCACGGCGCATGGCGGCCAGCACCCGGAACCGGTCGAAGGCGGCAAAAACCCGTAGCGGATCCTCGCCGCCGCGTACCAGTGACAGGTAGTCGCGGAAACCCGCCACGGCGCCCGACAGCAGGCGGTCGTCATCCAGCCGTCCCAGCTCCGGCCCATCCTGTGCGTTCAGCAGCGTGAGGGAGGCGGCGGCATCCCCATCCCGGACCGCCTGGGCGAGACGACCGACACCACTCGCCTCGCTGAAACGGTAGCTGTGCCGCAGATACACCACCGAATCGGCCAGCGGTGGCGGATGCGGACGCGGCGAGGCTGGCACCTTCTCCCCGGTCACCGCCCGCAGCCGCTCCCGGAAGGGGTGGCTGAAGCCGTCGGCATCGCCGCACAGATCGCCCAGCACCGCGCCCGCTTCCACCGACGCCAGCTGGAACCGGTCGCCCAGCAGGATCAGCCGGGCCCGGCGCGGCAGTGCCTCCACCAGGTGGGCCATCATCGCCACGTCCACCATCGAGGCCTCGTCCAGGATCAGCACGTCCAGTGGCAGCTGGCTCCCGCCGTGGTAACGGTAGCCGCCGCCACCCCATTCCGCCCCCAGCAGCCGGTGCAGGGTGGAGGCCTCGCCGGGGATACGCTGCCGTTGCTCCCGGTCCAGGGGCAGCGCCTCCCGGGCCATGCGCACCGATGCCTCCAGCCGGCCGGCCGCCTTGCCGGTGGGGGCCGCCAGGGCGATGCGCAACTCCGGCGCCCGTGCAGTCAGCAGGGCCAGGATCCGCACCACGGTGCTGGTCTTGCCGGTGCCGGGACCGCCGGAGACGACGGTGAGATTCCGGCACAGGGCGGTGGCGGCGGCCAGCTTCTGCCAGTCCACCTTCACTCCCTCCCGGGCCGGAAACAGCTGCTGCAGCAGGGAGCGGTGCTCCGGGCCGATATCCTCCGGTGGCTGCCCGGCGCGCCACACGAGCTCCTCCGCCAGGTGCGACTCGTAGGCCCAGTAGCGGTAGAGATAGAGCCTTCCCGCCGGGTCCAGGATCAGCGGGTGGAAGCTGCCGGGCTCACCCACCACCCCGCTGCCCCGCAACCGCTCCCGCCAGCCACCGATGCCGGGCAGCGCCACCCCGGCGATCTCCCGACCGGCGAACGCCTCCAGATCCAGACACAGGTGGCCCTCGCCGGTGGCCCGGCTGCACAGGGCCGCGGCAGCGAGCAGCTCCGGCCCGGCATCCGTCGCCAGCCGCCCCATCAGATCGGCGAACTGGAGGTCCTGCGGCGCCAGGCCCAGCGGCTCCCGCCACTTCTCCAACAACGGCGGAAAACGCTTCACGATGCACCTCCCGGCGCGCCGACGAGGTGGTCCAGCGCCTCGATCAGCTGCCGCCGCGGCCGGTCCCGGTAGACCCCGCCGGCGGGAGAGACCTCCGGCCCCATGCCGCGCAGGAACAGATAGAACACGCCGCCGAAGTGGCGGTCGTAGTCATAGTCCGGCAGCCGCAGACGCAGGTAGCGGTGCAGGGCCAGGGTGTAGAACAGGTACTGCAGCCAGTAGTCCTCCGCCGCCATCACCGCCAGCAGGCGTTCCTGGCCATAGTCCTCCGGCCGGCCGCCCAGCCAGTTGGACTTGTAGTCGGCCAGATACCAGCGGCCGTCGAGACGGAAGACCAGATCGATGAAGCCCTTGAGATAACCCTGGATCCGCGGGAAGGTGAGGCGCTCGACCGCCTGTCGCAGCGGCGCCTGCCGCCCGAACCCCTGTTCCAGCAGCAGGCGCGACATGCCGGCGGCATCGAGGGTCCGCAACGGATAGTGGAATCCCAGTTCCACCAGCCGGGAAGCGGTGGAGACCCGCTCCAGGCGCACCTCACCGCTCTCGTCCAGCGGGCTGGCCAGCACCTGCTCCAGCATCCGGCACACCACCGGGGTCCACCGCTCCGGGATGCCGTGGTCCCCCAATACCCGACGCACCAGGGCCTCCGGCCGGGGCGACCGGGGAGCGGTGAAATCGAGCTGCTCGAACAGGGTGTGCAGGGCGGTACCGGCGCGGGCACCGCGGGGGAAATGGAAGATGTCGTAGCGCCCCCCCTCGCCGCCGGCAGGGGATGTCACGCCGGCGAATGCATCGTAGTCGGGGCGGTCCACATCGCCCCGGCCATGGGCGAGGGCGCTGAAGCTGGTGATCCGCTGCAGCGGCTCGAGCTGGCGCAGCGGCGACCGGGCCCGCAGCGTCTCCTGCCGCCCCGCCGGCGCCGGCGGTGGGACTTCCGGAGTGCCGGCATCACTGCTCAGCGTGGTCACGACGACACTCCCTCCGGACGCCTCGCCGAGCTTCTGCAGCCGCTGGCGCAGCGCGGTATCGTCCAGCGGCCTGAAGGCGGCGGCCTGGGCCGCGAGCAGGTCTCCCGCGGGCGCATCGGCCGGTGGATGCAGCAACCAGGCGAGCGGGGACTCGCCGGCACCGTTCACCCGCCCCCAGTAGAGATAGCAGCGCTGCTCCGCCCTGGTCAGTGCCACGTACAGCAACCGCAACGATTCGGCCAGGGCCTCGTTGCGGTAGCGGCACAGATCCTGTTCCCAGCGGGGTGAACCCAGTTCCAGCACCGGCTGCCAGTCCCGATCGGGATCGTGGAATTCATAGGGCTCTCCCGCGCGCGGGGTGCGTATCCCCCCGTCCCAGGCGAAGGGAATGAAGACCACCGGGTACTGCAGCCCCTTGCTGCGGTGGATGGTGACGATCTGTACCAGGTCCCGTTCGCTCTCCAGGCGCAGCTGGTGGGTCTCCTCTTCCGGCAGTTCCGAATGGCGCTGATGCTGCAGCCACTTGAACAGCCCCTCCATGCCGAGGTGGGCCTCCCGCGCCTGCCGGTGCAGCAGTTCGGCCAGGTGCCGCAGATTGGTCAGGCGCCGCTCGCCGTCGGGCAGGCCGAGCAGACGCCCGGCCACCTCCTGATCGGCCAGCAGCTGGCGGAACATGGCCATGAATCCGCGTTCACGCCATTGCCGGTGATAACCCTGAAAGGCATCGAACATCGCCTCCAGCCCCTCCCCGTCCCGCTGCAGCCGGTCGGCGTCGAAGCCGAGGGCGTCGGTGCTGAGGGCGGCGCGCAGCAGTCCGTCCCGGCCCGGTTCCAGCACCGCCGCCAGCAGCCGCTGCAGCTGCTCCGCCTCGCGGGTGTGGAACACGTCGTCGCGCGAGCGCAGCACGCTGAACAGGCCCCGCTCGCCCAGGGCCCGGGCCACCATCGCCCCCTGCCGGTGGCTGCGCACCAGCACCGCGATATCGCCGCCGCTCAGGGGGGTGTCCCCCAGCCGGGACCGGTCGGCCCCGTCCCGTCCCAGCAGGCGCGCGATCTCACCCGCCGTCGCCGCCGCGCTGGCCCGGGCGGCGGCCTCCCGGCTGAGGGGCTTTTCACCGGCCTCCAGCAGGCCGATCCGGAGGGCGCCCTGCGACCCCGCCGGATCCTGCAGCCACGGATGCTCCCGCTCCGCCGGCAGGGCCGGCGGGCAGGCGATGCGCGGATCCACGAAGGGGGCCGGGTGCCGCCCGAACAGGGTGTTGACCGCATCCAGCAGCGCCGGGACGGAGCGCCAGTTGACGTCCAGGGTGAGATCGCGGTCCGCATCCCCCCGTGCCGCCAGGTAGGTATAGAGATCGGCACCGCGGAAGCCGTAGATCGCCTGTTTCGGATCACCCACCAGGTACACCGGCTGGCCACTGCCGTGATAGAGCCGGCGGAAGATGTCGTACTGCACCGGATCGGTGTCCTGGAACTCGTCGATCAGGGCGGCCCGGTAGCGATCGCGCAGGGAGGCGGCCAACCGCTCGCCGCCGGCCTGCTGCAATGCCCGCTGCAGATCGAGCAGCAGGTCGTCGTAGCTCTGCAGGCGGCGCTGGCGCTGGCGGCGGGGCAGCTCCTGCCGCAGGAAGCCGACCAGCTCCAGCAACAGGGCCACCCGGGCCTGCCCGAAGCCCTGCTGCAGCCGCTCGCCAAGCTCCACCACCTCCTCCCAGCAGTCGAAGAAGGGGTGGGACGGGGCCTCTCCCCCTTTCCTGACCGATGCCGCCAGGGTGCCGGCGGTGAACCGCTCCCACCGGTCGAAGGGTGCCGGGGGGTACTCTGCCGCCAGCCACAGCTCCAGCGTCTCCAGCCAGCCGGTCAGGGATTCGATCCGGTAGAGGTTGCGCTTGAGGCCACTGCTCTCGAGCAGCAACCGGCGGATGGTGTCCGCCTCCTCCCGCCACAGTTCCCGGCAGCGGTCGATCCGCGCCAGGTAGGCCTGCTCCGTCTGCTCCAGACCGGCCGGCCAGGGAGAGCCCCGCGATTCCAGGTAGGGGCGGCCCAGGACCGGACGCGCCAGCTCCATCAACCGGTCCGGGTCCAGCCCCTGATCCAGCAGGTACTGCACCAGGCCCGGTGCCAGCCCCTGGATCCGCAGGCGCCAGAAGTCGTCCACCAGCTGCTGCAGCAATTCACTCCGGTCCGGCACCAGTTCCTGCTCCACCGGCAGGGCACTCTCCACCGCGCTGTCGCCGAGCACCCGCTGGCAGAAGCCATGGATGGTGAGGATCACGGCCCGGTCGAAATCCAGGATCGCCAGTCGCAGGCGGCCCAGGGCCTGCTGCCGGTCCTGCCAGCGCTGGCACAGCGAGCGGATCAGCGGATCGTCTTCGGACCCACCCTGCAGCACCCGGTACGCCTGCTGCAGCCGCTCCCGGATCCGGCCGCGCAACTCGGCGGTGGCTGCGCGGGTATAGGTGACCACCAGGATCTGCTCCACCGCCAGCCCCCGCTCCACCACCAGCCTCAGGTAGAGGGCGGTGATGGTGTAGGTCTTGCCGGTGCCGGCGCTGGCCTCGATCAGGGTGATGCCCTCCAACGGGGCGTCGGCCAGGTTCAGCCGTTCCATCTCACCCCTCCTCCATGGCTGCCAGCAGGGGACCGAAACAGGCCTCGCTCAGGTGCATGAACGCCTGGTCCAGGACGTCCCGGTCACCGAAGGCGACGGCATAGTGGGGATCGGCCGACTCCGGCCAGCGGGCATACTCACCGGCCCAGCACTGCCGCGCCCGCTTCAGGGCCTGTTCCCTCTCCTTTCCCTGCTGCACTCCCCTGGCGAATTCGAGGCTGCTGCGGGGAAACAGGTGCAGCGGCCGCACCAGGCCGTCCCAATAGCAGGCCAGCAGCTGCTCCAGCCGGGCCGGCGCATCGTCCAGCGGCGGAAAGCGGACGACCCCCTCGCACTGCAGCCAGCGGGTCTCGGTGGCGATCCCCTCCGGCCGGACCGCGTTCAGCACCAGGTGCCGAAGCCAGAGCCGGAACAGCCGCGAGGCCGGCAGTTGCAGCGGAGTGAAACCGCGGATCCCCTCGGGCCGCAGCCGCTGCAGCCGGCCGGAGAGGATGAAGCCACCGATCCGGAGCCGGAACTCCCGCCATTCATCGCCGGGGAACAGGTCCTGCTCCTGCAGCCGTCGGGCCAATGGTCGAATCGACTCCCGGGCCCGCGCCAGCAGGGCCTCGCCCTGGGCGCCATGGGGCAACCGCCCTGCGGCCCGCTCCAGCTCCCGCACCTGCGCCAGCGGCAGACCGGTCAGGAGACGCTCGCCGACACGCCGTTCGTCCTCCCGGTCGAGCTGGAACGGATCCCGTGACTCCAGCTCTTCGGCCACGCCCTCCAGCTCGAGGCCGAGTCGACGGCGCAACAGGTAGCGGACCGGATTGGCGAAAAAGCGGCCCAGCTCCTCCAGGTCGAGCGAGCGCCACTCGTCCCCCGGTTGCTCCAGCGGGGCGGCGAGGAAGCTGCGCTCCCTGCGATCGGGGGAGAGGGCCCGTTGCGCCGCTTGGGCCATGGTCGTGGAGTAGCTGAACAACCCGCTCCGGCCGTCGAAGTAGCGGTGATCGAAGGGCTGCAGCGGGTGGCGCTGGGGCAGCCGGTCGGTGACCGGCTCCCCCGAGGGCAGGAGATACCCCTGCCCCAGGTAGTCCAGCAGTTCGCTGACCAGGGTGGAGGGGGGCAGCTCTGTATTCTCCCTCGGGTCCTGGCCGCTGTAGCTGATGATCAGGCAGCGGCGGGCCGACAGCAGGGCCTCGAGGAACAGGTAGCGGTCGTCGTCGCGGCGGTCGCGGTCGCCCAGCCGCCGCCCCCGGCTCATCAGGTCGAACCCCGACGGCCGCTGCTCGCGGGGGAAGCTGCCATCGTTCATGCCGAGCAGGCAGACCACCGGGAACGGCAGACTGTGGCCCGGCACGAGAGCACAGAAGGTGACACCGCCGCGGAGAAAGCCGCCGCCGCCCTCGTCGAGGCGTGGTTGCAGGATCCGGCGGATCAGCTCCAGCGGGACCGCCGCCCCGGTGCCGGCCGCTTCGGCCTCGGTCACGACCGCTGCAATGGCCTCCCGGATGCGCTGCAGCTGGAACTCCTCCTGCTCGTCCGGAGCGAACAGGTCGGCGAGCAGCGCCAGCAGCCGGTCGTGCCATGCCGCCATGGGCCGGTCCTGCTGCAGCCGCCGCGACCAGTCGGACAGGGTCCCGGCGAACTCGCCGAGGGCGCCGAGCAGGCGGACATCCGCGCCCTCCACCCCCCCGGCCGGCAGCAGACCACCGAACAGCCGTTCCCCGCCGGTGGGCAGGGCCATTCCGAGCAACAGTCTGTCCAGCCCCTGGCGCCAGGTGTTCTGCGCCTGGGCCGGCATCCCCTCCTGCTGCCGGGCAGCCGCGTCCCAGCCCCAGCGGATGCCGGCCTCGCGCAGCCAGGCCATGATCGGAGTCAGATCGCCGTCGCCGAGGCCGAAGCGACGCTGGATCGCCGGCACCTCCAGCAGCTGCAGCAGCCGGTCCACCTCGAAACGCCCTGCCGGCAGTTCCAGCAGGGCCATGAAGGCGGCCACCAGCGGCTGCCCGGCCCCTCCCGGCCGGTCGCCGAGATGGAACGGGATCCGGCGGTCGCCACCGCTGGCGCCGAACACCGCCTCGATATAGGGGGCATACAGCTCCATGTCGGGGGTCATCACCAGCACGTCGTCGGGCTGCAGCCGCGGATCGCGCTCGAACAGATCGAGCAGCTGGTCGTGCAGCACCTCCAGCTCGCGCTGGGGGCCGTGGCAGCTGAGGATGCGGATCGAATCGTCCTCCCCGGCGAGGGTCGACGGTGGCCCTGCGGTGGGATCGCGCAGCTCCAGGATGTCGCGCTGGAGCGAGGCGAGGAGACCCTCTCCCGGCGCCGGGTGAAACAGCTCCACCGAGCCGGGGTCGTGGGCCTGCAACTGTGCCAGGAACTCCCGTCCCCGGCGACCGAGAGAGGCCAGCAGCGGATTGCCCACCTCCAGGTACGGGGCCTCGGCCGGGGCCTGCTGTCCGCGCCGCTCGCGGGTGGCCGCCGTCACCAGCCCCATCCACTCGGTGCGGCACGGATCGAGCAGAAACAGGTGGACATCGATCCAGCGCGAGAGCAGGACCAGGGTCTCCAGGTAGCCGGGAGAGAGGGCCCCGATACCGAACAGGCTGATCCGCTGCGGCAACCGTTCCGGATCCAGCCGCCCCTGCTCCGCCGCCAGGAACAGCCGTTGCTGCTGCCGCACCCAGTGGCCATCGCCGAGACGCGCCACCAGCCGGCGCCACAGCTCCGCCTGCCAGTCGTCGCCGGGTACTGCGGAGCGCCCCCCCTCCCAGTGCAGGATCCAGTCCGGCCGGTACACCAGGTACTGGTCGAACAGGTGGGCCAGGCGATCCGCGAGATCGAAGCGTCCCGCCATGCCCTGGGCCTGCAGGAACGGCTGCAGGGGCTCGAACAGGGGCTCCTCCACCGCCCGCTCCAGCTCCTGGAACAAGCTCCAGCGTAGGGTATCGGGGGCGTACCGGTCCTGTTCCGGGACATCCGTCAGCAAGTGGCGAAACTGTTCCCAGATAAAGCCCGCCGGAAGGGGAAAACGCACGTTGGCGCAGATGCCGGCGGCATCGGCCAGCCGCAGCGAGAGCCACTGTCCCACGCCGGGGTGCGGGACCAGGATCTGCTCGCAGGCGAAGGGATCGGACAGGGGTTCGCGCGCCAGCAGATGGCCGATCAGGTCGGACAGATACTCCAGCCGGTTTCCCCGATACAGTCTCAGCACGCCGCCCTCTCCCGCCGCTGTCTCCATCCCGGCCCGATGGCCCGGGGCGAGGCGTGATTGTACCTCGGCACCGGGCTCAGACCATGAGCCCGGCCACCGCGGGGGAGCGGCGGCCGGACAGTCGTGGAGACGCTGCTTCAGCGTCTGGGGGGGTTGGCGGCATTCACCGTGAGGAGATCACGGTTGACCTGCAGCACATGATCGCCGATGCCGCGCACCTGCTTCAGGTCCTCCACCCGCCGGAACGGGCCGTGCTGCTCCCGGTAGGCGACGATGGCACGGGCGCGGGCCTCGCCGACTCCGGTCAGGCTGGCTGCGAGGGTGGCCGCATCGGCGCTGTTGATGTCCACCGGGTTGGCCAGGGCGGGCGCAGCGAGCGCCAGCAGCAGGGCCATAGAGAGTACACGGGTGAGTCTTTTCATGATGACGTCTCCTTGTCGTTGGTTGTCTCCCGGAATCCTTCCAGGAACCCACTTCCCATGGGCAGAGGCAGGGTACCTCCCGGTTCCTGATCCTGTCAATCCCTGGCGGCGATCTCCCGCCGGATGTCACGCAGGCTCTGCAGCGGATCCGGCGCGGCCGTGATCGGCCGGCCGATCACCAGCATGTCGGCGCCGTTGTCGAGGGCGTCCGCCGGCGTCATCACCCGGCGCTGGTCGTCCCGGGCGGCACTGGCCGGTCGCACGCCGGGGGTGACCAGCAGGAAGCCGTCCCGCACCCGGGGGCGGACCAGGGCCGCTTCCAGCGGGGAGCAGACGATGCCGTCCAGGCCGCAATCGTCGGTGAGCCGGGCCAGACGCTGGACGTTGTCGGCGGCGCTGCCACTGAAGCCGATCTCCGCCAGTTCCGGGTCGCTCAGACTGGTGAGGATGGTGACCGCGATCAGCAGCGGGCGCCGGCTGTATCCCGCCAGCCGCTCCCGCGCCGTCTCCATCATGCGGCGGCCGCCGGAGGCATGCAGGTTGACCATCCAGACTCCCAGGTCCGCCGCCGCCGCGCAGGCCGCGGCCACGGTGTTGGGAATGTCGTGGAACTTGAGGTCGAGAAACACCTGGAATCCCGCCGCCGTCAGCTCCTCGACGAAGGCCGGACCCAGGCGGGTGAACATCTCCTTGCCCACCTTCAGCCGGCACAGGGAGGGATCCAGCCTGGCCACCAGTTCACGGGCCGGCTCCGGCCGGGGGAAATCCAGGGCGACGATAATGCGGGGTTCTGCGGAGGTGTCGGTCATGATACTTGGTTCCAGATGTGGTGACTGTCCGGCACAGGGGTGCGGTGGCTGCCCGTTCAGGAGCGGCCCGCGAACAGCCCGTGTACCGGCTTGATACTGCTCCAGGTCTTGCAGCCCGGGCACTGCCAGTGCAGGGTCTTGGCGGTGAAGCCGCACTGGCCGCACTGATAGGCGGGTCGCCCTTCCAGCAGTTTGGCGACCAGCTGGTGCAGCACGTCCAGGGTATCGGAGAGGGTACCGTCGCTGCCCGGCTGCTTCAGCCGGATCAGCCGTTCCAGCCCCTCCAGGTCCGGATGTTCATGCAGATAGCCGGTGAGGAAACGGGCGGCCGCCTGGTCTCCCTCCTCCGCCTGGATCAGGTCGACCAGGGCCAGCGCCGGAGCGATGCCGGGGTGGCGCTCGAACAGCTGCTCCAGGTAGCGCCTCAGCTCGCCCCGGCTGGCGGACTCACGGTAGCAGCGCAGCAGCATCGGCAGCACCTCGGAGAGGAATGCGGGATCCTGCCGCTCCACCCGCCCATAACTCTGGATCGCCTCGCGACAGGCGCCGGTCGCCACCTCCATCTGCCCCTGCAGGATACTGGCGCGCACGCAGCTCTCGTCGCAGGAGCGCGCCTTCTTCAGCAGTTGACCCGCCTGGGACAATTCGTTGCGCGCCCGCGCCTCCTCCGCCAGCTCGCAGTAGTAGTGGGCCCGTTCCCGGCACAGGCTGCGCCCGCTGAGCTGTTCCAGCCTCTTCGCCACGTCGAGGCACTGCTGCCAGTCCTTCTCCTGCTGGTAGATGATGCGCAGGTTCTCCAGCGCCTGCTCCTGGTACAACTTCATCTCCGACAACTCGCTGAACAGGCTCTCGGCGCGATCGAACAGGCCGGCCCGCATGTAGTCCTGCCCCAGTTCCAGCAGCGCCTGGGCGCGCTGGTCCCGGTTCAGGGTCGGCCGGGCGATGAGGTTCTGATGGATGCGGATGGCCCGGTCGACCTCGCCGCGGCGGCGGAACAGGTTGCCCAGGGCCAGATGGGTCTCCACCGTCTCGCTGTCCACCTCCAGCATCTTGACGAATACATCGATCGCCTTGTCCGGCTGTTCGTTGAGCAGATAGTTGAGGCCGCGGAAGTAGGCCGGCGTGCGATCACCGCCGGGGGGTTCCCCGCCGCGGCTGCTGCGCCTGGCCGCGAACCACCCGGAGGCGGCCGCGACCGGCAGCAGCAACCAGAGGAGCTCGAGCATCAATGATCCTTCAGCGGGATGGTCCGAAGATTGTTGACCTCCTGGGAGGCGAGCCGGGCGCGGCGGTGCAGCAGCGCATTCTCCCGCTTCAGGCGGGCGATGACGGTCAGACCGGCGAGGATACCGAGCACTGCACCGACACAGACCGCGCCCACCAGGACCACGGAGAGCGGCAGTTCACTGGAACCGAAATAGTAGTTGAGATTGACCGGTTCGGCGTTCATCACCGCGAACGCGGCGCCGACCAGCATCACCAGAAGAATGAACAAGAGTTTTACAAAGCGCACCGCCCGAGCACCCCTCGCGACCAGAACCGATGGCCTATGATACTCGGAGCGGAAAGCCGATAGCCAATGCTTTGTCGGCGGCGCCGACGTCCGCCGGAGCCGGGGACCTGGGGGTCAGGCGTAGTCGTCCAGCAGGCCGAGTGCAGTCGCCGATGGCAGAACAACGTCCGTTCCGGTATCGGGCGCACGCCCGCCCCCGTCCTGGGGCTGTCCCCCCTCTCCCCCACCCGGGTTCCGCCCCTGGAACTGCTGCGCCACGGCCGCCCCGCTGCCGTCCCGCTGCTGGCCGACGTCCACGTTCACCAGCTGCAGGTTGTTGTCGGCGAACATCTCCCGCAGCCGGGGAATGGCCGCCTCGAGGGCGTCGCGGACCACCGCATGCTGGGCCGAGAAGCTGACGCTGGCCTGATCGTGCTGCAGGCTGAGCTGGATCTCGATCGGCCCCAGATGGCGCGGGTTGAGCTGGATCGAGGCGGCCTGGAGCGACTTGCCGGCCATCCACAGGATGCGCTCGCCGACTCCCCGCTCCCACCCCGGTTCACCCGTGGCCACCTCAAGGGGTGGTGGCGCCATCTGAGCTGCCCCGGGCCGTTGCGGCGGAGGCTGGGAAGCGGCGCCGGAGAGGACATGACCGAACTGCTGTCGCCCCCCCTCGTCCAGCAGCGGCGCATCCGGCGCCTCCGCCACCCCCGCCTGGAACGACGGTGAAAGCGGCTGCGATTCCGCCGCGACGGGCATCGGCGCCGGCAGCGGCTGGCCATCGCCGGGCACCGCGCCACCCGCCATCGGATTCGGCCGCGGATCCGCAGGGGGCGCCGTGCGCCCGTCGACCGGTCGCTCCCGGAGCAGGTCCCGCAGCACCGTCTGCAGCGGTGTCTGTGCCCCGACCCCGGGATCCCCCTCCGGAGGGGCGGCCTGAACGGGCAGGCCGTTGCGGTCGATCACTTCCTGCGCCGGCCCGGCCAGGGTCAGGCCCAGCATGCCGAACAGCTCGATGGCCTCCCCCTCCTCCAGGTCGTCACTGTTTTCGGCGGCAAATTCTGCCGTCGGCGGCAGCAGCTTGCCTCCCATCTCCGCCTGGCCGGCAGCGGTCGAAACCAGACCCGCCAGCACCGCTTCGCCGGTGGTGCCGGTCCCGGTGGTGCCGGTCCCGGCCAGGGCCAGGGCCTGGTCGATGATTTCCGTGAATTCAGCCCCCTGCGCGGTAACGGGCGCCCCGTTTGCCGGGGCGGACTGGGCCGATGGGGTCTGCAGCAGAGGCATGATTCCGGCGCCGCCGGTGCCGTTCGATGGATTGGTCATGGGTTGGATCCGGTTTCTGGTATCTGCCAATGCCAGAAAACAAGCAGGAACCGTGCCAGAACCCGCGCTCCCGGACCGGTGTCACTTCAGGTCGAGCACATCCTGCATGTCGAACAGGCCGGACCGATGCTCCATGATCCAGCCCGCCGCCCGCACCGCGCCCCGGGCGAAGGTCATGCGGCTGGAGGCCTTGTGGGTGATCTCCACCCGCTCGCCGGTGGCGGCGAACAGGACCGTGTGGTCACCGACGATATCGCCGGCCCGGATGGTCTCGAAGCCGATGGTGCGACGGTCGCGCTCCCCGGTGATGCCGTGGCGGCCATAGACGGCGCACTCCTCCAGGTCCCTCCCCAGCACCCCGGCCACCACCTCGCCCATCCGCAGCGCGGTACCGGAAGGGGCGTCCTTCTTGTGCCGGTGATGGGCCTCGATCACCTCGATGTCGACCTCGTCGCCGAGCACCCGGGCGGCCATCTCGAGCAGCTTGAAACAGAGATTGACCCCGACACTCATGTTGGGAGCGAAGACGATGCCGATGCTCCTGGCGGCCGCGGCCAGCTCCGCCTTCTCCCCGTCAGTGAAGCCGGTGGTGCCGATCACCATGCGCTTGCCGTGGTCGCGGCAGAGCTGCAGGTGGGACAGGGTTGCCCCAGGTACGGTGAAATCGATCACCACGTCGAAATCGTCCAGCACCCGCTCCAGGCTGTCGACCACCGGCACCCCGAGCCGGCCGATGCCGGCCAGCTCACCGGCATCGCTGCCCAGCAGGCTGCTGTCCGGCCGCTCGGTCGCCGCCCCCAGGGTCGCCCCATCGGCGG
>DRKP01000005.1 GCA_011051715.1 Sedimenticola thiotaurini | reverse complement strand
GGCGATCGGCGGAGGCGGCGAAGAGAAGGATGAGTCCCAGGGGCGTTGAACAGGCCGTCATCCCGGCGGAGGCCGGGATCCAGGCGGTCGAACGGGTCGCTTCCGGCCTGCACTGGGATGACGGGGAGGGAGCCGTTCAGGCACTTCCCGACAGACGGGATATGGAGCGGGTGGCGGCAGTCCCGCGCCCTCCGCCCACCGCCCATCACCAACACGAAAACGAGCAGGAGACCTGAGCATGGATCTCACCACCGAATACCTGGGCATGACGCTGAAGAACCCGCTGGTGCCCTCCGCCTCGCCATTGAGCCGCAGCCTGGAGATGGCGCGCATGATGGAGGACGCCGGAGCTGCGGCGCTGGTGATGTACTCCCTGTTCGAGGAGGCGGTGACGGCGGAGGAGGAGGCGATGGTGCGCTTTCTGCATCACCAGGAGACCGGCTTTGGCGAGGCCGATAGCTTCCTCCCCGACCACATGGACTTTCCCGGTGAACTGGACCGCTACCTGGAGCAGGTGGCGGCACTGAAGGCGACCCTGGAGATCCCGGTGATCGCCAGTCTCAATGGCGTCACCAACGGCGGCTGGATCGACCATGCGAAAGAGATCCAGGATGCCGGCGCCGATGCCCTGGAGTTGAACGTCTACTATATCGCCGCCGACATCGACACCCCGTGCAGCGAGGTGGAGCAACGGTATGTGGAACTGCTGCGGGAGTTGAAGCAGCACATCCGCATCCCCATCAACATGAAGCTCTCCCCCGCCTTCAGCGCCCTTGGCCACATGCTGCGGCAACTGGAGGCGGCGGGGGCCGGTGGCGTCTCCCTGTTCAACCGCTTCTACCAGCCGGACATCGACATCCACAATCTGCGGCTGACCCCGACCCTGCACCCCTCCACATCCCGGGAGGTGCTGCTGCCGATGCGCTGGATCGCCCTGCTCTACGGCCGCACCGGCCTCTCCCTGGGGGCCACCAGCGGTGTGCATACGGTGGACGACGTCATCAAGCTGCTGCTCGCCGGCGCCGACGTGGTGCATCTCTGCAGCCTGCTGCTGGAGAAGGGACCGTTGCAGATCCGGCACCTGCTCAGCGATCTGCAGCAATGGATGGAGGAGCAGGGCTTCGACGGCGTCTCCGACGTCCGCGGTCGCCTGAGTCACCTCAATGTCCCCAACCCGGCGGAGCTGGAGCGCTCCAACTACATCCAGGTGCTGGACAGCTACAGCCCGGGAAGAGGGGTGCTGACCTGAACGACGGTGCCAGCGGGCCCTTGCCGGATCGACTGAAGAATTCCCTTCCCCTGCCGATAGAGGGGGACATGCTGCAGACACGACACCGGAGCACCCGATGACCAGCCGCGCCCTACTGACCGCCATCGTGGCCCTCACGGCCACCCTCCCCGTGCCCGCCAGGGCGGTCGAAGTGACGGTACCGATGGAGCTTCGGGGGGCCAGTACCTTCTATGTGACCGGTGCCATTCCGGGGACCGCACCGACCGCCTTCATGGTGGACACCGGTTCCAGCTATATGACCATCAACGAGGAGACCCTGCAGCAGCTGCGTGCCGGTGGCGGCGTCGAGTTCCGCCGGGAGATCGTCGGCATCCTGGCCAGTGGCGAGGAGCGCCGGGTTCCCATCTACCGGATTCCGCAGATGCGGCTGGGCGGCGGCTGCCTGCTGGACGATGTCGAAGTGGCCGTGTTTCCGGGCCGCACGAGGCAGATCCTCGGCCTCAACGTATTGCGCCGGACGGCGCCGTTCCGGTTCTCCGTCGATCCCCCGGTACTGACCCTGAGCAACTGTGGCCAGGCCCCGCAGCAGGTGGCGGGAAGCAGGTAGATCCCGTTGCCGCCGGTGCCGCCGCCGGGGATCTCCAGCCGCAGAAAAAAGGGCCACGGGTGGCCTGCCCGTGACCCTTCAGACGGCAGCGTGCCCCGCCTATTCGCTCTTCGCCTTCTCCTGTTCCTCGAAGGCGCTGAACTCGGCCCGTTCGATCTGGCCGTCCTGGTTGGCATCGATCGCACTCCAGGCCTTGGTCAGCTCGCTGTCGACGGCCGCCTCGTCCATCGAGATCATGCCATCACCGTTGGCGTCCAGCCTGGTGAACTGCTCCGACTCGCCGGCGACGGCAATACCCCCGGCCAGCAGAGCGGCGACGAACGTGGAAGCGATGGTCAGTGAATGTCCTTTCATGTCTTTCCTCCTGATAATCCGCGGATCGTGCCCATCACGGTCCGCAGATGCAGTAGACCACCGACCCGGAATCCGCTTCCCGGTATGCGATCACACTTCCCGGGCAAACGTCCCGCTCTGGAAGGAAGCCCCGGGAATCCGAAATAATTTACTAATATTCAAACGGTTGGATGACATCCGCCTGGACCTGAAACGAATCGGATGATCGAAGCTGGGAGTATTGTCACGCCGCGGGTGACGACTGGTTCCCCCGCTGGCATCCCCGGTCACCCCTCTGCGCCGGTCGCGTAGCGCTTCTCCCCCTCGTAGTAGGCGGGGAAGCCCACCGCCGCGGTGAGGTCGCTGAACTCCAGCACCCGCTTCGGCGCATCGCCCGCCGCGATCGACTGCAGCGCCTCGCGCATGGCCAGGATGGAGACGTTGAGCAGGGTGAGAGGGTAGACGGCGATCTTGTAACCCATCTCCTCCAGCCGCTGCGACGGCAGTACCGGTGTCTTGCCGTGTTCGATCATGTTGGCCATCTTCGGTCCCTCCACCGACTCGCAGTAGCGGATCATCTCCTGCTCCGACTCCGGCGCCTCCAGGAAGGTGATGTCGGCGCCGATCTCGCGGAAGATGCGGCAGCGCTCGATCGCCTCGTCCAGCCCGGCGGTGGCACGGGCATCGGTGCGGGCCATGATCAGGATGTCGTCACCCTCGCTGCGGGCATCCACCGCCGCCTGGATGCGGGCGAAGGCCTCGTCGCGGGAGACCACCGCCTTGCCGCGGGTGTGACCGCAGCGCTTGGGGGAGACCTGGTCCTCCAGCATGATGCAACCGAAGCCGGCACGGGCATAGCCGCGCACCGTCCGCTTCACGTTGAGCGGGTTGCCGAAGCCGGTATCGCCGTCACCGAACATGGGGATGGAGACCGCATCGCAGATGTTGCGGCCCTGGTCCACCATCTCACCGTAGGAGATGAGTCCGGTATCCGGCATCGCCAGACGCGCGCCGGAGACGGCAAACCCGCTCATGAAGCCGAGCTCGAAGCCGGCCTCCTCGATCAGTTTCGCCGAGATGGCGTCGTGGCATCCCGGCATCAGCCGGATGCCCGGCCGGGCCAGCAGTTCCCGCAGTTTGTCGGCTGGTGTAGTCATGTCGTCTCCTCGTCAAAGTTTAAAGGGGATGTACAGAGCGATGTCCGGCCACAGGTAGAGCAGCAGCACGCTGGCCAGCATCATCAGGGTGAAGGGCCAGACCCCCTTCACCACTTCCTGCAGCCGTGCCTCCCCCACCGCCTGGATCACGAACAGGTTCATTCCCACCGGCGGCGTGATCAGAGCGCACTCGATCATCACCACGAACAGCACCCCGAACCAGATCGGATCGATCCCCATCCCCACCAGTGACGGGTAGAGCACCGGTACCATGATCAGCAGCATGGAGAGGGATTCGAGGAACAGTCCCATCAGCAGCAGCACCATGCACACCACCAGAATGAACAGGGCGGGTTCCGAGATGTTGCTGCTGATCAGCAGGGAGATGTCCTGGGGAATGCGGTAGAGGGTGATCGCCTTGCCGAAGATCTTGGCGCCGGCCAGGATCAGGAAGATGGTCACCGTGGTCTGCATCGACTCGATCACCGCCTGTTTCAGCCTGGCCCAGGTCATGGTGCGCAGGGCGAAGACGATGATCAGCGACACGGCGAATCCGATCGCCGCCGACTCGGTCGGGGTGAAGACGCCCAGGTAGATCCCGCCGATCACCACCAGCGACAGCAACAGGGTGGGCAGGGCACGGATGCTGGCGCGCCTGCGCTCGGCGGCGCTGGCGCGGGGCATGGGGCGGTAGCTGGCGGAGAAGCGGGCGTAGCCGAAGCAGAACAGGATGAACAGGCCGGCCAGCATCAGTCCCGGCCCCACACCGGCGAGGAACAGGTCGACGATCGACTCCTCGGTGATCACGCCATAGACGATCATCGGGATCGACGGCGGGATCAGGATGCCCAGGGTCCCGCCGGCGGCCACCAGACCCAGCACGAACGGGCGCTGGTAGCCCCGCTCGGTCATCTCACGGATCGCCACCGTGCCGATGGTGGCGGCGGTGGCCACCGAGGAACCGGAGATGGCGGCGAAGATGGCACAGGAGACGATGGTGGCCACCCCCAGGCCACCGGGCCAGTGGCCGACCCAGCTCTGCACCGCGTTGAACAGGTCGCGTCCGACACCGCCCTTGAGCAACACGTTGGACATCAGCAGGAACAGGGGCACCGCCAGCAGGATGAAGCTGTCCATCACACTGTACAGCCCCTGTGGAACCATCAGCAGGGAGAGATCCGCCGACCACAGCAGCACCATCCCCAGACCGCCGAGGGCGAACGCCACCGGCACCCCCATGAACAGCACCGCCATCAGCGCCAGCAGGATCAGCAGGGCGGTCAATGCCGGCTCCCGAAATGTCCACCGGCGATGGCCGGGCCACCCCCGCGCAACTGGCGCCGGATCTCGACCAGGGTCTGCAGCAGCAGCAGACCGAAACCGACCGGGATGGCGCTCTCGGTCATCCATTTGGGGACGCCGAGCATGGTCGAGGTGGCCCGCCCCAAGCGGATCGATTCCAGCAGGATATCGGTGCCATACCAGATCGCCACCAGGCAGAACAGGGCGATGAACAGCAGCGAGAACAGATCCACCACCCGGCGCATGCCGGGCCACATGCGCATCAGGAAGAAGTCGATGACGATCAGCTGGCGATGCTTCAGCACGTAGGCAGCGGCCAGGTAGGTGGCCCAGATCTGGAAGAACTGGGACATCTCCTCGGCCCAGATGGTGGGCGCCAGGAACAGGTAGCGGGCCACCACCTCCCAGGTGATCATGCAGGCGATGAGGAAGAACATCCAGGCGGCGATGCGCCCGCCCAGTTCACTCAGACGATCGATCATCGGCAGGGGGATGAGCCGGGACGGTTCGCGTCGGGACAGCGACGGTCAACGGACATGTCCGTCCATGGACACCACCCGGTGGCGGCGGAGCGGACCGGGGTGACGAGGCGGTCACCCGCTGCAGTGCAGGAGCCTGCAGGACTGCCTGTGCGTGGGAAGGGAATCATACCGGTCGCCGGCCGGGCCTGGTTGAACGGCCCGGCCGGCCCGTCCATCACAGGTTGTTGGCCGCCTCCACCAGCTGCCTGCCGAGGGGGCCGGCGTTCTGGATATAGGTGTCCACCACCGACCGGGTCGCCTTCTTCCAGGCCGCCAGGTCCTCCGGGCTCAGTTCCACCACCTTCATCTTGCCACGGGCGAACTCCAGGGCCTCGGCCTCGAGCTCTCCCATCTTGTTGCGCAGATCGACCTCCACCCGGCGCGCCGCCTTCTGCATCACCGCCCGCTCCTTCTCACTCAGCCCCTGCCACACCTTCTCGTTGATCAGCACCAGGAACTCGATGTCGGCGTGATTGGTGAGGGTGACGTAGTCCATCACCTGGTACAGCTTGCGCGACGGGATGGTGGTGAGTCCGGTCATGCCCGCATCCACGGTGCCGCGCTGGTAGGCCAGGAACTGCTTGGAGCCGGACATCAGCACCGGGGCGCCCCCGACCGCTTTGACGAACTCACCCAGGGTCTTGCCGAACACCCGCACCTTCTTGCCCTTCATGTCCTCGGGCCGCTTGATCGGCTCGTTCTTGGACAGGATGATGGCGCCGCCGAAGGCCTGCCACCAGAGGGGGCGGGCTCCGGTATTCAGGATCGCCTCGTCCAGCGGGCCACGAATGGGGCTGCCCGGCTCGGTGGCCTTGCGCACCTTGTCGGCGGTGGGAAACATGAAGGGGACATAGAAAATGTCCACCGCCGGTATGGTACCGGCGAAACGGGTGATGGAGGCCACGCCCATCTCGATGGCCCCGGAGGAGACCGCCTGGGGTACCTCCTTGTCCTTGTACAACTGGGCCGAGGGATAGATCTCGATCTTCAGGCTGCCACCGGTCTCCTTCTCCACCTCCTTCTTGAACTCCAGCAGGTTCTGGCCGAGGTGGTGCTTGATCGGCAACTGCAGGGTGATCCTCAGGGTCTTCTCCGCGAAGGCGGAGGGGGCCGCCACGAGGGTGGCGGCAGCCAGCATCAGGGCGGCGACAGAGAGACGTTTCATGGGGGTGATCCTCCGGTATTTATTGTCCTTTTGAGGGGGTGATGAGACCGTAGTCCCGGAGAAAAATCAACCTTCGCCATGGTCGGACACGGGGACCCCTGAAAAGATGCGTGGTCCCCATTGCGGCAGCCGCCAGACAGGCACCGGAAAGTCCTGTCAGGACCGGGTGTCATCGTTTTCGCGCCAGGGCACCAGGGACGCAGAGAACGCGAAGTGTGGTTCAGTTTTCCATGTCGATCTGCGTTCATTCGCGGCATGAGCATCTCCGGCCGGTTTCGACACGAATCCGCTTTATCGCCTCTCCTCCGCGTTCTCCGTCCCCTTCGCGCCTTTGCGGAATCCACTCCCCCGGACATGGAAAAGGCCCGGAACCGTCCACCGGCTCCGGGCCTCTCCATCCAGGCGACAACGATGTTCCGTGGATCCTGCCTTCCCTCTCCCGGCCTCAGGCCTTGCTGAAGGTCAGTCCGTCGCCGGCCACGTCCACCCGGATGGTGTCGCCGGGGATGAACTTGCCGGCCAGGATCTCCTGGGCCAGCGGATTCTCCAGCTGGTGCTGGATCGCCCGCTTCAGCGGCCGCGCCCCGTAGATGGGATCGAAACCGGCCTCGCCGAGCCGGTCCAGGGCGGCCTCGGTGACCTCCAGCTGCAGATCGCGCTCGGCCAGACGCTGGCGCAGATAGCCGATCTGGATGTCGGTGATCTTGCGGATCTGCTCGCGGCCCAGCGGATGGAACACCACGGTCTCGTCCACCCGGTTGATGAACTCGGGCCGAAAGTGCTGGCCGACCACCTCCATCACCGCCGTCTTCATCGCCTCATAGTCGCCGGTGCGGGCCATCTCCTGGATCAGCTGGGAGCCCAGGTTGGAGGTCATCACGATCACCGTGTTGCGGAAATCCACGGTACGCCCCTGGCCATCGGTGAGGCGGCCGTCGTCGAGCACCTGCAGCAGTACGTTGAAGACGTCCGGGTGGGCCTTCTCCACCTCGTCCATCAGCACCACGCTGTAGGGCCGGCGCCGCACCGCCTCGGTCAGGTAACCGCCCTCCTCGTAGCCGACGTAGCCGGGCGGCGCACCGATCAGCCGGGCCACCGAGTGCTTCTCCATGAACTCGGACATGTCGATGCGCACCATCGCCTCTTCGGTGTCGAACAGGAAGTCGGCCAGGGCCTTGCACAGCTCGGTCTTGCCGACGCCGGTGGGGCCGAGGAACAGGAACGAGCCGTTGGGCCGGTTGGGATCGGCCAGGCCGGCGCGGGAGCGGCGGATGGCATTGGAGACGGCACGCACCGCCTCGTCCTGTCCCACCACCCGCTGGCTGATGGCCTGTTCCATCTTCAGCAGCTTCTCCTTCTCACCCTCCAGCATCTTGGAGACCGGGATGCCGGTCCACTTGGAGACCACGCCGGCGATCTCCTCGTCGGTGACCTTGTTGCGCACCAGCTTCATCTCCTTGGACTCGGCCTCGGCGGCCATCTCCAGCTGGCGCTCCAGTTCGGGGATGCGGCCGTACTGCAGCTCGGACATGCGCTGCAGATCGCCGGCACGCCGGGCCGCCTCCATCTCGATGCGCACCCGCTCCAGCTCCTCCTTGATGTGGGTGGTGCCCTGCAGGGCCGCCTTCTCCGATTTCCACACCTCTTCCAGGTCGGAGAAACGGCGCTCCAGCTCGCCGATCTCCGCCTCCAGGTCGGCCAGCCGCTTCTTGGAGGCCTCGTCCGACTCCTTCTTCAGCGCCTCGCGCTCGATCTTCAGCTGGATCAGGCGCCGGTCGAGCTTGTCCATCTCCTCCGGCATGGAGTCGATCTCCATGCGGATCTGGGAGGCCGCCTCGTCGATCAGGTCGATCGCCTTGTCCGGCAGCTGCCGGTCGGTGATATAGCGGTGCGACAGGGTCGCCGCGGCGACGATGGCCGGATCGGTGATCTCGACCCCGTGGTGCACCTCATAGCGCTCCTTCAGGCCACGCAGGATGGCGATGGTGTCCTCCACCGAGGGCTCGTCCACCAGCACCTTCTGGAAGCGGCGTTCCAGGGCCGCGTCCTTCTCGATGTACTGGCGGTACTCGTCCAGGGTGGTGGCACCGACGCAGTGCAGTTCGCCGCGGGCCAGCGCCGGCTTCAGCATGTTGCCGGCGTCCATGGCGCCCTCGGCCTTGCCCGCGCCGACCATGGTGTGCAGCTCGTCGATGAACAGGATGACCTGCCCCTCCTGCTTGGCCAGGTCGTTGAGCACTGCCTTCAGCCGCTCCTCGAACTCGCCGCGGAACTTGGCACCGGCAATCAGGGCGCCCATGTCGAGCGACAGCAGGCGCTTGCTCTTCAGCCCCTCGGGCACCTCGCCGTTGACGATGCGCTGGGCCAGCCCCTCGACGATGGCGGTCTTGCCGACGCCGGGCTCACCGATCAGCACCGGGTTGTTCTTGGTGCGCCGCTGCAGCACCTGGATGGTGCGGCGGATCTCGTCGTCGCGGCCGATCACCGGATCCAGCTTGCCCTGCTCCGCCCGCTCGGTCAGGTCGATGGTGTACTTCTCCAGCGCCTGTCGCTGCTCCTCGGCATTGGGATCGTCCACCGACTGGCCGCCACGGATCTTCTCGATCGCCTGTTCGATGGGCCCCCTGGCGGCCCCGGCCTTGCGCATCAGTTCGCCCAGCTCGCCCTTATCCTCCACCGCGGCGAGCACGAACAGCTCACTGGAGATGTACTGGTCGTTGCGCTGCTGGGCCAGCTTGTCGGTCTGGTTCAGCAGCCGTCCCAGGTCGTTGGAGATGTGCACCTCGCCGGCGGCGCCCTCCACCTTCGGCAGCCGGTCCAGGGCCTCGCCCAGACCGGAGCGGAGCTGGTTGACGTTGACGTCCGCCTGGGCCAGCAGATGACGCACCGTCCCCCCCTCCTGGTCCAGCAGCGCCAGCATCAGGTGCACCGGTTCGATGAACTGGTTGTCACGCCCGACCGCCAGGCTCTGGGCATCCGCCAGCGCCATCTGAAACTTGCTTGTCAGTTTATCCATTCTCATTGGATTACTCCGGAAATTCGTAGGTCACCCTGGAAGTGGGGCACGGCGGGGAGATTTCAAGCGCCGCGGCGCCGGATCAGACCGCTTCGGCGACCGCCCGGCCCCGTTCCGGAGTCCGGCCGTCGAGCACCCGCGCCAGCTCGTCGAGGACATCGCCGGTATCGCGGCCGGCCACCGGCAGCGGCGGATAGAGGGTGACCCGGGCGCGGCTGCGCAGGATCACCCCCAGGATCACGTGGCCGGCACCGCGCACGCCGGTGATACGGTGGGGCAGCAGGGGGGCCCCGGTGAGCTGGGCCAGGCGCACCGCACCTGCCTTCAGCCGCTTCGGCGGGTCGCTGTCCAGGTGGATGGCGCCGTGGGGGAACAGCGCCACCACCTCACCGTCGTGCAGCGCCCGCAGCGCCGCCCGCAGGGCCAGCTCCGGGCGCCGTTCCCGGTCCACGGGAATGCACTTGACCGCCCGGAACAGCCACTGCAGTCCGAACCGCTCATACTCCTCCCGGGCAATCAGGAAACGCAGCGGCCGCCGCGCCGAGGCGATCAGCAGCAGCGGGTCGAGACCGGAGACGTGATTGGCGACGACGATGGCGGGGCCGCTGCGCGGCAGTCGCAGACCGGTGACGTTGAGGCGGTGATAACGGTAACAGAACAGGCGGTTGAGCCCGTCGATCAGGTTCATCCAGCCGCGACCCCAGTCGGTGCGGTTGGCACGGCGGGCGGCCTCCAGCAGTCTGTGGAGCTGCCAGGCGACGAACAGGATGGCGGCGGTCGTCAGCAGCCAGACGGAGACCGATGCGGTCATCGCCCCTTCTCCGTGGCAGCGAACACCGCCCCCGGCGGCCGGTGATCACCACTCATCGGCCCTTCTTTCCGCCACCGCCCTTCTGGTACACCTTGCGCCGGAACAGGTCGGTGCGGCGGCTCACCACCCGGTCGATGAACAGCATGCCGTCCAGGTGGTCGATCTCGTGCTGCATGGCGCGGGCCTCGAAGCCCTCCATCTCGAAGGTCAGGTCGCCGCCCTCCGGGTCCAGCGCGGAGACCTGGATCCGGGTGGCGCGGATCACGTTGCCGGTGTAGTCCGGCACCGACAGGCAGCCCTCCCGCCCCATCTCATACCCCTCCCAGTCGGTGATCTCGGGGTTGATCAGCACCAGGTGGCCGTGGTTGGGCACCGGCTTGCGGGTGTTGGAGACGTCGACGATGATGACCCGCTCGAACCAGTTCACCTGGGGGGCGGCGATGCCGACCGCGCCGGGGCCGGCCTGGCGGGTCTGCTCCAGATCCTCCAGCCGCTTGCGCAGCGACTCGTCGAACTGCGTCACCGGCTCCGACACCCGCTTCAGGCGCTCGTCCGGCACGGTCAGGATATCCAGTACCGCCATGCCGGTCAGCCGATCAGGGTTTCGATGGAGGAGACGCTGACATCCACGTCCTCGAGCCCGGCCAGGACCTGCTCCAGCTGCTCCAGCGGGGTCGCGCTGACGCCCTGGATGTTCATGATGTAGACCGGCTGCCGGGGTGATCCGGCGACGTCCGATTCCAGCTCCAGGATGTTGAATCCGTTCTCGGCCAGGGCCCCGGTCACCTGGCTGACGATGCCGGCCCGGTCGGCACCGTTCACCCGCACCTGGATGTTGGGGATCCGGTGGCGGTGCAGTTCCCCCTTAATCGGATCGACGTGCAGATGCAGGCCCAGGTCGCGGACCACCGGCGCCAGCGTGGTCTCGATATCCCCGCTGCCGGCAACCATCATCATGATGGTGAAGTTGCCTCCCAGCCGGATCATGGAGGCCTCGCCCAGGTTCCAGCCGGCGCGATAGAGGGCGTCGGTCACCCGCGCCACGATTCCCGGCCTGTCCTCGCCCACCAGCGTCAACATCTTCCACTCACTCATATTCGCTCCACCTGTTCGCGGATTGTCTGCCGCGCGTTACCCTACCGGGAATTCACGACCGGATCCATATCAGCGATGCCATGCGCCCGGTGCGGCCGTCGCGACGGTAGGAGAAGAAGCGCCGCGAATCGGTATAGGTGCAGCAGTCGCCGCCGCCGACGAAGGCCGGCCGCCAGGGGGCCAGCCGGCTGCGGGCCAGGGCATAGAGATCGGCCAGCCAGCGGCCGGAGGGGGAGGGCCGGAATGCCTTCGCGGCGGCCGGGTCGAGGCCGGTGAACAGGCTGCGCACCTCGTCGCCCACCTCGAACGCCTGCGGCCCGATCGCCGGCCCCAGCCACACCAGCAGTTCGCTGCCGGGACAGTCGAAGCGCGCCAGGGTCTTTTCGATGATGCCGGCCGCCAGTCCGCGCCAGCCGGCATGGACGGCGGCGACCCGGCTCCCGGCCCGGTCGCAGATCAGCAGGGGAAGGCAGTCGGCGGTGAGCACCGCGCACACCTGCCCCGGTTGCCGGCTCATGGCGGCATCGGCCCGTGGCGGGGAGGTCGGTGGCGCGTCGCATTCCAGCAGATCGCAACCGTGCACCTGCTCCAGCCACAGCGGCTCGGTGGCCAGGCCGAGCCGCTGTCGCAGCAGGGCCCGGTTGCGGGCCACCCGGTCCGGCTCGTCACCGACGTGACCGCCCAGGTTCCAGGAAGCGAACGGTGCGGTGCTGCAGCCTCCGGCGCGGGTGGTGACGGCGGCGCCGATGTGGGGCGGGGCCGGCCAGTCCGGGAGCAGCCAGTCAGCCACCGCCGGCGTCCCGCCGCAGGCAGTCGAGCAGTGCGGCCAGATCGGCCGGCAGGGGCGCCTCCCACTCCATCCATTCACCGCTGTCCGGGTGGGCCAGTTCCAGGCGCCGGGCATGGAGCGCCTGGCGATGGAACCGGCGCAGCGCCTGGCGCAAGCCGTCGCCGATCCCCGCCGGCAGACGCAGGCGCCCGCCATAGACCGGATCCCCCACCAGGGGATGGCGGATGTGGGCCATGTGGACACGGATCTGGTGGGTACGGCCGGTCTCCAGGTTGACCCGCAGCCAGGTGTGGGCGGGAAACCGTTGCAGCACCCGGTAATGGGTGACCGCCGGTCTGCCGGCGGCCACCACCGCCATCCGCGTGCGATGCACCGGATGGCGTCCGATGGGGGCGTCCACCCGCCCGCCGGCGGTGAGGGTGCCGCTGACCAGGGCGCGATACTCGCGCTTGATCTCCCGGGCCTGCAGCTGCTCCACCAGGGATTTGCAGGCGGCCTCGGTGCGGGCCACCACCAGCAGGCCGGAGGTCTCCTTGTCGAGGCGGTGGACGATGCCGGCCCGCGGCAGCCGGATCAGCTCCGGATCGTGGTGCAGCAGGGCGTTGAGCAGGGTCCCGTCCGGGTTGCCCGCCGCCGGATGCACCACCAGGCCGGCGGGCTTGTCGATCACCAGCAGGGAGGGATCCTGGTACACCACCTTCAGCGGGATCGGTTGCGGCCGGCACGCCACCTGGTCCTCTAGGTGCGCCTCCAGGTCGATCCGCTCACCCCCCAGCAGCCGGTCACGCGGGCGGTCGGCGACCCGGCCGTCCAGCGTCACCCGCCCCTCCCTCACCCAGCGCTGCAGGCGGGTGCGGGAAAAATCGGGAAACAGTCGCGGCAGCGCTTGGTCCAGGCGCTGACCGGCGAGCTCCTGGCCCGCCCGGGCGGAGAGGTGTCGTATTCGTTCCGTCATCGTATGGCCACCGTCGGGAAGGCATCCGGCGGGTCGGAACAGGATCGACCCGGCGGTGGAGATCCATGATACCCCCGATCCGGTATTGGGATATAATCCACTGCCAGTCCGAACCTGACCCTGTCCGCCATGCGCATCGCCCCTCTCGCCACCCTGATCATCGTGTTGTTCGTGTCGACCGGCTGCTCACTCCTGCCGGGCCAGGAGGACGAGACCAAGGGATGGAGCGCCCAGCGCTTCTACAATGCCGCCAAGACGGCCATGTCCGAGGGCAACTATGACAAGGCGGTCGAGTATTTCGAGGGACTGGAGGCGCGCTACCCGTTCGGCCAGTATGCCCTGCAGTCCCAGCTGGAGGTGGCCTACGCCTACTACAAGGACGGCAAGCCGGAGGCCGCGATCGCGGCGGCCAACCGCTTTATCAAGCTGAACCCGCGCAACCCCCATGTGGACTACGCCTACTATCTGAAAGGCATCGTCAACTTCAACCGCAACCTCAGTTTCATCAACCGCTTCGTCCCCACCGACACCTCCCAGCGCGACGCCGGTGCCGCCCTGAGCTCGTTCAAGGACTTCGCCGAACTGGTGCGGCGCTATCCGGAGAGCATCTATGCGGAGGATGCGCGCCTGCGCATGATCCACCTGCGCAACAACGTCGCCATGCACGAGTTGCAGGTGGCACGCTATTACATGAAGCGGGGCGCCTGGCTGGCGGCCGCCAACCGGGCCAACACGGTGATCCGGAAGTACCAGCGCACCCCGGCGGTGAAGCCGGCCCTGGAGATGCTGGTGATCGCCTACGACAAGCTGGGCCTGGTGGAACTCTCCAACGACGCCGTGCGGGTGCTGGCGCTGAACGAAAAGAAGGGGGCGTTCGACATCCCCCAGACCGAGGAGGAGAAATCCCTGATCGAGAGCGCCTGGGACTACTTCCAGCTCGATCAGAACTGATCTCCCCACGCCGGCCGGGGCAGGAGGGGACCCACCGCCCCGGCTGGAGTGGAGAGCGGGGCAGACCCCGTCAGATCGCCGCCGCGTCCTCTTCGCCGGTGCGGATCCGCACCACCTTCTCCACCGAGGTGACGAAGATCTTGCCATCGCCGATCTTGCCGGTGCGGGCGGCATTGGTGATCGCCTCGATGCACTCGTCCAGCTGGCTCTCGTTGATCACCACCTCGATCTTCACCTTGGGCAGGAAATCGACCACGTACTCGGCACCACGGTAGAGCTCGGTGTGCCCCTTCTGGCGCCCGAAGCCCTTGACCTCGGAGGCGGTCATGCCGGTGATGCCGACCGCTGACAGTGCTTCGCGAACATCATCCAGCTTGAAGGGTTTGATAATCGCGTCAACTTTTTTCATTGCTCTTCTGCTCCTGTCTGAAACCAGCCCGTCTGAGGACAAGCGGTCATACTATCAAAACCCGCTGGTGATCGGATAGCGCCGGTCGCGCCCGAATGCACGCTGGGTGATCTTGATCCCCGGGGGCGCCTGGCGGCGCTTGTACTCGTTGCGCTCCACCATCCGCACCACCCGCTCCACCACGGCACGGTCGAAGCCGGCGGCCACGATCTGTTTCACCCCCTGATCCTGTTCGATGTAGCGCAGCAGGATCTCGTCCAGGATCTCGTAGGGTGGCAGGCTGTCCGAATCCTTCTGATCCGGGGCCAGTTCCGCCGACGGCGGCCGCTCGATCACCCGGCGCGGGATGATCTCCCGCTCCCGGTTGCAGTATTCCGCCAGCTGGTAGACCAGCAGCTTGTGCACGTCCTTGATCGGGGCGAACCCCCCGGCCATGTCGCCGTAGAGGGTGGCATAGCCCACCGACATTTCGCTCTTGTTGCCGGTGGTGAGCAGGATCTTGCCCTTCTTGTTGCTGATCGCCATCAGCACGATGCCGCGGCAACGGGCCTGGATATTCTCCTCGGTGGTATCCGGGCGGGTGCCGGCGAACTCGTCGGCCAGCATCTTCAGGAAGGCCTCGAAGGCGGGCTCGATGGGGATGGTCCGGTGCTCCACGCCCAGGGTCTCGGCCTGGCGCACCGCGTCTTCATTGCTGATCGGGGCGGTGTAGCGGGACGGCATCATCACCACCTCGATGCGGTCGGCGCCCAGGGCATCCACCGCGATCGCCAGGGTCAGCGCCGAATCGATGCCGCCGGAGAGCCCGAGCACGGCGCCGCGAAAGCCGTTCTTGTGCACGTAGTCGCGGGTGCCCAGGACCAGTGCCTGGTAGATGCCGGCCAGCTCCTCCGGCTGCCGGGTCACCCCGGCCGGCCGGGGCACCATCCGCCCCCCCTGGTCCAGGAACTCGACCACCTCCTGGGATTCGCGGAAATAGGGCAGCCGCTGGGTCAGGGTGCCGTCCCCAGCCACCACGAAGGAGCCGCCGTCGAACACCAGCTCATCCTGGCCCCCGACCAGGTTGAGGTAGACGATCGGCAACCCCGTCTCCCCGCTGCGCTTCTGCACCAGCTCCTCCCGTTCCGGCGCCTTGCCACGATGGTAGGGGGAGGCATTGAGGTTGAGCAGGATGCGGGCGCCGTGTTCCGCCGCCCTGGCCGCCGGAGAACGGTACCAGATGTCCTCGCAGATGGTCAGACCCACCGGCACGCCGCGGATCATCACCACGCAGGGATCTCCGCCCGGCTCGAAATAGCGCTTCTCGTCGAACACGCTGTAGTTGGGCAGCAGCGCCTTGTAGTACTCGGCGACGATACGGCCGTCCCGGATCACGCCGGCGGCGTTGAACAGGACGCCGTTGCGCCGCCGCGGATAGCCCAGGATCAGATCGATGCCGGTCACCGAGCGGCACAGCTCCGCCAGCGCCGCCTCCACCCGTTCGTGCAGTTCGTCGCGCAGCAGCAGATCCTCGGGCGGATAGCTGGTCAGGGTCAGTTCCGGGAACAGGATGGCGTGGGCACCCTGCTGGTCCCGCGCCTTGCGCGCGGCCTCCATCACCCGCTCACGGTTGCCGCTCACATCGCCGACCAGGAGATCGAGCTGGGCCAGTGCGATTCTGAGGTTCAAGATCGTGTCACTCCCTGCCTGGAAACGGCGGGAATCATACTACACCTGATCTGAAGGCCCGTACGGGTGGGGAAATTCCGGCTGACCGGTCAATCCATCAGTTCGCGGATGCGCTGGCCGATCTGCGCCGGCGAGCGCACCGTGGCCACGCCCGCCGCCTCCAGGGCGGCGAACTTGCCCTCGGCCGTCCCCTTGCCACCACTGACGATCGCCCCGGCATGGCCCATGCGCTTGCCGGGGGGGGCGGTCACCCCGGCGATGTAGGCGACCACCGGCTTGGAGACATGGGCCTGGATGTACTCGGCGGCATCCTCCTCCGCCGAGCCGCCGATCTCGCCCACCATGACGATGCCCCCGGTCTGGGGATCCTGTTCGAACAGCTCCAGGCAGTCGATGAAATTCATGCCGTGGATGGGATCGCCGCCAATGCCGATACAGGTGCTCTGTCCCAGCCCGGCGGTGGTGGTCTGGTGCACCGCCTCGTAGGTGAGGGTGCCGGAGCGGGAGACGATGCCGACCCGGCCCGGCTGGTGGATCATGCCCGGCATGATGCCGATCTTGCACTCTCCCGGAGTGATGATGCCGGGGCAGTTGGGGCCGATCAGGCGGCAGTCGTACTGCTCCAGGGCCTCGCGCACCTTGAGCATGTCCAGCACCGGGATCCCCTCGGTGATGCAGGCGATCACCCGGATGCCGGCGTTGGCCGCCTCCAGGATGGCATCGGCGGCGAAGGCGGCCGGCACATAGATCATGGTGGCATCGGCGCCGGTGGCGTCGACCGCATCGTGCACGGTATTGAACACCGGCAGCCCGAGGTGGGTCTGCCCGCCCTTGCCCGGGGTGACCCCACCCACCACGTTGGTGCCGTAGGCGATGGCCTGCTCGGTGTGGAAGGTGCCCTGCTTGCCGGTGAAGCCCTGGCAGATCACCCGGGTCTCTCTGTTGACGAGTACGCTCACGTTCGATTTCCTGGTCGTTGGCTTGTGTTTCGTTGATCGGGTTTTCGCCGCTCTTTCCGGGCCGTCCTGTCAGCCGCCCGCGGCCGCCACCACCTGCTCCGCCGCTGCGGTCAGATCGGCGGCGGTGGTGATGGCCAGCCCGCTGGAGGCCAGCCTCTCCAACCCCTCGGATGCGTTGGTCCCCTCCAGCCGGACCACCACCGGCACCTCGACCCCCACCTCTTTCACCGCCTGGATGATGCCGTCGGCGATCAGGTCGCAGCGCACAATGCCGCCGAAGATGTTGACCAGCACCGCCCGCACCTTGTCGTCCGAAAGGATCAGCTTGAACGCCTCCGCCACCCGCTCCGCCGTGGTGCCGCCGCCGACGTCGAGAAAATTGGCCGGCCGGCCGCCATGCAACTGCACCAGGTCCATGGTCGCCATGGCCAGGCCGGCACCGTTGACCATGCAGCCGATGTTGCCGTCCAGGGTGATGTAGTTGAGATCGTGCTCCTTGGCCGCCGCCTCGCGCTCGTCCTCCTGGCTCAGGTCACGCATGGCCACCAGCTCCGGCTGCCGGTAGAAGGCGTTGTCGTCCAGGTTGATCTTGGCGTCCAGGGCGATCAGGCCGCCGTCGCTCTTCACCACCAGCGGGTTGATCTCGATCAGGCTGGCGTCGCAGTCCAGGAACAGGTCGTAGAGCCGGTGCATCAGGTCGCCGAACTGGCGCACCTGTTTCCCCTCCAGATCCAGGTGGAAGGCGAGCTTGCGACACTGGTAGCTCTGCAGGCCGGCCACCGGATCCACCAGGATAGTGTGGATCCGCTCCGGCGTCTCCGCCGCCACCTCCTCGATGTTCATGCCACCGGCACTGGAGGCCATGAACAGCACCCGCCGCGATGCCCGGTCCACCAGCGCGCTCAGGTAGAGCTCGCGGCCGATGTCGGTGGGCTCCTCGATCAGCAGGGCGTTGATGGGAAGCCCCTCGCTGCCGGTCTGCCGGGTCACCAGCCGGCTGCCCAGCAG
>DRKP01000004.1 GCA_011051715.1 Sedimenticola thiotaurini | reverse complement strand
CGGCCCTGTTGGGCGGGTGCCCCGGTTGGCGGTTGGTGGAGGGCCTCCACAGGCGGCGCGGTGCGTCGCCGCAGCCGCTGTAGAGAGCTTGCCGATGACCTTGGTGGTGGGAGCGGCGTCTCGCCACGAATGATTCCGGGATGATCCCAGGATCGGGGAGCGGCCGCGGCAACGCCCCGCGCCTTCGGTGTCGGCCCTGTTGGGCGGGTGCCCCGGTTGGCGGTTGGTGGAGGGCCTCCACAGGCGGCGCGGTGCGTCGCCGCAGCCGCTGTAGAGAGCTTGCCGATGACCTTGGTGGTGGGAGCGGCGTCTCGCCGGGAATGATTCCGGAATCATCCTTGGGCGGGGGGGCGGCCGTGGCAACGCCCCGCGCCTTCGGTGTCGGCCCTGTTGGAGGGGTGCCCCGGTCGGCGGTTGGTGGAGGGCCTCCACAGGCGGCGCGGTGCGTCACCGCAGCCGCCGGGGGGAGCTTGCCGATGATCTTGGCGCTGGGAGCGGCGCCTCGCCGGGAATGCTTCCGGGATGATCCTTGGGCGGGGGAGCGGCCGCGGCAACGCCCCGCGCCTTCGGTGTCGGCCCTGCCGGGCGTGTGCCCCGGTCGGCGGTCGGTGGAGGGCCTCCACAGGCGGCGCGGTGCGTCACCGCAACCGCCGGGGAGAGCTTGCCGATGACCTTGGCGGTGGGAACGGCGCCTCGCCGGGAATGATTCCGGGATGATCCCCGGGCGGGGGAGCGGCTGCGGCAACGCCCCGCGCCTTCGGTGTCGGCCCTGTTGGGCGGGTGCCCCAGTTGGCGGTCGGTGGAGGGCCTCCACAGGCGGCGCGGTGCGTCGCCGCAGCCGCTGTAGAGAGCTTGCCGATGACCTTTGTGGTGGGAGCGGCGCCTTCGCCACGAATGATTCCTGGATGATCCCCGGACGGGGGAGCGGCTGTGGCAACGCCCCGCGCCTTCGGTGTCGGCTCTGTTGGGCGGGTGCCCCAGTTGGCGGTTGGTGGAGGGCCTCCACAGGCGGCGCGGTGCGTCGCCACAGCCGCTGGGGAGAGCTTTCCGATGACCTTGGCGGTGGGAGCGGCGCCTTGCCGCGAACAACCACCCGGGTCAGAAGAACTCCTCTTCGTGGATCTGCAGTCCCTGGGGTGCACCCACGTTGCCGCTCTCGTCGAGGCGGATGCGCAGGGCCAGGTTGTTGCGCGAATCGGCGTTGCGCAGGGCCTCCTCCTGGGTGATCTTGCCCTCCTTGTAGAGCTGGTACAGGGCCTGGTCGAAGGTCTGCATGCCGCGCTCGTTGCCCTGTTCCATGGCCTCCTTGACCGAGTGGATGTCCCCCTTCTGGATCAGCTCGGCGACGAAGGTGGAGAGCAGCATGATCTCCACCGCCGGCACCCGGCGGCCATCCTTGCTCTTCACCAGGCGCTGGGAGATCACCGCCTTCAGGTTCAGGGAGAGGTCCATGAACAGCTGGTGATGGGCGCTGTCGGGGAAGAAGTTGACGATGCGGTCCAGCGCCTGGTTGGCGTTGTTGGCGTGAAGGGTGGAGAGGCACAGGTGGCCGGTCTCGGCATAGGCGATGGCGTGCTGCATGGTCTGCCGGTCGCGGATCTCGCCGATCAGGATCACGTCGGGTGCCTCGCGCATGGCGTTCTTCAGCGCCACCTCATAGGAGGCGGTGTCCAGCCCCACTTCGCGCTGGTCCACCACCGATTTCTTGTGGGTGTGCATGAATTCGACCGGGTCCTCGATGGTGAGGATGTGTCCGGTGGCATTCTGGTTGCGGTGGTCGATCATCGACGCCAGGGTGGTGGACTTGCCCGAGCCGGTGGAGCCCACCACCAGGATCAGGCCGCGGGCCTCCATGATCAGCTCCTTCAGGATCGGCGGAAGCTGGAGTTCGTCGATGGAGGGGATGATGCCCTTGATGTAGCGGATCACCATGGCCGCGTCGCCGCGCTGGCGGAAGACGTTGACGCGGAAGCGCCCGAGACCGCTGATGGAGATGGCCAGGTTGCCCTCCATGGTGCGTTCGAACTCCTTGATCTGGTCGTCGCTCATGATCGAATAGGCGAGATTGCGGACCTGGCCGGCGGCCATCGGCGTATCACCGATCGGCATGGTGCGGCCCTCCGCCTTCAGGTTCGGGGGGGCGCCGGTGCTGAAGAACAGATCCGAACCGTTTTTCTGGACCATCAGTTTCAGGTAGGGGACGATTTCCATGACACCTCTCTCTCGCAATGCAATCCGGTCCGGCCCGGGACGGGCGGGCGACCGCCGCGTCGCCGCCGGCGAAGACCTCTGTCTTCCCTTCATCGGCAGCAGCGGCGAGGAATGAAGGGCGGGGAGTGACCGATCTGTGATGGCCTTCTCCGCAATGCGGTTTGCCAGTGGCCGGGGGATGGATGAGAATCGACCGGTGCATGCCCGCCCCACTGCCGTGATCCGGGGGTGGGTCGAGGTCGGAATGATCCGGCGACGGGTCCGGAGGTGAGCTGGTCCATGAGCGATATTCTGTTGAGTGAACTCCATTTCTACCCGGTGAAGTCGCTGCGCGGGGTGAAGTTGCAGCGGGCGCCGGTGGACCGGCGCGGAATCCGCCGCGATCGTCACTGGATGGTGGTGGACGAGAGCGGCCGCTTTCTGACCCAGCGCCAGGAATCGCGTATGGCCCTGATCGGCACCCGGCTGATTCCGGGTGGTCTGCGTCTCTGCGCTCCGGGCATGGCGGATCTGGAGCTGCCGTTCGAGGAGGGAAGCGGTGAACCGCTCCAGGTGCAGGTGTGGGAGGATCTGTGCCAGGCACGGGCGGCCGGCCCGGCGGCGGATCAGTGGCTGGGCCGCTTTCTTGGGCGCCCCTGCCGGCTGGTCTATCTGCCGGAGGAGAGCCGGCGCCCGGTGGATCCCGCCTTTGCCACGCCGCAGGACCAGACTGGTTTCTCCGACGGTTTCCCCTTTTTGCTCATCTCCCAGGCCTCCCTGGACGATCTCAACGCGCGCCTGTCCCGGCCGGTCCCGATGCGACGGTTCCGGCCCAATCTGGTGGTACAGGGCTGCGCCCCCTATGCCGAGGACCGCTGGCGCCGTATCCGTATCGGTGCTGTCGAGTTCCGGGTGGTGAAACCCTGTTCCCGCTGCGCCATTCCCACCATCGACATCGATACCGGGGAGAGGGGGCAAGAGCCCCTGCGCACCCTTGGCCAGTACCGGCGCCGGGGCAACAAGGTCTATTTCGGGCAGAACCTGCTCCACGACGGCACCGGTGTCCTGGAGACCGGCCTGCGGGTGGAGGTGCTGGAGCAGGAGTGATCCGCCGCTCCCTGCCGGCGCGGGGGATCACGCTGCCGTCAGGGGCAGGGTCCTGGCCGGCTCAGATCCGGACCATCTCGAAGTCGGCCTTGGCCACCCCGCAGTCGGGGCATTTCCAGTCCTCCGGGATCTCCTCCCAGCGGGTGCCGGGTGCGATGCCCTCGTCGGGCAGCCCCTTCTCTTCGTCGTAGACGAAACCGCAGACGATGCACTGCCATTTGTTCATTGCCTTGCTCCTGATATCCCGGAAGCCGGACCCGGGGACCGGGGCGGCACCGCGCCGTGGCACCGGCCGACGTGTCTGTTCGGTTCTCCGAACCGTTGCTGTCGCAGGGGTCTCACCGTTTCCCGCCCGGCGGCCGCGGCCGTTCCACCCAGTGCTGGCCGGAACCGTTGCACTGCCCGCACAATTCCGAGGTGCCCAGGTTGTCGCAGGTGACGCAGGTGCGCGTGGTACGGGGGGGCCGCCGGCGGCGGTGCCGGTGCACCAGCAGCAGGAGGAGGATCGCGGTCACCGCGGCGACAGCCAGGGTCAGCTTCATTCCACCGTCTCCAGTTCTTCGCTGGCCTCCATCCACTGCTCCTCGGCCGCTGTCAGGCGGCGGTCCAGGCTCCCCTTGTGGGCCAGCAGCCGCTTCAGCTCCTCGCGGTTGTGGTCCTGGTAGAGGGCGGAGTCGGCCAGCCGCTGTTCCAGTTCGGTGCGTTCCCGCTGCAGGGACTCCATCTCCCGCTCCAGCCGCCGGATCCGGTCACGCAGGGGCTGCAGCCGGCGCCGCTGCTCCGCCTCGCGCCGCTTGCGCTCGCGCCGGGCGCCGGCGCTGTTGGCGGCCCGGGGCTGCGCACTGTCGTCCGTCCTGTCGTCACGCTGCCGTTCCGCCAGCCAGCGGGGGTAGTCGTCCAGGTCGCCATCGAACTCCCGCGCGCCACCCCCGTCCACCAGCAGCAACCGGTCGGTGGTGGCGCGCAGCAGGTGGCGGTCGTGGGAGACGATCACCATGGCCCCCTCGAACCCCTGCAGGGCCTCGCTCAGGCTGAAGCGCATCTCCAGGTCCAGGTGGTTGGTGGGCTCGTCCAGCAGCAGCAGGTTGGGGCGCTGCCGGATCAGCAGGGCCAGCACCAGCCGCGCCTTCTCGCCGCCGGAGAAGGGGGCCACCGGCGCGTCCGCCCGCTCGCCGGAGAAGCCGAAGCCGCCGAGGTAGTCGCGCAGGGCCTGCTCCCGGGCCTCCGCATCGATGCGCTGCAGGTGTTCCAGCGGGGAGTGCTCCGGGTCCAGCTGGTCGAGCTGGTGCTGGGCGAAGTAACCGGTGGCGAGGGACTGGGCAGTTTCCCGCCGGCCGGCCAGGGGTTCCAGGCGGCCGGCGATCAGTTTGATCAGGGTGGACTTGCCGGCGCCGTTGGGACCGAGCAGCCCGATCCGGTCCCCCGGCGACAGGCTCAGGGTGATGTCGTGCAGGACCGGGCTGCCGTCGTAGCCGGCGGCGGCCCGGGACAGCCGCAGCAGCGGGTCCGGGTTCTTCTCCGCCGGCTCGAAGGCGAAGCGGAACGGCGAGTCGACGTGGGCCGGGGCGATCTGCTCCATCCGCTCCAGCGCCTTGAGGCGGCTCTGGGCCTGGCGCGCCTTGGTGGCCTTGGCGCGGAAGCGCTCGACGAAGCGGTGGATGTGGGCGATCTCCCGCTGCTGCCGCTCCCAGGCCGACTGCTGGCTGGCCAGGCGCTCGGCGCGCAGCCGCTCGAAGGCGGAGTAGTTGCCGCTGTAGAGGGTCAGCCGTTCCCGCTCGATGTGGGCGATGTGGCTGCAGACCGCATCCAGGAATTCGCGGTCGTGGGAGATCAGCAGCAGGGTGCCGGGATAGCCGCGCAGCCAGCCCTCCAGCCAGATCACCGCGTCCAGGTCGAGGTGGTTGGTGGGTTCGTCCAGCAGCAGCAGGTCGGAGCGGCACATCAGGGCCCGGGCCAGGTTCAGGCGCATGCGCCAGCCGCCGGAGAAGCGGGCCACCGGCTGCTCCTCCTCCCCCGGGCGGAAGCCGAGGCCGTGGATCAGCCGGGCGGCCCGGGCCCGGGCGCTGTAGCCGTCGATGGCGTCCAGCCGGCCGTGCAGCTCCGCCACCCGCTCCCCCTGATGGTCCGCCTCGGCGGCGGCCAGCTCCCCCTCGATGCGGCGCAGCTCGGCGTCTCCGTCCAGTACGTACTCGATCGCCGGGCGGGTATCGGAGGGGGTCTCCTGGGCGAGGTGGGCGACGACCCAGTCTTTCGGCATGTGGAAGCTGCCGGCGTCGGCATGGAGCCGGTCCAGGATCAGGGCGAACAGGCTGGACTTGCCGCTGCCGTTGGCGCCGGTGATGCCCACCCGCTGACCGGGATGGATGCCGAAGGTGGCGTCGCCGAACAGCAGCCGGCTGCCCCGGCGCAGGGCGAGGTGGTCGAAGCGGAGCATGGCGCGGAGTTTAGCAGAAGAGGGCAGAGGGCCGAGGAACTACAGGGCCGAGGAACTACAGGGCCGAGGAACTGCAGGGGGGAGGGCGTCCGGAAGGCGGTTGATAATGTAAAGAGTGATGCCATGCTCTCTGCACCCCTCACCCCTCACCCCTCACCCCTCACCCCTCACCCCTCACTCCTCACTCCTCACTCCT
>DRKP01000003.1 GCA_011051715.1 Sedimenticola thiotaurini | reverse complement strand
GGATGATGACGAATTTACGGATTGCAGATTCGCCTTCCGGCGTCTCGAAATGGGCGATGTACACGCCGCTGACAACGATCTGGCGCGATGATGTGACCGAGTCCCAGATTTCATCTCCTGTGCCACCGCTATTACGAACAGGACGAGACGCGGCTGCTGCCGCGCAGCATCGCCGGCTTCGAGGCGTTCGAGAACGCCATCGCCCTGGACATCGCCATGGGTGGCTCCACCAACACGGTGCTGCACCTGCTGGCGGCGGCTCACGAGGCGAAGGTGGATTTCACCATGGCCGACATCGACCGCATGTCGCGCAAGGTGCCCAATCTGTGCAAGGTGGCCCCCTCCACCCCCGACTACCACATGGAGGACGTGCACCGGGCAGGTGGGGTGATCGGTATCCTCGGCGAGCTGGACCGGGCCGGGCTGATCCACCGCGACAGCGGCTGTGTCCACGCCGCCAGCATCGGTGATGCCATCGACCACTGGGACGTGATGCGAAGCGACGACGAGGCCGTGCGCAACCGCTACCTGGCCGGACCCGCCGGGGTGCCGAGCCAGCAGGCGTTCAGCCAGTCGAGCCGCTGGCCCGATCTGGACCTGGACCGGGCCGGCGGCTGCATTCGCGATCTGGAGCACGCCTACAGCCGCGACGGCGGCCTGGCGGTGCTCTACGGCAACCTGGCCGAGGAGGGATGCATCGTCAAGACCGCCGGGGTGGATGCGTCGATCCTGAAGTTTTCCGGCCCGGCGCGCATTTTCGAGAGCCAGGAGGCGGCAGTGGAGGCAATCCTGGATGACCGGATCCGGGCCGGCGACGTGGTGCTGATCCGCTATGAGGGGCCCAAGGGGGGGCCGGGGATGCAGGAGATGCTCTACCCCACCAGCTATCTCAAGTCCAAGGGGCTGGGCAAGGTGTGTGCCCTGATCACCGACGGCCGCTTCTCCGGCGGTACCTCGGGGCTCTCCATCGGACACTGTTCACCGGAGGCGGCGGAGGGGGGCAACATCGGCCTGGTGCAGGAGGGGGACATCATCGAGATCGACATCCCGGGGCGCAGCATCGGTATCGCCGTTCCCGACGACGAACTGGCGGCACGCCGCCGGGAGATGGAGGCGCGGGGTGACCGGGCCTGGCAGCCGCTGGAGCGGCAGCGGCAGGTCTCCGAGGCGCTGCAGGCCTACGCCGCGCTCACCACCAGCGCCGCCCACGGGGCGGTGCGGGATCTGTCCCAGCTGAAACGGTAGGTTCTTCGGGCCGGCCCGAAGGGGGCCGGATCCCCTGGGGCGCTTCCGATCAGGCATCTTCAGACCAAGTACCTTGCGTCATTCCGGCGCCGGCCGGAATCCAGAGGGGATACAACCGCAGGGATAGCGGCCTTTGCCGGCAGGTGGGCATTTGAATGTCCCTTCGCGCCGGGGGCGGTGCTCCTACAGGGTGGATCGCGGGGTCGGAATGGTGCACCGCCGCGAAACACGGCGGTGCCCGCCTACAGTGATCCCCAGCTGCTCTTGCGCTTCTGGAACCGCAGGTGGGGCAGGATCAGACCCAGGATGATGCCCAGGATGATGACGGCGGCGCCGATCAGGAACCACTTCTGGTTGCTGTCGTTGCTCAGTTCCCGGTTCTCCTGCTTCAGGTCCTCCACCTCACGGGTCAGCTTCGCCACCATCTTGCGCAGCTCGTTGCGCTCGTTGGAGATACGGATGGCGTTGGAGGCGGTGCGGCGGATCGACTCCAGCTCCTTGTCCAGCTTCTGTTTGCTCGCCTTTAGCGCGTCGTACTCGCGCTGCAGCTGCTGGTGCCGGCCCTGCAGTTTCGACAGCCGTGCGCTGAGTGCGTCCGGTTCGGCCTGCAGCTCCTGCAGCCGCTTCTCCGCCTTCACCAGGCGGTCACGGGCGCTGGGGATCTTCATCAGCTGGCGGGTCAGCACGTAGCCGGTCTTGCCGTCCCTGGTGCGCACCCTGGAGTAGCCGGTCTCCGGGTTGCTGCCCAGCAGCTCCAGTTCGGTGCCGCTGGGAAGCATCTTGAGGATCTTGTGGCCGGAACTCTCGCCGGCGCGGAGGGTGATCTTGAACTGGTCGGTCACGTAGCGGCTCTCCGCCCCGGCCTGGGTGAAGGCCAGGAGCAGTACCAGCGCCAGAAGAATCTTTCTCACGTTCACCTCAGTGGAAGGGGGCGGGTTTTCCCGCCCGAATGGATGTTTGCGGGCAATGGCGTCGCAGGGCCGCCATTTTTTCAGATGGCCTGGAAAATGTCCAAGCGGAAGATCACAAAACCCCCCAGAACGGGGCCATCCGGGCCCTGCTGAACTGCGGGTTATACACACCGGGGCCGATTCTCTCCCCGCCGCGGGATCCAGTTCACGAATCTAACTCCCAAATCGATGACGGGTTCTGTAACTCACTGTTTTGTCAAGACATAAAAATCTGTACGTTTTTTTGACAATTTAACGAAAATCCTTTTGTGGAGCGGGTTTGGGGGCTTGGTCACGCTGTTATCAACAGAGTTATCCACAGGATCTGTGAATAAGTGGAATTTAAGTTGGGTCACAGTGCGATACTCGAAAAGCCGTATTCTGAACTTCATGAAAACTGCCTAAGCCATTGATTCGATCTGCGGGTCCCGATCGGGCATGTGTTTTTCTCCGGATTCGCTATAATGCGCCGCCTTCCCTCACCCAGTCGCCCCGCGGAAAGCCCCGTCTCCATGATCAGTCAGCTTCGCAATATCGCCATCATCGCCCATGTCGACCACGGCAAGACCACCCTGGTGGACCAGCTGCTGCAGCAGTCCGGCACCCTGGGCGACCGCTTCGGGCCGGTGGAGCGGGTGATGGACTCCAACGATCTGGAGAAGGAGCGCGGTATCACCATCCTCTCGAAGAACACGGCGATCCGCTGGAACGACTACCGGATCAACATCGTCGACACCCCCGGTCACGCCGATTTCGGTGGCGAGGTGGAGCGGGTGCTGTCGATGGTGGACTCGGTACTGCTGTTGGTGGATGCGGTGGAGGGGCCGATGCCCCAGACCCGGTTCGTCACCCAGAAGGCGTTCAAGCATGGGCTGAAACCGATCGTGGTGGTGAACAAGATCGACCGCGAGGGGGCCCGGCCGGACTGGGTGATCGACCAGACCTTCGATCTGTTCGACCGGCTCGGGGCGAGCGACGAGCAGCTCGACTTCCCGGTCGTCTACGCCTCGGCCATCAACGGTTACGCCGGGCTGGAGCCGGATGTGCGCGGAGGTGACATGACGCCCCTGTTCCAGGCGATCGTCGAAAACTGCCCGGCGCCCGACGTGGATCCCGAGGGGCCGTTCCAGATGCAGGTCTCCACCCTGGCCTACAACTCCTACGTCGGGGCCATCGCCATCGGGCGCATCGCCCGGGGTACCGTACGCCGCAACATGCCCATCGTGGTGGAGAAGCGGGACGGCGACACCCACCGGGCGAAGATCGGCAAGGTCTACGGCTTTCTCGGCCTGGAGCGGGTGGAGGTGGAGGAGGCCGGTGCCGGCGACATCGTCGCCCTGGCCGGCATCGAGGCGCCCAACGTCTCCGATACCCTGTGCGACCCGGACCACGTGGAGGCACTGCCGCCCCTGACCGTGGACGAGCCCACCGTCAGCATGACCTTCCAGGTCAACAACTCCCCGTTCGCCGGCCGCGAGGGCAGATACCTCACCTCGCGCCAGCTCAAGGAGCGACTGGAGCG
>DRKP01000002.1 GCA_011051715.1 Sedimenticola thiotaurini | reverse complement strand
CGGAGGGATCGACTACGTGGGTCTTTGCCATGGTCTGCCGGTGCCGGAGTATCCAGACGGAACCATACCAGAAAACCGGAGCCGCGGAGCCGGTGTCATCACGCCCCGCCCTCTGCTCCGATATCGGGACGGGTCCCTGCTGCGGGGTGCCGCGCTGTCGTAATCCTGTAACAAACCATCCCCATACTCCGCCTCAGATTCATCACCGACCGGAGTAACCGACATGAACAGGAAACGATTCGCCGCGGGTGGCGTCCTGGCGCTGGCGGCGCTGGGAGTACAGGCCGCCTCCAGGGACTACATCTCCATCGTGGGTTCGTCCACCGTCTATCCCTTCGCCACCGTGGTGGCCGAGACCTTCGGCAGGACCAGCCGGTTCAGGACACCGAAGATCGAGTCCACCGGCTCCGGCGGCGGCCTCAAGCTGTTCTGCGAAGGGGTGGGGGTACAGACCCCGGACATCACCAACGCCTCCCGCCGGATCAAGAAGTCCGAGGTGGAGCGCTGCGCAGGAAACGGGGTGAAGGAGATCGTGGAGGTCAAGATCGGCTACGACGGCATCGTCCTGGCCAACTCGAAGCAGGCGCCGAAGATGAATCTGACCCGCAAGGACATCTTCCTGGCCCTGGCCAGACAGGTACCGGATCCGAAGGGAGGGAGCACGCTGGTGGACAACCCCTACCGGACCTGGCGCGACCTGGATCCGGCCCTGCCGAACACCCCGATCGAGGTGTTGGGCCCACCGCCCACCTCCGGTACCAGGGATGCCTTCGTTGAGCTGGCGATGGAGGGCGGCTGCAAGAAATTCGACTGGATCAGGCAGATCAAGTCCGACGCCAAGCAGGCCAGGAAGGCGGGCGACAAGGCCAGGGCGAAGCAGCTGAAGGGCCGGTACAAGGGGATCTGCCATACCATCCGCGAAGACGGCGCCTATATCGAGGCGGGCGAGAACGACAACCTGATCGTACAGAAACTGGAGAGCAACCCGAAGGCGGTTGGCATCTTCGGCTACAGCTTCCTGGAGCAGAACGAAGACAGGATCCAGGGCTCCAGGGTGGATGGGGTGGAGCCGACCTTCGACAACATTGCTGAAGGCAGGTACCCGGTCTCCCGCGCCCTCTATTTCTATGTCAAGAAGGCCCACGTGGGGAAGATCCCCGGCATCCCGGAATATCTGGCCGAGTTCACCAGTGAAAAGGCCTGGGGTGACGACGGCTATCTGGCCGACAAGGGATTGATTCCCATGCCGAAAGAAGAGCGTGAAAAATATGCCGCCGATACCCGGATGCTGAAGCCGCTGCAACTGAACTGAGGCGGTGTGTCCAGCGTGGTCGGGCCTGGGGATCTGCGCTTGTTCGGTCCCCGGGCCCTGCCGTTGCCAACACCACATTGAAAGCGATGAGCGACCGCCACGGGGGCAGGTCGATGCCCTGATGGAACCGCAACGACGATGACTTTCCGAGCATGAATACGATCACCATCCTCGCGCTGCTGCTGATCCTGATGGCGGTCGCCTACCAGGTGGGCTGGCGCCGCTCCCTCGGCGTGGCCGGCGGACGCTCCGGCGTGCGCAAGCTGCACTCCCTGCCCGGTTACTATGGCCTCTACACTGCCCTGTTGTGCGGCATGCCCGCGTTGCTGGTACTGGGGCTGTGGGTCGCATTCCAGTCCAGTATCATCACTGACCTGGTGGTGGCCGATCTGCCGGCAAAGCTGCATCAGCTGCCGCCGGAGCAGATGGGGCTGTTGATCAACGACATCACCAACCTGGCGCAGGGTAATATCACCTCCGGGGAAATCAACCCGGAGATGCAGCGGGCGGCGGAGCACTATCGCAGCCTGCAGCAGACGGCGACGGCCGCCCTGGCGGTGGTGGTGATCTCACTCGCCATCGGCGGCATCCTGTTGGGCTGGCGCCTGATCTCTCCGCGCCTGCGGGCCCGCAACCGGGTCGAGCAGATCGTCCGCTGGCTGTTGATAGCGAGTTCCCTGGTGGCCATCCTCACCACCCTCGGTATCGTCCTGTCGGTGCTGTTTGAGTCTATCCGGTTTTTCCGGATCATTCCCGTCACCGACTTTCTGTTCGGCCTCGGCTGGAGCCCGCAGATGGCGATTCGCGCCGACCAGGTGGGCTCTTCCGGTGCCTTCGGGGTGATTCCCCTGTTCGCCGGCACCCTGCTGATCTCGCTCATCGCCCTGCTGGTGGCGGTACCCATCGGCCTGATGTCGGCGATCTACCTGTCCGAATACGCAGGGTCCAGGATGCGCGCGCTGGCCAAGCCGGTGCTGGAGATCCTGGCCGGCATCCCGACCGTGGTCTACGGTTTCTTCGCCGCCCTCACCGTGGCCCCATTCATTCGCGCCAGCGGAGAGTCGCTGGGCCTGCAGGTGTCGTCGGAGAGCGCCCTCGCGGCGGGTCTGGTGATGGGCATTATGATCATCCCGTTCGTGTCGTCCCTGTCCGACGATGTGATCAATGCCGTACCCCAGGCAATGCGGGACGCCTCCTACGGGATCGGCGCGACCCGTTCCGAGACCATCACCCGGATCATCATACCCGCCGCCCTGCCCGGTATCGTCGGCGGGGTGCTGCTGGCGGCCTCGCGGGCCATCGGTGAGACCATGATCGTGGTGATGGCGGCCGGACTGACCGCCAATCTGACCGCCAACCCGCTGGAGAGCGTGACCACGGTGACAGTGCAGATCGTCACCCTGCTGGTGGGCGACCAGGAGTTCGACAGCCCCAAGACCCTGGCCGCCTTCGCCCTCGGCCTGACCCTGTTCGTGGTCACCCTGATCATGAACGTCATCGCCCTTCACGTGGTGAGGAAATACCGTGAACAGTATGAATGATTCGGCCGGGAAGACCGTCGATCTGGTCAAGGCCGGCCTCCATCGGCGGCACCGCCGCGAGCGTCGATTCCGGCTGCTGGGACTGGGTGCCATCGTGATCGGACTGAGCCTGGTCGGGATGCTGTTCACCGACATCGTCAGCAAGGGATACACGGGGTTCTTTCAGACCGGGATTCGCCTGCAGATCGATTTTGACCCCCAGCGGCTGGATCCGGAAGGCAACCGGGATCCCGCGGTGTTGTCCGCCGCCGACTATGCGGGTCTCGTCAAGCAGGCCCTGCGGACCGCCTTCCCCGATGTCAAATCCCGCCGGGACAAGCGGGCCCTGTACCGGATAATCAGTTCCGGTGCGGCGTTGGAACTGCGGGCGATGGTGCTGTCGGATCCTGGGCTCATCGGCACCAGTCGACCGGTATGGCTGACCGCCGACGACGACATCGACATGCTGGTGAAGGGTCATGTGGATCGTACTCTCCCGGAAACCAGCCGGCGGGTGAAGGACAAGGTGATCGGCTGGCTGGAGCGCCTGGAGCGGGAGGGGGCCGTGACGACCCGTTTCAATCCTCCATTCTTCACCCACGGTGATTCCCGGGAGCCGGAACAGGCCGGCATCGGCGGCGCGGTGATGGGATCCCTGTACACCATCCTGGTCACTTTTCTGCTCTCCTTCCCCCTGGCAGTGGCCACCGCCGTCTATCTGGAGGAGTACGCGCCGGTGAACCGCTGGTCCGATCTGATCGAGGTCAATATCAACAACCTGGCGGCGGTTCCCTCCATCGTTTTCGGCCTGCTGGGTCTGGCGGTATTCATCAACTTTTTCAGTCTTCCCCGGTCCGCGCCACTGGTGGGCGGCCTGGTCCTGACCCTGATGACCCTCCCCACCATCATCATTGCCAGCCGTGCGGCCTTGAAATCGGTGCCGCCGTCGATCCGGGAGGCGGCCCTGGGTGTGGGGGCCTCCAAGCTGCAGACCATCACCCATCACGTACTGCCCCTGGCGATGCCGGGGATGCTCACCGGAACCATCATCGGCATGGCCCAGGCGCTGGGGGAATCGGCGCCGCTGCTGATGATCGGCATGGTGGCGTTCATCGTGGACGTTCCCCAGGGCGTACTGGATCCCGCCACCGTGCTGCCGGTACAGGTCTATCTCTGGGCCGACAGCCCGGAACGGGCCTTCGTGGAGCGCACCTCGGCGGCGATCATGGTGTTGCTGGCCTTCCTCACCACCATGAATCTGCTGGCGGTGATCCTGCGCCGCCGGTTCGAACGACGCTGGTGAATGGCGACCGGCTCTTCACCTGATAGAAAGATCGACACGAACGACAGAGGTATTCGAGCATGAACACGACAGTCGATGCAGCTGCGGTCATCGGTGCTGCGCCCGTAGCCGAGGCGCGGAACGAGGAGGCTGAGACAGTGAACCCTGCCGTCTATGAATTCACCGGAACCGTGGGTGACATCACCGCTGCCCAGCCCCGCATGACCGCTCGCAACGTAGACGTCTGGTACGGTGACAAACAGGCCATCTTCGACGTCGGCCTGGATATCGGTCAGAACGAGATCATTGCCATGATCGGCCCGTCCGGTTGCGGCAAGTCGACCTTTCTGCGCTGCCTGAACCGGATGAACGATACCATCGACATCTGCCGGGTCAGTGGAGAGATCAGGCTGGGTGGAGAGGACATCTATGACCGGCGCATGGATGTGGTGCCGCTGCGTGCCCAGGTGGGGATGGTGTTCCAGAAACCGAATCCGTTCCCAAAATCGATCTACGACAATATCGCCTACGGGCCGCGCATTCACGGCTTGGTGGGCAGCAAGTCGGAGCTGGATGACCTGGTGGAGTCGACCCTGAGGAAGGCTGGGTTGTGGGACGAGGTGAAGGATCGCCTGGAACAGCCGGGAACCGGCCTGTCGGGGGGGCAGCAGCAGCGCCTGTGCATCGCCCGCGCCATCGCCGTGTCACCGGAGGTGATCCTGATGGACGAGCCCTGTTCAGCGCTCGATCCAATCGCCACCGCCAGGGTGGAGGAACTGATGGAGGAACTGCGCGAGAACTACACCATCGCCATCGTCACCCACTCCATGCAGCAGGCCGCCCGGGTGTCCCAGCGCACCGCTTATTTTCATCTGGGACGGTTGATCGAGGTCGGCAACACCGACGATATCTTCACCCAGCCGCGGCACAGGTTGACCGAAGACTACATCACGGGTCGTTTCGGCTGAGTTCCGATCCCCCGTTGAACGGAAGGCCGGCCACGGCAGGGCATCGTTTGGCCATCACACCTGAGGAACAATGGCAATGGAAGAGATAACCAGCGGTCACACCATAAAGAGTTACGACCGGGAACTGAGAATGCTCCACCAGACCGTGGTCGATGCCGGGCGCCAGGTGGAGATGCAGATCGTGCAGGCGGTCAAGAGCCTGGAGGACGAGGATCTGGACAGCGCCAATGAGGTGGTGTTACAGGACAAGGATATCGATTCCATCGAGTTGCAGGTCGACGATCAGATCATTCATATCATTGCCAGGCGTCAGCCCATGGCAAAGGATCTGCGCGAGATCATCGCAGTCGGCAAGATCATGTCCGACCTGGAGCGGATCGGTGATCAGGCCAGGCGCATCGCCCGCCTGACCCTGCACTTCTACGACAGCGACAACAGCCCGCCCGGATACGCCCTGGTTGCCGATATCCCCAGGCTGGCGCTGCAGGTGGTCGAGATGGTGCACAAGGCGGTGGATGCCTTCGCCGATCTCGACAGCCGGTTGGCGTTCGAGGTGATCCGGATGAACTCCCGGCTGGACGAGGAGATGAAAGCGGCCCTGCGGCGCCTCTCGACCTACCTGATGGAGGATGCCCGCAGCGTCGGTCACGTGGTGGACATCACTCTCGGGTTGCGGGCTCTGGAGCGTATCGGCAGCCATGCCGCCTATGTCGCGCGCCACACCATTTTCCTGGTGAAGGGAAAGGATGTGCGGCACGAGGACCCCGAAACAGTCCAGCGGGAACTGATGGACTGACATCTTCTCCGACGGCAAGGCGGAGGAAGGGGTGGCACCACGCCTTCGGCAGTGGTGCCGGAGGCAGGCTCAGGCGGCCTTGCGGGGACCGGCGGAATGCCCTGGTATGACAGACGCAGGCATGCGGCTCACCTGTTCGAACAGGGCCGGCTGCGGCTCCTGGAACATGACGCAGACTTCACTATTCCCCGGCTGCTCCACCACCAGACCCCGCAGTTGCCACTCCTTCCCACCATGGCGGAAGCGGATTTCCACCATGTTCCCGCGGGGTATCTGCAGGCTGCGGGTTCGCAGGCGCAGGCCACCGCTGGAAAGGTCGGTCACCATGGCGGGAAAGCTGCGCTCGCGATAGCGGATCTCGGCCTCGATCCGGGTGTCCATGCGCGGCTGGTATCTCTTCTCGATCATCATCGTATCTCCTTGGTCGCCTGAACCGGACGATAGCGCCCCTCGATTGCAATCCGGTTGCGGGGCGATGACAGCTTGGTGACGGTTACGTCAGGTTGATAAGACCGTGGCGACGATGGTTCGTTCCAGCCGGGCGCGCTTGAATGTCTGCTAGCCGGACAGGGCCGCCAGCAGCCTGCGCAGCGCCTGGCCCCGGTGGCTGATGCGGTTCTTCTCGTCCGGCTCCAGTTCGGCGGAGCTGCAGCCGTGATCCGGTACCCAGAAGAGGGGATCGTAGCCGAAGCCGTTGTCTCCGCGCGGTGCGGTCAGGATCACCCCCTCCCAGGTGCCCTGACAGATGATGGGGGTGGGATCCTCGGCGTGGCGCATGTAGACCATCAGGCACTGGAAGCGGGCGCTGCGCTCCGCCTCCGGCACCCCTTCAAGTTCTTGCAGCAGCCTGCGGTTGTTGTCGGCATCGCTGCAGCCGGCTCCGGCGAAGCGTGCCGAGTAGATGCCGGGGCGTCCGTTCAGGGCGTCCACCTCCAGGCCCGAGTCGTCGGCGATCGCCGGCAGGCCGCTGAGGGCGGCGGCATGGCGCGCCTTGAGGATGGCGTTCTCGACGAAGGTGAGCCCGGTCTCGTCGGCGTCGGGAATGCCGAACTCGCGCTGGGGGACGACCTGGATCGCCTCCGCCGCCAGCAGCCGGTTGATCTCGCGCACCTTGCCGGCATTGTTGCTGGCCAGGACGATGCGTTCGCCGTGGTGGGTCTTGGGCATGGGAAGCTCCGTGGCGGTTTCGGGGGAGGGGATTGTAGCTTAGTGAGGGCTGAGGGCCGAGGGCCGAGGGCCGAGGAGTGAGGAGTGAGGAGTGAGGAGTGAGGAGTGAGGAGTGAGGAGTGAGGATTGAGGAGTGAGGAGTGGTTGGACTGATTCCAATTTCCATGCCCGACTGCTGCGGGTTCCTGGTTCGCGGTGGCGTGAACGCTGATCGCGGCGACAACGGCGATGCGTCTGCAATCGCAGGCGCTGAGCGCCTGGCTTCTGTCTTTTCCGAT
>DRKP01000001.1 GCA_011051715.1 Sedimenticola thiotaurini | reverse complement strand
GAGACACCGCCCAGCACCAGCGGATAGAGGATGGCGTTCGCGCCGGCATCCTTCAGCAGCAGGCCGCCCAGCAGCATGGTGGCCACCACGGTCACGGCGTAGGTCTCGAACAGGTCGGCGGCCATACCGGCGCAATCGCCCACGTTGTCGCCCACGTTGTCGGCGATCACCGCCGGGTTGCGCGGGTCGTCCTCGGGGATGCCGGCCTCCACCTTGCCGACGATATCGGCACCCACGTCGGCACCCTTGGTGAAGATGCCGCCGCCGAGTCGGGCGAAGATGGAGATCAGGGAGCCACCGAAGGCCAGGCCGACCAGGGGATGCAGGGGATCGTGCACGCCCATCGCCAACAGGATGGCGTAGTAGCCGGCCACGCCGAGCAGGCCCAGTCCGACCACCAGCATGCCGGTGATGGCGCCGCCGCGGAAGGCGACCTGCAGTGCCGCGTTGATACCGGAGTTGGCCGCCTCTGCGGTGCGCAGGTTGGCACGGACCGAGATGTTCATGCCGATGTAGCCGGCGGCGCCCGAGAGGATGGCGCCGATGGCGAAGCCGGCCGCCGTCGCCATGCCCAGGGCGAACCAGAGGGCGACGAAGACCACGATGCCGACCATGCCGATGGTGGTGTACTGGCGGTTGAGATAGGCCTGGGCCCCTTCCTGGACCGCCCGGGAGATCTCTTTCATCCGATCCGTCCCTTCCGGCTGGGACAGGATCCACTTCACTGAAACGATGCCGTAGACCAGCGCCGCGAGGGCACAGGCCAGGGCGAACACGAGTCCACCTGTCATAGTATCTCTCCTGACTTCATGTGATGATTTTTTATCGGTTCGTCCCCACCCGGGACGACCGCGGGCCTTCGCGCCGACAGACTACTCTCACGGGTTTGCCGCCACACCGCTTTGATCCCGGTCAATAAACAAAAAAGAGGGGACCGTCCGGTCCCCTGAATTTTTTAATGGGTGGATTACTTCAGCTCGAATTCGGCCAGCTTCTTCGGCACCAGGATGTTCTTCAGGGTGACGTATTCCGGCATGCCGTTGTCGTTGTAGGGGGGATAGGCCTCGCCCTGGATCAGCGGATAGAGGTACTCCTTGCAGGCCTCGGTGATGCCGAAGCCGTCCTCCGTGATGAACTCCATCGGCATCATCTTCTCCACGTTGGCCACCTCGCTGAGGGGGGCCTCGCCGATGCTCCACTTGTAGGGGCTGGAGGATTCACGCACCACGGTGGGCATGATGGAGTTCTTGCCCTCCAGCGCCTTCTCCACCGCCGCCTGGCCCAGGGCGTATGCCTGCTCCACATCGGAGGCGGAGGCCAGGTGGCGGGCCGCGCGCTGCAGATAGTCGGCCACCGCCCAGTGGAACTTCAGGCCGAGGGCGTCCTTGATCATGTTCGCCACCACCGGTGCTGCGCCACCCAGCTGGGCGTGGCCGAAGGCATCCCGGGTGCCCTGCTCGGCCAGGAACTTGCCGTCGGGCCAGTGGCACCCTTCGGAGACCACGATGGTGCAGTAGCCGAACTCCTCCACCCTGGCCTTCACCTTGGCCAGGAACTTCTCCTGGTCGAATTCGACTTCCGGGAACAGGATCACCACCGGGATGCCGTTGTCCTCGACCAGGCCGCCGGCAGCGGCGATCCAGCCGGCGTGACGCCCCATCACCTCGATGACGAAGATCTTGGTGGAGGTGGCGGCCATGGAGCGGACGTCGAAGCTGGCCTCCAGGGTGGAGACGGCGATGTACTTGGCCACAGAGCCGAAGCCGGGGCAGTTGTCGGTGATCGGCAGGTCGTTGTCCACGGTCTTCGGCACGTGGATCGCCTGCACCGGGAAGCCCATCTTCTCGGACAGCTGGGATACCTTGTAGCAGGTGTCGGCGGAGTCTCCGCCGCCGTTGTAGAAGAAGTAGCCGATATCGTGGGCCTTGAACACCTCGATCAGGCGCTCGTACTCGCGCTTGCTCTCTTCCAGGCCCTTGAGCTTGAAGCGGCAGGAACCGAAACCGCCGGAGGGGGTGTGCTTGAGGGCGGCGATATCCGCGGCCGATTCCTGGCTGGTGTCGATCAGCTGCTCGGTGAGGGCGCCGATGATGCCGTTCTTGCCGGCATAGACGGTGCCGATCCGGTCACTGTGCTGGCGGGCGGTCTCGATGACGCCGCAGGCCGAGGCGTTGATGACGGCGGTGACACCGCCGGACTGGGCATAGAAGGCGTTTTTCTTGCTCATGCTCACTTCCTTGGGTTGCTGTAGATTCGGGTTTGGTGTTCGGGATCGGGCCGGCCGGCGGGGCTATTTCAGATCGCCCCGCTCGCGCGCCTCGTGGTCCGCCTGGGCCTGGAGCAGGGAGACGACGCACTCGGTGATGTCGGTATACTCCTTCACCCCGGTACCGTACTGCTGGTAGGCGCGATAGAAGAACTGGCAGCGGTAGCGGCGGGTGCCGGTCTTGAAGATGACGAAGTGGCAGTCGCCGCGCTGCCAGTACCAGACCGGACACTGGGTGACCTCGCGATCGGATGGATGCAGGCGGATCTCGGAGTCGGCGATCTGGACCTCCACCTCCTCCTTGTAGCGTTCGCGCAGGGTGGTCCTGATGACCCAGGTTTCACTGTCGCTGATATCGGGGGCTGCTTGCATGGCGATCCGGGACTGGTCTGCTGACGGGGCTCGAAGGATACCGCGGAAGGCGGTGCTTTTTGAACCATTGCATTGACTTTGCAGGAATTCTCCGCTTACTTTATCGAACAGTGGTGGGGGCGACCAATGCAAATGTTGGATGCCGGCATGGAATTTCTTGATTGTCTTGACAATCAACGGGATACCATCCGAATGGCGGTGTGCCTGTGTTGCAGGGGGAGCGGCCGCCGGTTGCAGATCGGCCCATGGTGAACGGCGCCGCATGCTGGGGGATACAACTAACAATGAGAATGGTTCTTATCGGTCCGCCGGGTTCCGGCAAGGGGACCCAGGCCACCCTGCTGGCGGAGCACTACCGGATTCCGCGCATATCGGTCAGCAGCCTGCTGCGGCAGGCACCGAGGGGAGACGAGGGTCCCGCCGGCCAGGCGCGCGCGTTTCTCGACATGGGACAACCGGTCCCGGACGAACTCATCCTGCAGGTGCTGAAGCAACGGCTGCGGCAGCCGGATACCCGTGACGGTTTTCTGCTGGTTGGTTTTCCCCGGACCACTGCCCAGGCGCTGCTGTTGGACGAACTGCTGGACCGGCTGGGGCAGCCGCTGGACCTGGT